>NZ_JBHVWZ010000010.1:166333-297157 GCF_042881985.1 Streptomyces sp. NPDC058246 | reverse complement strand
GTCCAGGGGCGCGGGGACCCGCGCGATCTTTTGGGGGGTCTGGGGGCGCAGCCCCCAGGTGACGATGGGGCCGCCTGCTCGAGCGAAGTCGAGAGCTTGGGTGAGGGCAGGGGCGGCGGGGGCGAAAAACGTCTTGGGGCGGTCGCACCAGTAGGGTCAACTCCGTGAGTAACGAAGACATCACGCTGACCGCGGGCGACGCGGAGGCGACGGTGGCACCGGCCAACGGCGGACGGATCAGAAGTCTGCGCGTCGCCGGCGTCGAACTGCTGAGGCAGGGCGAGAAGTTCGGGTGTTTCCCGATGGTCCCGTGGTGCGGAAGGATCCGCGACGGACGGTTCCTGGACGGCACCACCGTCCAGCAGATGCCGCTCAACTCCCCACCACACGCCATCCACGGCACCGCCCGGGACGGTGCCTGGAGCACGGCCCGCACCGCCAAGAACGAGGCCGTGATCACGTACGACCTGGTAGCCCCCTGGCCCCACCCGGGCCGCGTCACCCAGGCCTTCACCCTGACCGAGGACGCCTTCACGCTCACGATGTCCGTGGAGACGTACGAGAACTCGTTCCCCGCCCAGATCGGCTGGCACCCCTGGTTCAACCGCAAGCTGGAGGGAGGAGGAGAGGGCGCCCGCGTCGACTTCACCCCCGCCTGGCAGGAGGAGCGCGGCGAGGACCATCTGCCCACCGGGCGCCGGACGGAGCCGAAGCCCGGCCCCTGGGACGACTGCTTCGGCATGCCCGGCGGCATCGACGTGACGCTCACCTGGCCGGGAGCGCTCGAACTGAAGGTCGCCGGCCCCGAGGAGTGGGTCGTCGTCTACGACGAGCAGGAGGCCGCCGTGTGCGTGGAGCCCCAGACCGGGCCGCCCAACGGCCTGAACACCCACCCCCGGCTGGTCACCCCGATCGAGCCGCTGGAGGCGACCACGACCTGGAGCTGGCGGCGCCTCTAAGCTGGCGGGCATGAGTGACGTACGCGGCGCGCTGCTGCAGCAGATCAAGGACAAGGCCGTGGTGCACGGCAAGGTGACCCTTTCGTCGGGCAAGGAGGCGGACTACTACATCGACCTCCGCCGGATCACCCTCGACGGTGAGGCCGCCCCGCTGGTCGGTCAGGTCATGCTCGACCTGACCGCCGACCTGGACTACGAGGCCGTCGGCGGCCTGACCCTGGGAGCGGACCCCGTGGCGACGTCGATGCTGCACGCCTCCGCCGCACGCGGCAGGACGCTGGACGCCTTCGTCGTGCGCAAGGCGGGCAAGGCCCACGGCCTGCAGCGGCGTATCGAGGGTGCCGAGGTCAAGGGCCGCCGGGTGCTGGCCGTCGAGGACACCTCCACCACGGGCGGCTCGGTGCTGACCGCCGTCGAGGCGCTGCGCGAGGCCGGCGCCGAGGTCATCGGCGTGGCGACCATCGTCGACCGGGACACGGGGGCCGCCGAGGCGATCGCCAAGGAGGCGGGAGTGCCGTACGTGTTCGCGTACTCGAAGGACGATCTGGGCCTGAACTGAGCCCCGTGTCCACGGCCCGGACCCGGGGTTATCCACAGGCTGGACACCGTGGCCGAAGCATCCGGCCAAGTCTGGAAAGATGGGGCCGACGATGACGTCGCCCCCCTAGGTCAGGGCCGTAAGCACCAGTCCCGTCGTACCGCAGCAGCAGTACGCAGACCCGCACATACAAGGAGCGGACAGATGCCCATCGCAACCCCCGAGGTCTACAACGAGATGCTCGACCGGGCGAAGGCAGGCAAGTTCGCCTACCCGGCCATCAACGTGACCTCGTCCCAGACCCTGCACGCTGCGCTGCGCGGCTTCGCGGAGGCCGAGAGCGACGGCATCATCCAGATCTCCACCGGTGGCGCGGAGTTCCTGGGCGGTCAGTACAAGAAGGACATGGTGACCGGCGCCGTCGCGCTCGCCGAGTTCGCGCACATCGTCGCCGCGAAGTACGACATCACGGTCGCGCTGCACACGGACCACTGCCCCAAGGACAAGCTGGACGGCTATGTCCGTCCGCTGCTCGACATCTCCGCCGAGCGCGTCGCCAAGGGTGAGAACCCGCTGTTCCAGTCGCACATGTGGGACGGCTCCGCCGAGACCCTCGCCGACAACCTGGCCATCGCCCAGGAGCTGCTCGCCAAGGCCGCGGCCGCCAAGATCATCCTCGAGGTCGAGATCACCCCGACCGGTGGCGAGGAGGACGGCGTCAGCCACGAGATCAACGACGAGCTGTACACGACCGTCGAGGACGCCCTGCGCACCGCCGAGGCCCTCGGCCTGGGCGAGAAGGGCCGCTACCTGCTCGCCGCGTCCTTCGGCAACGTGCACGGTGTCTACAAGCCGGGCAACGTCGTGCTCCGCCCCGAGCTCCTCAAGGACCTCCAGGAGGGCGTCGCCGCCAAGCACGGCAAGCCGAACCCGTTCGACTTCGTCTTTCACGGCGGCTCCGGCTCCACGGCCGAGGAGATCGCCACCGCGCTGGAGAACGGCGTGGTGAAGATGAACCTCGACACGGACACGCAGTACGCGTTCACGCGCCCGGTCGCGGACCACATGTTCCGCAACTACGACGGCGTCCTGAAGGTCGACGGCGAGGTCGGCACGAAGTCGAAGTACGACCCGCGCACCTGGGGCAAGCTCGCCGAGGCCGGCATGGCCGCGCGGGTGGGCGAGGCGTGCGTGGCGCTGCGTTCCGCGGGCACCAAGCTGAAGTAGCGATCACCTTCGGTTCGGGCTCGGCACCCCCCGCGGTGCCGGGCCTTTCCGTATCCTCCGAGGTATGGCTGCCCCTCCGCAGGAGAGACCAGGAGAGAAACCGGCCGTACGGATCGCCTCCCCCACGGGGAAGTGGATCCTGCTGACCACCGTTCTCGGCTCCAGCATGGCGATGCTGGACTCGACGGTCGTCAATGTCGCGCTGCCGCGCATCGGCCGTGACCTGGACGCGAGCCTCGCGGCCCTGCAGTGGACCGTGAACGCCTACATGGTGACGCTGGCCGGGCTGATCCTGCTGGGCGGCTCGCTCGGCGACCGCTTCGGGCGCCGCAAGGTCTTCGTCATCGGCGTGGTGTGGTTCGCCTCCGCCTCGCTGCTGTGCGGGCTCGCGCCGAACGGCGCCGTGCTGATCGCGGCCCGCGCCCTGCAAGGGATCGGGGGCGCCCTGCTCACCCCCGGTTCGCTCGCGATCATCCAGGCCTCCTTCCATCCGGACGACCGGGCCCGGGCCGTGGGCCTGTGGTCCGGCTTCGGGGGCGTCGGCGCGGCGGTAGGTCCGTTCCTGGGCGGCTGGCTGGTGGACGGTCCCGGCTGGCGCTGGGTCTTCCTGCTGAACATCCCGGTGGCGCTGGTGTGCGCCCCGATCGCGCTGCGCCACGTCCCCGAGTCGTCGGACGAGCGCGCGCACCGAGGCTTCGACGTCCTCGGCGCCGTCCTCGGCGCACTCGCGCTGGCCCTGGTCACGTATGCCCTGATCGAGGCCCGCGGCGGCTCGGTGCTCGTGGCGGTGACGGCGGTCGCGGGCGTGGCATCGGGGATCGCCTTCGTGTACGTCGAGCGGCGCCGCCCCGACCCGATGATGCCGTTGGACATCTTCGCGTCGCGCCAGTTCACGGCGGTCAATCTCGTCACCCTGTGCGTGTACGCGGCCTTCGGCGGCTTCTTCTTCCTGACCGCGCTCCAGCTCCAGGTCGTGGCCGGTTACTCGGCCCTCGGCGCCGGTACGGCCCTGCTGCCGACGACCGTCCTGATGCTGCTGTTCTCCGCGCGCTCCGGCGAAATCGCCCAGCGCATCGGCCCGCGCATCCCGCTCACCGTGGGCCCGCTGCTGTGCGCGACGGGAATGCTGCTGATGCTGCGGGTGGGCCCAGACGCGTCGTACGTCGCCGACGTACTGCCCGCGCTCCTGGTGATGGGGCTCGGCATGGTCACCCTGGTCGCGCCGCTGACCGCCACCGTCCTCGCCTCCGTGGACACCGCGCGGGCGGGCCTGGCCAGCGGGATCAACAACGCCGCCGCCCGCGCGGCCGGGCTCATCGCCGTGGCCGCGCTGCCGCTGCTCGCCGGGATGGGCCCGGAGGCGTACCGCTCGGCGGACGCCTTCAACGCCGCCTTCCGGCGGGCGATGCCGCTGTGCGCAGGTGTCCTGGTGGTCGGGGCGGTGCTGGCCTTCGCGACCGTACGCCGCCCGGCACCCGACTGCCGGCGCCCCCAGTGCCGTACACACGGCTGGGTCACCGCGCCCCCGCTGGAGCCGGACCGCGCGACCCCCGCCTCCACGGCTTCCGGCGCCGGTCCGGCTTCGTGACGGTGCTGTCGGTCTTGTAGAGGGTGTGGGCCGAAGGGCGGCGCCTCCGCGGTTCGGGGCAGCGGTGAGGCGCCGACCAGGGCCCCGAGGGCGGCGCCCCCGCGGCTCCGGCCAGGCTGAGTGTCCGTACGACCCTCCCGCGTTGTTGTGAGCATGACTGACGAGGGGGAGGGGAAAGCCTGCACCGGAAGCCTGCGTTCCGTTGTGGCCGTACGCAACCGTTACCGATCAAGCACGATGCAGCAGACTGGAACCCATGACGATTCACGAGAACCTCCTCGGGGGCCCGCCTCCGACCCACCTCCCCGACGACCCGGAGCCGCGCGAGCTCCTCGCGAGCGGCACGGCGCCCGCCGACGTCGCCGCCAAGTACCCCACCTCCTCGCTCGCCTGGGCGCAGCTCGCCGACGACGCGTTCGAGCGGGGCAGCGTCGTGGAGTCGTACGCCTACGCCCGTACGGGTTACCACCGCGGCCTGGACGCCCTGCGCCGCAACGGCTGGAAGGGGCACGGCCCGGTGCCCTGGGAGCACGAGCCGAACCGCGGCTTCCTGCGCGCCCTGCACGCCCTCGCCCGCGCCGCGCAGGCGATCGGCGAGCAGGAGGAGTACGAGCGCTGCAGCCAGTTCCTGAAGGACTCCTCGGCGACGGCGGCGCAGACGCTCGGCTGATGGGGGGCTTGATGCGGGGCTGATGCGGGGCTGATGCGGGACCGAGTTCTCGCAGCTCGTGGGACCCGCCTGTCGGTGTGACGAGGCGGGTCTTGCGTTTTCGGGGGACGATTGCGGAGGATGCCCGGTGGGGACCGGGGCCCCCGTGTCGGTAACGGCAGGGGCGGACCGCTACCCGGAGTACGCATCAGGAGACAGCGATGTCGTCCCAGCAGGCTCGGCCCGTCGAGGCCCAGGAGCCCGAGACCCCGCATCTCGACTTCCAAGGAACCACCCCGTACGAGGACTATGTCCAGGCGGACGTCCTCACCCACCTCCAGCACCCCCTCTCCGACGACCCCGGAGAGATGGTCTTCCTGGTGACGACCCAGGTCATGGAGCTGTGGTTCACGGTCATCGTCCACGAGTGGGAGACCGCCGCGAGCGCGCTCCGCTCCGATGACATCCCGAGCACCGTGGCCGCGCTGAAGCGGTCCGTACGGGAGCTGGACGCGCTCAACGCGTCCTGGCGCCCGCTCGCGCAGCTCACGCCCGCGCAGTTCAACTCGTACCGCTCGGCCCTCGGCGAGGGCTCCGGCTTCCAGTCCGCGATGTACCGCCGGATGGAGTTCCTGCTCGGCGAGAAGTCCGCGTCGATGCTGGTCCCGCACCGGGGCGCGCCGCGCGTGCACGCCGAGCTGGAGAAGGCGCTGCACGAACCGAGCCTGTACGACGAGGTGCTGCGGCTGCTGGCCCGGCGCGGGCACGCGATCCCGGCGTCCGTCCTGGAGCGGGACGTGTCCCTGCGCTACGAGCCCTCGCCGGAGGTGGAGGCGACGTGGACCTCCCTGTACGCGGGCGACGAGAGCGATGAACTGGCCCGCCTCGGCGAGGCGCTGACCGATGTCGCCGAGCTGGTGTGGCGCTGGCGCAACGACCATCTCGTCGCCACCCGGCGCGCGATGGGCGCGAAGACCGGCACGGGCGGCTCCGCCGGGCTGGCGTGGCTGGAGAAGCGGGCACAGAAGAACGTGTTCCCGGAGCTGTGGACGGCGAGGTCTCATGTCTGAAGTGGCCGCTGAGGCAGAGAAGCCGGACGCGGCACTGGCCGCTGAGGCGAAGGAGCCGGACTCGGCACTGGCCGCCGAGGCGAAGAAGCTGGACTCGGCACTGGCCGCCGAGGCGAAGAAGCTGGACGTGGCTGACGAACTGGCGGGCCTGCGCGAGCAGTTCGTGCTCGACGAGGTCGTCTACCTGGACGGAAACTCGCTCGGCGCGCTGCCGGTGGGGGTGCCAGGGCGGGTCGACGACGTCGTACGCCGCCAGTGGGGCGAGCTGCGCATCCGCTCCTGGGACGAGAGCGGCTGGTGGACGGCGCCGGAACGGATCGGCGACCTGATCGCGCCGCTGGTCGGGGCGGCGCCCGGCCAGATCGTGGTCGGGGACTCGACGAGTGTGAACGTCTTCAAGGCGCTGGTGGGGGCGGTACGGCTGGCCCGCGGAGGCGCCGAGGACGGCCGGGACGAGATCCTGGTCGACGCGACGACGTTCCCCACGGACGGCTACATCGCGGCCTCGGCGGCCCGTCTGACGGGCTGCGAGCTGCGTCCGGTGGAACCGGCGGAGGTCCCGGGCGCGGTGGGCCCGCGCACGGCGGCGGTGCTGCTGAACCACGTCGACTACCGCACGGGCAGGCTGCACGACCTCCCGTCCCTCACCGCCGCGATCCATGACGCGGGCGCGCTCGCGGTCTGGGACCTGTGCCACAGCGCGGGCGCCCTGCCGGTCGGCCTGGACGCGCACGGGGTCGACCTGGCGGTCGGCTGCACGTACAAGTACCTCAACGGCGGCCCGGGGGCACCGGCGTACCTGTACGTGCGCAGCGAACTGCAATCCCGCTTCGACTCCCCCCTCCCCGGCTGGAACTCGCACGCCGACCCCTTCGGCATGAGCCCGTCGTTCGCACCGGCTGCGGGCGCGCTGCGGGGGCGGGTCGGGACGCCGGACATCCTGTCGATGCTGGCCCTGGAGGCGGCGCTGGAGGTGTGGGAGAACGTCTCGATCGACGCCGTCCGCACCAAGTCCCTCGCCCTCACGGACTTCTTCCTTGAGTGCGTCTCGGCGTATGTCCCCGAGGGCCGGGTGGAGTCCCTGACCCCGTCCACCCACGAGGAACGGGGCAGCCAGGTCGCGTTGCGCTGCGCGGACGCCGGCACGGTGATGAAGCGCCTGATCGACCGAGGCGTCGTCGGCGACTTCCGCCACCCCGACGTACTCCGCTTCGGCTTCACCCCGTTGTACGTGGGCTTCGGGGATGTGGAACTGGCGGCACGGGTACTGGGGGAGACGCTGGGATGACGCGATGACGCGATGACCCGATGACGCCATGACGCGATGACGCTGCGCCGGCCGGACCGACGGAGCCCTCGGCCCACTCGAGCGGGGATCCGGGGGCGGCAGCCCCAGGTACGGGACGGGTAGGGGCGGAGGGGGCGAAAACCCACACCCCTGCCCCCCCAGCGCAGGTTCACCCCCCCCGGAGGACGTACGCCCTCACCCCCCGAGGACGCACATCCTCACCCCCCGAGGACGTACACCCCCGCCGCCGCAGCGGCAACCGCCGCCGCGGCCGCACGATCGGCCGCGGCGGCATCCGGCACCACGCCAGTGGTGAGCAACGTGTAATACAGCGGCGCCGACACCGCCCGCACCACGACCCCGGCATCGGTCCCCGGCGGCAACTCCCCCCGAGCGACGCCCTGCTCGACACACGGTGCCCACTCGGCGACCCGCACGTCGTAGAACCGCCGCAACGCCTCCGCCGTACGCGCGTCACACGTCGCCGCAGCGATCACCGCCCGGAACAGCGCCCCCTGCCGGGCATCCGCCAACGTCCGCCGCACCAGCTCCGCATTGGCCCGCAGATCACCGAGCACGCTCCCCGTCTCCGCACGGGGAACCGACTGCTCGGCCATGTCGCTGAGCAGATCGGTGACCAGCCCGGTCACCGACCCCCACCGCCGGTACACGGTCGTCTTGCCCACCTCGGCCCGCCGGGCCACATCGGCCAGATCAAGATGCGCGAACCCCTGCTCGGCGAGCACGTCCCCGGCCGCCCGCAACACGGCAGCACGAACGCGTGCGGTACGCCCCCCGGGACGTACGGTGCCGGGCTCTGCGGACATGACGACCTCTTTCCTCAGGTTCTTCTTCCGGTTCGTTCTTGCGGTTCGTTCTTGCGGTTCGTTCTTCAGGCAGGCTGCTACGCCACGCGGATGTACGACGCCTACAGGTGAGGGTCGCGTCTACGGTCTGCGGCCACACTGACGCTACGCACCAGCGTAACGAAACAGCAGGACCATTTACCCCTCACCGAGCGTGACAACCCCGTGTAGACGCACGTCACGGGCCTGATACCGTCCCCGCCAACGGCCGAATTCTCCCCTGGTCCGCCAAATCCGTTTCACCGCTGAGAGGTTGGAGCATGCAGGACGACGCCGCAGCCCGGGACGACGCCGACGAGCCCGCCGCGGAAGGCGAGGCAGCCGCCCGGCGCGATGACGACGGCCGGCGTGAGGCCGAGGGCCGGCGTGAGGCCGACGCCCGGCGCGACGCCGCGGAAGAGGCCTCGGCCTTCTCGCACCCGCCCGTCGACCCCGACGTCACGGCCGCGTACGGCGACCATCCCGACCAGGTGATCGACTTCTACGCCCCGCGCGAGCCCGATCCCGCCGTCCTCGCCCCGCTCGTGGTCGTCCTGCACGGCGGCGCCTGGCGCGCTCCGTACGACCGCCGCCACATCACGCCGTTCGCGGACTTCCTGGCCCGTCGCGGTTTCGCCGTGGCGAACGTCGAGTACCGCCGGGGCGGCCCGGACCCCGAGCCGCAGGGCGGCGCGATCCCGGCGCAGGGGGGACCGGTGGCACCCGGGCCCGCCGGGCGGGTCGCCGCCCCGCCCGCGACCGGCGCGATCGCCGGGCGTTGGCCCGACACCTTCGACGACATCGCGGCCGCGCTCGACGCGCTGCCCGCCCTCGTACGCGAGAGGCTCCCGCAGGCCGACCCCCGGCGCGTGGTGGTCGCGGGCCACTCGGCGGGCGGCCACCTGGCGCTGTGGGCCGCCGCGCGGCACCTGCTGCCCGCCGACGCCCCCTGGCACACTGATCGCCCCGCCCCCCTGCGCGGTGTCGTCGCCCTCGCCCCGATCGCGGACTTCCAGGTCGCGGAGAAGCTCGACGTCTGTGCCGGAGCGGCCCGTCAGCTCCTGGGCGGGGAAACCCACTTCGCCGAGCGTCTGCCGTACGCCGACCCGGCGCGGCTCCTCCCCACCGGCATCGCCACGACCCTCGTACAGGGCCGTACCGACATCATCGTCCCGCAGGCGGTCGCCGAGGCGTACGCCGACGCCGCCGCCAAGGCGGGAGAGGTCGTCGGCCTGACGCTCCTGGAGGACGTGGGCCATTTCCCGCTGATCGACCCGGCTGCCGACGCGTGCGCGGTGGTGGCCGAGGAGATCGCCCAATTGGCTTGGTAGGCATCGACCAACTGGCTTGCGGAAAGGGGAAGTTGCTCTTCCCTCCGGGCCGCCCCGGTCATACCCGTAGTACCTGAGAGCTACCTCCCAGGTGAGCTCCGCAGCGGGACGCCGACGACACGTCACGATCCGTAACTTCCCTTCCAGAGACGCCCGATGAGCGGGCGGACCGGGAGGGAAGGGCGCCATGGAATTCCGGGCGAAGCCGAGCGCGACGGGAAGAGCGGACGGCCCGGCCCGTCGAGGGTCCCGGCCGAAGCCCGGCCGAGCCGTCGGCCGATTTGCCCGGCGGCTGCGCCGCACGCTGCTCGCCGCCCTTGTCATGGGCGCCGTCGTCGTGCCGGTGTCCGCGGCCGGCCGCCCTCAGATCCCCGCCCCGGCCCCCGCGGTCCTCGCCCCGGTGACGGCATCGACGCTGGACACGGCGTACGCGGCCAACCGCGCCAATGCCGCGGAGGCGGCCCGTATGGCCGCCGACCACGGCGACCGCACCCGCGCCGCCGCCGACAGGGCCATCGCCGGCCCCTCCCGCCGCTTCCTCTCCTTCGACGGCCGAGGCTCCGGCCGGGCCGTCGAAGTCTTCGGCGACCTCGCGCACGCCGACCGCGTGGCCGTCCTGGTCCCCGGTTCCGACACCAGGCTGGAGACGTACGACCGTTTCCGCGCCGGCGCCCTCGCCCTGCACGACCGCCTCGGCCCGCGCACAGCCGTCGTCGCCTGGCTGGGATACGAGACTCCGGGCACGGTGAGCCCCACGGTCCTGACGACAGGCCGGGCGGAAGCCGCGGCCCCCCGCCTGCAGGGGTTCATACGCGAACTCCGCGGCGTCGTCGGCCGGTCGGCGCACATGTCCCTGCTGTGCCACTCGTACGGCTCGGTGGTCTGCGGACGCGCCGCCCACGGCCTGGACGTGGACGACATCGCCCTCATCGGCAGCCCGGGCACCGGCGCGGACTCCGCGGCGGCACTGCACACGTCCGCCCGCGTCTGGGCGGCCCGGGGCGCCGACGACTGGGTGGCGCACGTCCCGCACGCGCAGGCCGACCTCTTCGGCACGACCCTCGGCTTCGGCACCGACCCGGTCTCCCCGGCCTTCGGCGCGCAGGTCTTCGCGGCGGGCGCCGGCGGCCACAGCGACTACTTCAAGCCGGGCTCGGTGTCCCTGGACAACCTCGCCCGCATCGTCCTCGGCGACACCTCGGAGGTGACCCGTGCGTGAAACGCGTCTTCCCGCACCCAGCCACGAAAGCCGCCCGGTTGCCGCCGTCGCAGCGGACGCTGCCGCTTCCGGTACGTCCATTGCTGACGATGCATCCAGCGCATCCGCGGCACCTGCTGCTGACGGTGTGTCCGCTGCATCCGCTGCATCCGCTGCGTCCGCTGCATCCGCTGCATCCGCTGGACCCGCGGCACCGACTGCTGACGGTGCATCCGGTGCCGCATGTGGGAGGGCATCCGCGACCGCAGGCCGGCCGAGGCTGCCCCACCCCCACCCCCGCCCCGCACTGAGCGGCATGCGCACCCCACTGAACGGCATGCGCACCGCTCTGCAAGGCATACGCACCGCAGCGGACCGCATGGACGAGGCCACGCCCACCCAGCGCGACCGCGCGGTCGACGCCCTGCGCGCCCTCGCGATCCTCGGCGTGGTCCTCGGCCACTGGCTGGTGACGGCCCTGGTCGCGGACGGCGGAGCGCTGCACGCCGCGAGTCCGTTGCGGCACATGCCCTGGCTGGCGCCGATCTCCTGGGCCTTCCAGACGCTCGCGGTGTTCTTCCTGGTGGGCGGGCATGTGGCGACGAAGAGCTACGCGTCGGCGCGAGCGCGCGGCACGACGTACGGGCAGTGGCTGCGTATCCGGCTGAGCCGACTGTTCAAGCCGGTGGCGGCGGTGCTGACCCTCTGGACGGTGGCGACGGCCTGCCTGCTCGCTTCGGGGGCGGAGTTCGCGACGGTTCACACGCTGGTGAAGCTCGCGCTGTCCCCGCTCTGGTTCCTCGCGGTCTTCGCGGGACTCACCGCGGTGACGCCCCTGGTGACGCGCATCAACCCGCTGTGGCCGCTGGCCGTCGTTCTGCATGTGGATCTCATTCGCTTCGGCCTCGGCGGCCCGTCCTGGCTCGGCTGGGTGAACGTGGCGGCCGGCTGGCTGGTGCCGTACACCCTGGGAGCGGCCTGGACGCGTGGCGAACTGGAGCGGCGGCGTGCGGGCTGGGTGCTGTTCACCGGCGGCGCGGCGGTGACTGCGGCGCTGGTGGCGTGGGCGGGTTATCCGGCGTCGATGGTCGGCGTCCCGGGCGCCGCGGTGTCGAACCTGAACCCGCCGACGCTGGCCGCGGTCGCCTTCGGTGTGGCCCAGTGCGGCCTCGCCCTGCTGCTGCGCGAGCCGCTGCGCCGGGCGATGCGGCGCCCCGCGGCCTGGGCCGGGATCGCCATCGCCAATCTCTCCGCTATGACGATATTCCTGTGGCACCAGACCTCCATGATGGCGGTCACGGCCCTGGGCCTCCTCGCGGGCCGTCTCCCCGGCCTGCACACCACCCCCGACGGCCTGGGCTGGGTGGCCGCCCGGCTCGCCTGGCTGCCCGTCTTCGTCGTCGCCCTCGTCGTCTGCTGGTGCGCGTTTCGCGCCTACGAACAGGGGCCTCGCCGCAGTGCCGGCCGCCCGTCCCGAGTCGTCCGCGTCCACCGCCGCCCCGACGCGGCGGGAACGAAGGCGGTCCCTCGTGCCTAGGGTTGACCACGTGACCAGCGAGAAGCACCGGGACCCGAACGGCGAGCCCTCCGTGCATCCGACCTCGCCCGCCCCCGAGCCCACTCCACAGGACGCCACCGGCACGACCCGTCCCACCCGCCCGTCCCGCACTGACCGCCCCGCCCCCGCCCCCGCCCATGGCGCGGTCGCAGGCGCAGGCGCAGGCGCAGGCGCGGACGCAGGTGTAGGCGTAGGCGCAGACGCAGGAGAGGACGCCGGTGAGGGCGTCGGCGCTGGTGGCGCCAGAACCCTCATGCGTTCGATCCTGACCGACCTCGCCTCGCCTGCGTCCGCGCCGCTGCCGCCGCTGTCCCGCCCTCGCCTGCTGCGTCGGCTGCCGCACGTCGCGGTGGTCTGGATCGCCTTCGGGCTCGCGCTCGCGGCCGCGGACGAACTCAACACCGACTACCACCTGGGCTTCGCGCTGGGCGCGGTGACCGGGGTCGCGCAGGGTGTGGCCATCGCTCTGGCGCTGTGGCGACCCGTTCCGGCCTGGTGGCTGTCGCTGGGCGCCGCCGTCGTGGCCGCCGTGTGCGCGCGACCGCACATGGCGGTGGAGATCCCGCCCCCGGGCCCCAACTGGCCGTGGAGCCCGCCCGCGATCATCGCGCACGCCATCGTGCTCTTCTTCCTGGCCCTGCGGGTGCCCACGCGCGTGGCCGTCGGGGCGCTGTCCCTGACCGCGCTCGTGACGTACGTGCTGCAGGGCCTGGTCGGCGGACCGGCCTACAGCTCGACGGGAGTGCTGGCGGTCGCCGTCTTCGCCGTCGTCGTCCTTCTCGGCACCGCCCTCCGCGGTCGCCGCGAGGCCCGTACGCAACTGGTCGAGCAGGCCTCGCTGACCGAGGAGGAGCGGGCCCGCCGCACCCTCCTGGAGGAGCGCAGCCGTATCGCGCGCGAGCTGCACGACGTGGTCGCCCATCACATGTCGGTGATCTCCATCCAGGCCCAGGTCGCCCCGCACCTGGTCGAGAACCCCACCGACGAGCTGAAGGAAAACCTGGAGGGCATCCGGCAGAACGCGCTGGAGGCGCTCACCGAACTGCGCCGCGTCCTGGGCGTGCTGCGCTCGGAGAACCCCGAGGATCCGTACGGCCTCGGCGCGGGCGCCGGTGCCGCACCGCACGCCCCGCAACCCACGCTCGACCGCCTCGACGCCCTCGTCGAGAACACTCGCGCCGCCGGACTGGACGTGACCACGGAGATCACCGGCGAGCAGCTCCCCCTCGCGCCCGGCGTGGAGCTGTCGGCGTACCGGATCATCCAGGAGGCGCTGAGCAACGCCCTGCGGCACGCGCCCGGTTCCGCGGTCCGCGTCGAACTCTGGCACTTCCCGCGCGGCCTCCAGGTGCGCGTCGTCAACTCGAGACCCGACCGCCCCGCCCCACCGTCCCCGGGCGCGGGGCACGGTCTGCTCGGCATGCGTGAGCGGGTCGCGATGCTCGGTGGCACCCTCGTGACCTCACAGATGTCCTGCGGCGGCTTCGCGGTGGCAGCCTTCCTGCCCCGCAACGGGACCGCACCCACCGACGACTTCACCGACGACAACTCCACCGACGACAACTCCACGGGCCCGACAGGAGAAGAGACCCCATGACGAGCGCGAGCGGCACCATTCGCGTACTGATCGCCGACGACCAGCAGATGGTCCGGCAGGGCTTCACCGTGCTGCTCAACACCAAGCCCGACATCGAGGTGGTCGGCCAGGCGGTCGACGGCCTGGACGCGGTCGCCAAGGTCGCCGAACTCGCCCCGGACGTCGTCCTGATGGACATCCGCATGCCCGAGCTCGGCGGAATCGAGGCCACCCGCCGTATCACCGAGGAGACACCCCACATCAAGGTGCTGGTGCTCACCACCTTCGACCTCGACGAGTACGTGTACGACGCCCTGCGCGCCGGCGCCTCCGGCTTCCTCCTCAAGGACGCATCCGCCGACCAACTCGCCGAGGCTGTTCGGGTAGTGGCGGCGGGCGACGCGCTCCTCGCGCCCGGCATCACCCGCCGCCTGATCGCCGAGTTCTCGCGCCTCGACTCCACCCCCCGCGCCCCCCTCAAACAACGCGTGGGCGAACTGACCGAACGCGAGACGGAGGTCCTCGCCCACATCGCCCAGGGCCTGTCCAACGCCGAGATCGCCGAGCGCCTGGTCGTAGCCGAACAGACGGTGAAAACCCACGTAGGCCGCATCCTCGTCAAACTGGGCCTACGCGACCGCACCCAAGCAGCGGTCTTCGCCTACGAGTCAGGCCTGGTCCGCCCCTCTGGCTACTGACCCCACCCAACTCCCTCGCCCACCCCTGCGGGAGCCACCCGCACCCGCCGACGCACCCCCGGCGGAAAGGCGACAGGCGCCACCGCACCCGACGCAAGCCCACCGCGGGCAGCACCGCACCCGACGCAAGCCCACCGCGGGCAGCACCGCACCCGGCGCAAGCCCACCCGGCAGCACCGCACCCGGCGGAAAACGCCCCCGCGGAATCCTCCCCGCCCCTACCCGTAGTACCTGAGACGGACCCACAAGGACCCTCCTTGCTGGTGACGACCGAGACACCCCTCGCCCCCTACCGTTTTGAACGTGACCGAGACGACCCAGACGCAGACGACGCCACCGGGCGGGGCCAAGCCCCACGGCTCCCACAGCCCCCGCAGCCCGGAGTTCCGGCTGGCCGCCGACGCCCTGCGCGGCCTGCGGCAGGACTTGTTCCACGACGCCTTCGCCTACCGCCCGCTGCCGCGGATGCGGGTGGACGGCCCGCTCACCCGACGGCTGCCGGAGGGGATGAGGGAGTACGCGGCCTGGACCCCGCACGCGGCGGTGGCGGCAGCCGGCCTGCTGGCGATGGCCGTCGCGACCACCGCCAGTCACGGCAGCGGCAGTGTCGCCACGCTGCTGTGCGGGCTCCTCGCGCTGCTCCCGGTCCTGGTGACCCTGATCCGACCGGTCGGTGCCTTCTGGTTCTCGCTCGCGGCGGCACCGGTCGTCGCCGTGTTCAGCAGCACCTGGGGCGACTGGCCGTGGCTGCCGGGCAGCTTCACCGCTCACGTGACGGTGCTGACGGTCGTGGCCCTGCGGACGCGCCCCCGCGTCGCCGCGTGGATGTGGGTGCTGACCGCGGCTTACGGGGTGATCGCCGAGACGGTCTTCGGCGCGGGGCGCTACAGCACCAACTCCGTGCCGCTGCTGTTCGTCTCCGCCCTGGCCCTCCTGGTCGTCACGGTCCTGCACATACGCCGGGAGGCCGAGCAGGAGGTCACCGCCCAGCAGTCGGAGACGGCGCAGGAGCGTTCCAAGCGCACTCTTCTCGAAGAGCGCACGACGATCGCCCGCGAGCTGCACGACGTGGTCGCCCACCACATGTCGGTGGTCGCCATCCAGGCGGAGGCCGCCCCCTACCGCGTGGAGAACCCCCCGCCGGAGCTGGAGCAGGCCTTCGTCACCATCCGGGAGAACGCGGTGGCGGCGCTGACCGAGCTGCGTCGCGTACTCGGAGTCGTCCGCGCCGAGGACTACGAGGCTCCGGACGCCCCACAGCCCACCCTCGCCGACCTCGAGGCGCTCCTCGCCAATGTGCGGGAGGCGGGCCTGACCGTCGAGAAGGCGGTCACCGGCGCGGTGCGCGAACTCCCACAGGGCGTCGAGCTGTCGGCGTACCGCATAGTCCAGGAGGCCCTCAGCAACACCCTGCGGCATGCGCCGGGCGCGACGGCCCGCGTCGAGATCGGCTACGTGCTCGGCGGACTCGGCCTGCGGATAGTCAACGGCCCGGCGCCGACGACGAGTCTGACGAAGTCCACGCACGGCGCGGGGCACGGCATCGCCGGCATGCGCGAGCGGGTCACCATGCTGGACGGCGAGATGACGACGGGCGAGACGAACGACGGAGGCTATGAGGTGACGGTCTATCTGCCCGTCGCCACCGCAGAGGAGACCGCATGACGGACGGCACCACCGCACCGACCGGCAACACCGGCACGCCTGGCACCACCGCACCGACCGGCAACACCGGCATGCCTGGCACCACCGCACCCACCGGCAACACCGGCACGCCTGGCACCACCGGAGCAACCGACAAGATCCGCGTACTGATCGCCGACGACCAGGTGATGGTCCGCGAGGGCTTCTCCGTGCTGCTCGGCGCGATGCCGGACATCGAGGTGGCCGGCGAGGCGGTGAACGGCCGGGACGCGGTGCAGCGGGTTCGGGAGCTCGCCCCGGACGTCGTGCTGATGGACATCCGCATGCCGGAGCTGAACGGGATCGAGGCGACCCGGGAGATCGTCGCCGCGGACGGCGCGGCGAAGGTCCTGGTGCTGACGACGTTCGACCTCGACGAATACGTGTACCAGGCGCTGCGCGCGGGAGCCTCCGGCTTTCTGCTCAAGGACGCCTCGGCGCGCCAGCTCGCCGATGGGGTGAGAGTGGTGGCAGCCGGAGAGGCGCTGCTCGCTCCGTCCGTCACCAGGCGGCTGATCACCGAGTTCTCCAAGCTGGCGGACGCGCCCCGGCTCTCGGCCACGGCGCATGCGGCGTACGGGGATCTGACCGAGCGGGAGACGGAGGTGCTGGTCCTCATCGCCCAGGGCCTGTCGAACGCGGAGATGGCCGAGCGTCTCGTCGTCGCGGAGTCCACGATCAAGACCCATGTGAGCCGCATCCTGGTGAAGCTGGGACTGCGGGACCGGACGCAGGCGGCGGTGTTCGCCTACGAGGCGCGGCTGGTCACGCCCAGGTGATCAGCGGGAGCGGCCCGGCCTCGACCGCTCCCCGAGACGCGCCCCTTCACGAGACACCCGGCTCCCCCAGACGCCCCGCTCCCCGCGACACCCCCGGCCGCCCCCCACCCCCCAAACACCCCCGCGCCCCCAAGACACCCCTGTTCAGTGGGCGCCGCGGCGGGCTAGCGTCCGTTCATGGCAGCTTTGGAGACTCCGCAGGCCTTCGACCCGTGGGACCCGGCGTTCGTGGCGGACCCCTACCCGGCGTACGAGGAGCTGCGCGCGCGTGGCCGGGTGCACTACTACGAGCCCACCGACCAGTGGCTGGTGCCGCACCACGCGGATGTCTCGGCGCTGCTGCGGGACCGCCGGCTGGGGCGGACGTACCAGCACAGGTTCACGCACGAGGACTTCGGCCGTACGGCGCCCGCGCCCGAGCACGAGCCGTTCCACGTCCTCAACGACCACGGGATGCTGGACCTCGAACCTCCGGACCACACGCGGATCCGGCGGCTGGTGTCGAAGGCGTTCACTCCGCGGACGGTGGAGGGGCTGAAGCCGTACGTGGACCGGCTGGCGGGTGAGCTGGTCGCCGGTCTGGTGGAGGCGGGCGGCGGGAATCTGCTGACCGATGTCGCCGAGCCGCTGCCGGTGGCGGTGATCGCCGAGATGCTGGGCATCCCGGAGTCCGAGCGGGCACCACTGCGCCCCTGGTCGGCGGACATCTGCGGGATGTACGAGCTGAACCCGTCCGAGGAGACGGCGGCGAAGGCGGTGCGGGCGTCGGTCGAGTTCACCGCGTATCTGAAGGAGCTGATCGAGGCCCGCCGCAAGGAGCCGGGCGAGGACCTGATCTCGGGTCTGATCGCGGCGCACGACGAGGGGGACCGGCTCACCGAGCAGGAGATGATCTCCACATGCGTGCTGCTTCTGAACGCGGGGCACGAGGCGACGGTCAACGCCACGGTGAACGGGTGGTGGGCCCTGTTCCGGCACCCCGAGCAGCTGGCCGCCCTGCGCGCGGACCACTCCCTGATCCCCACGGCGGTGGAGGAGCTGATGCGCTACGACACGCCGCTTCAGCTCTTCGAGCGGTGGGTTCTCGACGACATCGAGGTCGACGGGACGACCGTTCCGCGAGGTGCGGAGATCGCCCTGCTCTTCGGCTCCGCCAACCACGATCCCGCGGTCTTCGACTCCCCGTCCGACCTGGACCTCTCCCGTAAGGAGAACCCGCACATCTCCTTCAGCGCGGGCATCCACTACTGCATCGGCGCGCCCCTGGCCCGCGTCGAACTGACAGCCTCCATGACCGCCCTCCTCAGCCACGCCCCGACTCTCACCCTCGCCGAGCCCCCCGCCCGAAAGCCGAACTTCGTGATCCGGGGCTTGGAGGGCTTGCGGGTGGAGCTCTGACCAGCCGTTCGGCGGGCGTGCAGTGCTGTTCGCCCCCAGCTCGCCCCCATGTCCAGCCCGTCCGGCGCTTGAGGACGAGGCCGTTCAGGCCGATGCGGGGGTCTGGGGGCGGCAGCCCCCAGGAACAAGGGACGGGCAGGGCCGGAGGGGGCGAAAAACCTTATGTGCCCTCACGTGCCCTCACGTGCCCTCACCTGCCTTCACGTGCCCACCGGGGCCGTTACCGCTCCTTCGTCTCCTCCAGCACCGTCCGCCCGAGCAGTGCGTACCGTTCCGGAGCCCGGCGCTTCAGGTAGGTCGCGTAGGAGAGTCCGGCCACCGCGATCAGGGCGACGATCCAGGGGGTGGACCTCAGGATGAGGGAGCCGGACTCGGTGCCGGCCGCGGCGCCCATGTTGGACACCAGCAGCACCACCACGCCGAGCATCGCCAGGCCGCCGATGAGCGGGGCGGTGAAGGTCTTGAACCAGTGCCTGCTCTCGGGGTGGTGGGTGCGGAAGTAGGCCAGGACCGCGAAGGAGCAGACGGCCTGCACGACCAGGATGGCCATGGTGCCGAGGATGGCGAGCAGGACGTACGTACCGGTGTACGGGTCCTTGCCGGCGATCCAGAACGCGCCGATCAGGACGGCGCTGACGACCGTCTGGACCAGGCCCGCGAAGTGCGGGGAGCCGTGCTTCGGGTGGGTGCGCCCGATGGTCTTCTGCAGGGACGGCAGGACGCCCTCGCGCCCCAGCGCGTACATGTAGCGGGCGGCGCAGTTGTGGAAGGCCATGCCGCAGGCCAGCGAGCCGGTGATCATCAGCCACTGCATGACGTCCACGGCCCAGTGTCCGACGTAGTGCTCGGTGGGGTTGAAGAACAACGCCAACGGGTTCGCGGACGAGGCGGCCTTCACGGCCTCCGTCTCCCCGTTGCCGATGATGGCCATCCAGGAGACGAAGACGTAGAAGACGCCGACGCCCAGGACGGAGATCATCGTCGCCTTGGGGATGATCTTCTTCGGGTCGCGGGACTCCTCGCCGTACATGGCGGTTGACTCGAAGCCGACCCAGGACCAGAAGGCGAAGAACAGGCCGAGTCCGGCGCTGGTGCCCTTGAAGGCGTTGACCGGGTTGACCGGGCCGAGGGTGAAGCCGTGCGGGCCGCCGCCGTGCAGGGCGACGGAGATCGCCATCGCGGCGAGGACGGTTACCTCGGTGGCCAGGAGGACGACGAGCAGCTTCTCGGCGACGGAGACGCCGAACCACGTCCCCGTCGCGTTGACCGCCAGCATCAGGATCGCGAAAGCCCACCACGGGACGTCAACACCCGTCTGGTCCTTCAGGGTTCCCGTCGCGAAGGTCGAGAAGATGCCGATCAGGGCCGGCTCGAAGACGACGTACGCGAAGGTGGCCAGCAGGCCTGAGGCGAGTCCGGCGGTGCGGCCGAGGCCGTAGGAGATGAAGCCGTAGAAGGCGCCGGTGGAGGTGATGTGCTTGGCCATCGAGGTGAAGCCGACGGCGAAGACGGCGAGCACGATCATCGCGACGAGGTAGCCGGCGGGGGCGCCTATGCCGTCGCCGGCGGAGACCATGAAGGGCACGTTGCCCGTCATGGCGGTGATCGGGGCGGCGGTGGCCACGGCCATGAAGACCACACCGAGCAGTCCGATCGCGTTCGGCTTCAGCCGGTGGACGGCGCCTTGGGACTCCGCCGCGCCGGTGCCCCCGGACTCCGCGCCGGTCCCCGTGCCCGCCCCTCCCGCAGGGGCTACGCCCTCTTGCACTGCCATCGGGTGGCCCCTCTCTCCGTGATCACTCTGTGTGCTCGACGAACCGGCATCCTGCTGAGTGAATGAGTCAGCACGCAGGTCGGGGCGTTAAATGTTTGTCAACCAGACCTTTAGAACGAACGTCTGCGTTAACTCTCCGTCCGGGCATGGACCGCACGCGGCGCCGGTTCGTACGGTCGCCGACATGAGCACCAGTACCTACACCGCCACCCTCGGCGGCCGGAGTCACCGCTTCGACTCACTGGCCCGGCTGCTCGCCGCCGCGAGCCCGGAGCGATCCGGCGACCGGCTCGCCGGCCTCGCGGCCGAGTCCGCGCAGGCGCGGGTCGCCGCACGGTGGGCGCTGGCCGAGGTGCCGCTCGCGCGGTTCCTCGCCGAGCCGGTGATCCCGTACGAGGACGACGACGTGACCCGGCTGATCGTGGACGGCCATGACGCCGTGGCCTTCGCGCCCGTCTCCGGGCTCACGGTGGGGGAGTTCCGGGAGTGGCTGCTGTCCGAGGCGGCGCACGCCGGGAGTCTGGCCGCGCTGGCGCCCGGACTCACACCCGAGATGGTGGCCGCCGTCTCCAAGCTGATGGGCAACGCGGACCTGGTGGCGGTCGCCCGCAAAGTACGCGTGATCACCGCTTTCCGCTCCACGATCGGCCTGCCGGGCCGCCTCGCCACCCGCCTCCAGCCGAACCACCCCACGGACGACCCGGCGGGCGTGGCGGCGGCCCTTTTGGACGGACTCCTCCTCGGCTCCGGCGACGCGGTGATCGGCATCAACCCGGCGACGGACAGCCCGAAGGCGGTACGGGACCTGCTGGAGCTGCTGGACGGGGTGATCGAGCGCTACTCCATCCCCACCCAGTCCTGCGTGCTCTGCCATGTCACGACGAGCATCGACCTGATGGAGCGCGGCGCCCCCGTCGACCTCGTCTTCCAGTCCATCGCCGGTACGCAGGCCGCGAACGCCTCCTTCGGTGTCACCCTCGGACTGCTCGACGAGGCGTACGAGGCGGCGCGCGGCCTGGGCCGGGGGACGGTCGGGCAGAACGCCCTGTACTTCGAGACCGGCCAGGGCAGCGCGCTCTCCGCTGACGCGCACCACGGCGTGGACCAGCAGACGGTCGAGACACGGGCGTACGCCGTCGCCCGCCGCTACGACCCGCTGCTCGTGAACACGGTCGTCGGTTTCATCGGCCCGGAGTACCTCTACGACGGCCGGCAGATCCTGCGCGCCGCGCTGGAGGATCACTTCTGCGGGAAGCTGCTCGGTCTCCCGATGGGCCTGGACATCTGTTACACCAACCACGCCGACGCCGATGACGACGACATCGCGACCATGCTGACGATGCTCGGCGTCGCCGGCGCCTCGTTCGTGATCTGCACGCCGGGCGGCGACGACATCATGCTCAATTACCAATCGGCCTCTTACCACGACGCGTTGTACCTGCGCGAGGTCCTCGGGCTGCGCCCGGCACCGGAGTTCGAGACGTGGCTGGAGCGGATCGGCCTGCTGGACGCCGATGCCGGGGGCGGGATCAGGGATGTGTCGGGCACCGCCCACCCCTTGATGACGATCGGCAGGGAGATGGCCGCATGACGGACCGCGAAGTGGCTCAGGTCGATGGGGAGGGTGGGGAGGATCGGGTGGATCCCGTGAGTCCCGTGGCCCCCGTGAGTCCCGTGGCCCCCGTGGATCGTGCGGCTCCCGTGGAACCACAGGATCAAACCGGTCAATTGGCCATGCTCGTACGGGCCTTGGTGGCGCCGCCGCCGCCCGAATCCGACGCCGCTCTGTGGCGGTCCCTGCGGCGGCACACCCAGGCACGGATCGGGCTCGGCCGTGCGGGGTCGGCGCTGCCCACGCGGCACCGGCTGGAGTTGCAGGCCGCGCATGCCGCCGCGCGGGACGCGGTGCACTCGCCGTTCGATCCCGATGTGGTGGCGGCCGCGCTGACGGGTGTGCCGACGATACGGGTGCGCAGTGCCGCTCCCGACCGGCTCACGTATCTCCAGCGTCCCGACCTCGGCCGCCGGCTCGACGACCTCGATCGTGCGCATCTGCCCCGGGACGACTGGGACGTGGTGTTCGTGGTCGCGGACGGCTTGTCGAGCCGGGCGGTGCACGAGCACGCGGCGCCGGTGATCCGTGCGACGGCGGGGCTGCTTCCCGCCGGGTGGCGGGTGGCGCCGCTCGTGCTGGCCTCGCAGGCGCGGGTGGCTCTCGGGGACGACGTCGCGTACGCGGTCGGGGCCGCGATGGTGGTCGTCCTGGTGGGGGAGCGGCCCGGGATGTCGGCGGCCGACTCCCTGGGCGCGTACCTGACGTACGCCCCTCGTCCCGGGCGGACCACCGACGCCGATCGCAACTGCCTCTCCAACATCCGGCCGCCGCTGGGGCTCTCCCACGCGGTGGCCGCCGGCAAGCTGGCCGCCCTCATGCGGCGGGCGCGGGAGCTGGGTGCCACGGGGGTGGCCCTGAAGGACGACGCGGACGCGCCGCCGCCGGTGTCGGCGAGGTAGGTTCCTCGCCCCGCCGCCCCTGCCCGTCCCGACCTGGGGCTCCGCCCCAGACCCCGTTCGCGCAGTTCCCCGCGCCCCTATTCAGGGGCGGCCGGGGCGAAAACCCCGTAGGACCCCCACCCCCTCACCTCACCGGCAACGTCAACCCCCACGCCCCCTCCCGCACCACCCAAGTCCGAGTCCGCACGGGCCCGGCCACCACCGCGTCCGCCCGATACCGGAAATCGGCGCCCGAGACGGTGACCCGGCGTCCCACGACCCGCAGGGGCGAGGCCTCCGCCCCCACGGAGACCGGACGGACCTCGACCTCGGCCGCACCCCCCGGCCCCCCGGGCGTCACGGACACGGCCTCCACGGGCTGGTCAAGGTCCACCACGAGCACCCCGTCGACCTCGACCCGCAGCCGCGAAGGCCCAGGCCCCGGCCCGGGCACGGAGGCCAGCCGCCCAGGCCGCGCCGCGAGCGTCCGCACCAGTGACTGGCAGGTCCGCAGCCACGGCCGCACCGGGGCCTCCGAGGGGATCGGGGACAGCAGGGGCGGGATACGGAGCGCCCCCAGCACCACGCCGTCGCTGTCGTCGACCAGCAGGTCGAGCCGTCGCTCGGCCCCGTCGAGCACGGCCCGGGCCGCCGCCACGGCCCCGGTGGGCACGCCCAGGGACCGGGCGAGCGTGAGGGCGCCCCCCACCGGCACCAGCGACAGCCCGCACAGGCCCAGCTCCCGCCGCCGGTGCAAAAGGGACACCGCCCGCAGCAGAGCCCGGTCGTCGCCGACCACGACCGGTCGCCGGACGCCCCTCCGGCTCAGCGCCCGGGCGAATTCCTCGGGCCCCTCCGGCAGGCACACTTTCGTCGCCGCACCCGCGCTGAGCACGTCTTTCGCGATCCGGACGGACTCGCCGTCCGTCCGTCGGGCGACCGGGTCGATGACCACCAGGAGCTGGTCGGAAGGCGCCACCTCGGTCATGCCTCGCTTCCTCGGGTAGCATCTTTGTGCAAGAGCCCCTTGCGCTATTGCGCCAGGGGCTTCGTCTATTCCGGGGCATCCGGTCCGACGGTCGCGGCCAAAGGAGGTCGCCGGCGTACGCAGCCGTATCGAAAACCAGCCGCGTACGTCCCCGACCATGGACATGCCCCGCCCGGAAGGGGTGTACGCGCGTGCCCGCACTTGTGCTGCTCGGTGCTCAGTGGGGTGACGAAGGCAAGGGAAAGGCCACGGACCTGCTCGGCGGATCCGTGGATTATGTGGTGCGCTACCAGGGCGGCAACAACGCCGGCCACACGGTAGTCGTGGGCGACCAGAAGTACGCCCTTCACCTCCTCCCTTCCGGGATCCTCTCGCCGGGGTGTACCCCGGTCATCGGAAACGGTGTCGTCGTCGACCCGTCGGTCCTGTTCTCCGAGCTGAACGGACTGAACGAGCGAGGCGTCGACACGTCCAAGCTCCTGATCAGCGGAAACGCGCACGTCATCACGCCGTACAACGTCACCGTGGACAAGGTGACGGAACGCTTCCTCGGGAAGCGGAAGATCGGCACGACCGGGCGCGGCATCGGGCCGACGTACGCGGACAAGATCAACCGCGTCGGCATCCGCATCCAGGACCTGTACGACGAGTCGATCCTGACGCAGAAGGTCGAAGCGGCCCTCGAGGTCAAGAACCAGCTGCTCACCAAGCTCTACAACCGCCGCGCCATCGAGGCCGGCCAGGTCGTCGAGGAGCTGCTCGGCTACGCGGACCGGCTCAAGCCGTACGTCGCGGACACCGTCCTGATCCTCAACCAGGCCCTGGAGCAGGACAAGGTCGTGCTCTTCGAGGGCGGCCAGGGCACGCTGCTGGACATCGACCACGGCACGTATCCGTTCGTGACGTCGTCCAACCCGACCGCCGGCGGCGCCTGCACGGGTGCCGGCGTCGGCCCGACCAGGATCAGCCGGGTCATCGGCATCCTCAAGGCGTACACGACCCGCGTCGGCTCGGGCCCGTTCCCGACCGAGCTGTTCGACGAGGACGGCGAGGCGCTGCGGCGCATCGGCGGCGAGCGCGGTGTGACCACCGGTCGTGACCGGCGCTGCGGCTGGTTCGACGCGGTCATCGCCCGCTACGCGACCCGCGTGAACGGTCTGACCGACTTCTTCCTCACCAAGCTGGACGTGCTGACCGGCTGGGAGGAGATCCCGGTCTGCGTGGCCTACGAGATCGACGGCAAGCGCGTCGAGGAACTCCCGTACTCCCAGACCGACTTCCACCACGCGAAGCCGATCTACGAGACCCTGCCGGGCTGGTCGGAGGACATCACGAAGGCCAAGACCTTCGCGGACCTCCCCAAGAACGCCCAGGCGTACGTCAGGGCCCTGGAGGACATGTCCGGCGCCCCGATCTCCGCGATCGGCGTCGGCCCGGGCCGCGACGAGACGATCGAGATCAACTCGTTCCTGTAGGCCGCCCCGCGCTGCGAACAGCGGTTATCGGACGCCCCGTCGGTTTGACCGACGGGGCGTCGCTCTTGTGAGGGATGTCTGTTCCATCCGGAATGCCTCTCCGGTTCTGGGCGGGGGCCGACGGGGATCGGGCCCCGCACCGCGCACATCCGGGAGAACCCATGCGCCCATCCGTGGCCGCCGCCGTGCTCGGTCTCGCCCTGACCGGTCTGCTCTCGGCTCCGGCCGCCGGCTCGACCGCCGCCGTCGCCGACCTGAACTACAAGCAGGTGACCAACAAGAACTCCGCCAAGTGCGCCGATGTGGAGGCCTGGTCCAAGGACGACGGCGGACGGCGCCACGATCCACCAGTGGAGCTGCCTGCCCACCGGCAACTCCAACCAGCTCTGGCGCACCGGCGGTTGACGGCAAGGGTGGCCCGGGTGTCCCGGGCCGCCATGCCCTTCCTTGACCCGGCCATGGGCTGTTCCTGGTTCCGCGCGGAACAGGAAGAGGGCAAGCATCTACGCGTGTAGTCGCCTGCGTTCCTCACCTCTCCCCTGTTCCAGGAGCCCCGTATGCCCGTCAGTCCCCTGAACCGCCGTGCGTTCCTGCAGAAGTCGGCCGTCACCGGAGCCGCGGTGGCCGCCGCGGGAGCGGTGGGCACCGGCAGCGCCGAGGCCGCCGACGCCGGTCACCGGCCCCAGAAGGCGCCCCGTACATGGTCGTTCTCCATACTCGGCACGACCGACCTGCACAGCCACGTCTTCGACTGGGACTACTACACGGACGCCACCTACAAGGACAGCAAGGGCAATTCCGTCGGCGTCGCCCGCGTCGCCACGCTCATCAAGCAGCAGCGCGCCGCCAAGGGCGACGACAGAGTCCTGTTGGTCGACGCCGGCGACATCATCCAGGGCACCTCGCTCGCGTACTACTACGCGCGCGTCGACCCGATCACCGGCTCCGACGGTCACAAGGGTCCCAAGCACCCCATGGCCATCGCCATGAACGCCATGCGGTACGACGCCGCCGCGCTCGGCAACCATGAGTTCAACTACGGCATCGAGACGCTGCGGAAGTTCGAGAAGCAGTGTCACTTCCCGCTGCTCGGCGCGAACGCGCTGGACGCGAAGACGCTCCGCCCCGCCTTCCCCCCGTACGCCGTGAAGCGTGTCCGTGTGCCGGGCGCCCCCGACATCAAAGTCGGCATCCTCGGCCTCACCAACCCCGGAATCGCCCTGTGGGACAAGGACAACGTCGCCGGGAAGATGGCCTTCACCGGTCTCGTCGAACAGGCGAAGAAGTACGTGCCGCGGCTGCGCGCGCTCGGCTGCGACGTCGTGTTCCTCACCGACCACTCGGGTCTGGACGGCAGTTCGTCGTACGGGAACGAGCTGCCGTACGTCGAGAACGCCTCGAACCTCGTCGCCGAGCAGGTCCCCGGCATCGACGCGATCCTCGTGGGCCACACCCACACCGAGGTCTCGTCCTACACGGTGACGAACACCGAGACCGGCAAGGCCGTCGTCCTCTCCGAGCCGTACTGCTACGGCATGCGTCTGACCGTCTTCGACTTCGAGCTGGAACTCGTGCACGGCCAGTGGAAGGTCACCAGCACCAAGGCGCAGACTCTCAACAGCAACACGGTCGAGGAGGACGCCGAGATCACCGAGCTGCTCAAGGCCGACCACGACCTGGTGGTGAAGTACGTCAACACCCCGGTCGGCACCTGCACCGCGGACCTCTCCGCGGCCGAGGCCTGCTGGAAGGACGTCCCGGTCATGGACTTCATCCACCAGGTCCAGATGGCGACGGTCGCCACGGGTCTCTCCGCCGCCGACGCCGCCCTCCCGCTCATCTCCGTCGCCGCGCCCTTCAGCCGCACCGCCGACATTCCCCAGGGCGACGTCACCATCCGCGACGTCGCGGGTCTCTACATCTACGACAACACCCTGTACGGCAAGAAGCTGACGGGCGCCCAGCTCAAGGACTACCTGGAGTACGCGGCGAAGTACTACCACCAGGTGCCGAGCGGCACGAAGGTCGACACCGCGACACTGACGAACGCCAACAACTTCTGGGACTACATGTACGACACCGCCGCGGGTGTCTCGTACGACATCGACATCGCCCAGGCCGAGGGTTCGAGGATCAAGAACCTCACCTACAACGGCACCGCGGTCACCCCCGACCAGGTCTTCGTCGTCGCCGTCAACAACTACCGCGCCAACGGCGGCAGCGGCTACCCGCACATCGCCTCCGCCGACATCGCCTACAGCTCCACCAACGAGATCCGCCAGCTGATGATCGACTACGTCACGTCCAAGGGCACGCTGGACCCCGCCGACTTCGCCGCGGCCAACTGGAAGCTGACGCAGGACGGCACGGCGGTGTTCTAGAGCGCCGTGCCGAGGAAGCCGGCCCAGGCTTCACCCATGACGGTGAGGCTTGGGCCCGACGGCGCCCGCAGGGGCTCGCCGGTTCAGCTGAAGATGATCATCGAGCCCTGGGCGAGGCTCCGGGTGGCGGCCGCGTGCAGACCGAGCCACACGTGCCGTTCGCGGGCGAAGGGGCTGGCGTCGTAGGGGGCCGGTGCCGCCGGTTCCTCCAGCTCCGTGGGCGCCATGGGGGGCTGCGGGGCGGCGGGCGGGTTCGCCGGGTCGATGCCGATCGACGGGGCGACGAACTCGAGTTCGCGCAGCAGGGTCTGGGAGGAGCCGAGGGGTCCGCCGCCCGCGAGGAGTTCGTCGTTGGCGAGGGGATGCGGGAAGTCGACGGGGACGTACGCTCCGGCGTGGTCGTAGTGCCAGACCAGGTGGGACTGCTGGGCGTTCGTCTCGAACATCTCGAGGAGCTGCTCGTAGTCACCCCCGAGTTCGTCCACCGGCGTCACCGCGAGGCCGCACATCTGGAGGAGATAGGCGCGGCGCAGGAAGTGCAGCGCGTCGTAGTCGAACCCGGCGACCGGGGCCACGTCGCCGGACAGACCGGGCATGTACGCGTACACCGGGACCGGAGGGAGTCCGGCCTCGCCCAGCACCTTGTCGTAGAGCGCGAGTTCCTCGGCGAAGGGGTTGTCG
This sequence comes from Streptomyces sp. NPDC058246, assembly GCF_042881985.1. Lineage (NCBI taxonomy): Bacteria > Bacillati > Actinomycetota > Actinomycetes > Kitasatosporales > Streptomycetaceae > Streptomyces > Streptomyces sp. NPDC058246. The sequence goes on along the minus strand of NZ_JBHVWZ010000010.1, from coordinate 268,980 downwards.
GGGGTGTGGCACAGCACGTCGACGAGCGGGACCAACCACAGGTCACAGGCCAACAGACGGCTCCTCTTGCTCCTTGGGGTGCACGGTGGTCAGGGCAGCGTAATGCGCGCGGCGGTCTTGGGAAGGTCTCGGTGCGCAACTCGGCGTCCGGGTGGGCCGGGGTGCAGTGGTCCTCGGGGCCCGCGGCCGAGCCGCTGAGCTGTGCGGCGCTCCCAACCCCCCGATCGCCCGAAGGGCCCGTCCTCAAACGCGGGACCGGCTGGGACAGCCCGCTCCGGCTGAAAAGTCACCCGGCTCAACCGGCCGCGAGACGCTCGATCAGGGCCAGGGAGTGGGTGTTGTACGCCGTGACGACGGCTTGGGCGGCTTCCGGGTCGCGGCGGGCGAGGGCGTCCACGAGCTCCGTGTGACCGGACCACAGGTGGCCCTTCAGGTCGGAGAGCAGACGCAGGTGCTGGACCGTGCAGACCCAGGACTGGACGCGCAGCCGGTGCAGGAAGTCGGAGAGGTAGGCGTTGCCGAAGAGGCCGCTGAGCTCGCGCCAGAAGCGGAGGTCGTAGCCGATGAGGATGTTCAGGTCGCCGGCGCCGGCGGCGCGCTGGGCCTCCTCGCCGCGGCGGCGGACGCCGGTGAGGGCGGCGGCGGCGCGGGGGTCGTTCAGCTGCCGCATGCCGCCGGCGGTGAGGCTGTGGAACATGCCGTCCGTGACCAGGCTGCGGGCCTCGACCATGCCGCGGTAGTCGGCGGGGGAGTACTCGTGGACGCGGAAGCCGCGGTGCTGGTCGGCGTCCAGGAGGCCCTGGGCCGAGAGGTCGACCAGGGCCTCGCGGACGGGGGTCGCGGAGACGCCGTACTGCTCGGCGATCTCCTTCACCGTGAACTCCTGGCCCGGCTGGAGACGGCCTGCGAGCACCTCGTCACGGAGCGCGTCCGCGATCTGCTGGCGCAGAGTGCTGCGGGTCACCGCCCCGTTGCCGCCGGTGCCGGGCATCTGCTGGTCTCACTCCCACTCGCGTGTATGTCCGAGCAGGCCACCTTACGCGGTGGGGGTCCGGGGGTGGGATTTCCGCCCTCTCCGCCCCCACCCGTCCCCTTCCCGGGGCTCCGCCCCGACCCTGATCGCGCAGTTCCCCGCGCCGCTGGACAACGGGCGCGGCGAACTGCGCGAACTTTCGGCGGGGACGAAGAACCCCTACGGCCTCACACCGTGTGCTGGTCCGCCACGGCCAGCGCCTCGTCCAGCGCAGCCAGGCCCTCCTTGGCCTCCGCCTCCGTGATGTTGCACGGCGGGACGACGTGGGTCCGGTTCATGTTGATGAAGGGCCACAGGCCCTGCGCCTTCGCGGCGGCCCCGAACGCGGCCATGGGCGCGTTCGCCTCACCCGCCGCGTTGTAGGGAACCAGCGGCTCCCGGGTCTCCCGGTCCTTCACCAGCTCCAGGGCCCAGAAGACCCCCGTCCCGCGCACCTCACCCACACTGGGGTGCCGGGAGGCCAGCTCCCGCAGGCCGGGGCCGATCACCGACTCCCCGATCCGCGCGGCCTGCCCGACGACGTCCTCCTCCTCCATGACGTTGATCGTCGCGACGGCGGCGGCACAGGCCAGCGGGTGCCCGGAGTACGTCAGCCCACCGGGATACGGCCGACGCGCGAAGGTCTCCGCGATCGCACCCGAGATCGCGACGCCGCCCAGCGGCACGTACCCGGAGTTCACGCCCTTGGCGAAGGTCATCAGGTCCGGCGTGACGTCGTAGTGGTCCGCCGCGAACCAGGCGCCCGTCCGCCCGAACCCGGCCATGACCTCGTCCAGGATGAAGACGATCCCGTACCGGTCGCAGATCTCCCGCACTCCGGCCAGGTAGCCGGCCGGCGGCATCATGATTCCCGCCGTGCCCGGGATCGTCTCCAGGATGACGGCGGCGATGGTCCCCGGACCCTCGAAGGCGATGGTGTCCTCGAGGTGCTGGAGCGCCCGCTCGCACTCCTGCCGCTCGGTCTCCGAGTGGAAGGGGGAGCGGTAGAGGAAGGGCGCCCAGAAGTGGACGACACCCGCGGCGCCGATGTCGTTCGGCCAGCGCCGCGGGTCACCGGTGAGGTTGATCGCGGTGGAGGTGGCCCCGTGGTACGAGCGGTACGCGGAGAGCACCTTCGGGCGGCCGGTGTGCAGCCGGGCCATGCGCGTGGCGTTCTCGACGGCCTCCGCGCCACCGTTGGTGAAGAAGATCTTGTCCAGGTCGCCCGGGGTCCGCTCGGCGATCAGCCGGGCCGCCTCCGAACGGGCCTCGATCGCGAAGGCGGGCGCGAACGTGGACAGGGTTGCGGCCTGTTCCTGGATCGCGGCGACGACCTTCGGGTGCTGGTATCCGATGTTGGTGAAGACGAGCCCGCTGGTGAAGTCCAGATACCGCTTGCCTTCGTAGTCCCAGAAGTACGACCCCTCCGCGCCGGCGACGGCGAGCGGGTCGATGAGCTCCTGCGCGGACCAGGAGTGGAACACATGCGCACGGTCCGCGGCCTTCACGGCGGCGCCGACCTGGGGGTTGGGCTGAGGGGTCATGCGCCGAAGCGTAAATGTCCACGGAGTGGACGCGATATCGGCGTCCTGTCTGTGGTCCGGGGCATTCCGCGACAGGTTGTCGGGCTTGGCCATCGGGTCCACCGCCCGGGTGCTGGAACGTCTGCCGGTCCGGGCGTCTGTCACGGAAACCGCACACGCTGTTACGGAACCGTAGACACCGCCCCATCCACCTCCTCGTACGGGCGGCACTATCCTCGGTCTGTTGCACCGTTACGGGGGAGGGTGGGCGCAGCCATGGAGAAGCTGGGGGCCGGGGATCCGCAGCAGATCGGGGCGTATCGGCTGTTGGCGCGCCTCGGCGCAGGCGGCATGGGGCACGTGTACCTCGCCCGTTCCGACCGGGGCCGCACCGTCGCCGTCAAACTGGTCCGCGAGGAACTCGCCGAGCAGGAGGAGTTCCGGGCGCGCTTCCGGCAGGAGGTGCGGGCCGCGCGGCGGGTCGGCGGGTACTGGACCGCACCCGTCCTCGACGCCGACACCGACGCCGAGATCCCGTGGGTGGCCACCGGTTACGTCGCGGGGCCCAGCCTTCAGGCGGTGGTGGGCCACGACCACGGCCCGCTGCCCGAGCGGTCCGTCCGCATCCTCGCCGCCGGGCTCGCGCACGCGCTCCAGGACATCCACGCCGCCGGGCTCATCCACCGCGACCTCAAGCCGTCCAACGTGCTCGTGACGATCGACGGCCCGCGCGTCATCGACTTCGGGATCGCCCGGGCCCTGGAGACCGTGACCGACGGCGGTCTCACGCGCACCGGCGCGCTGGTCGGCTCGCCCGGTTTCATGGCCCCCGAGCAGGTCCGCGGCGACCGCATCACGCCCGCGTGCGACGTCTTCTGCCTCGGCTCGGTCCTCGCGTACGCCGCCACCGGCGCCCTTCCCTTCGGGTCCACCAACAGCGGTGTGCACGCGATGATGTTCCGCATCGCCCAGGAGGAACCCGACCTCGCCGGCCTGCCCGAGGGCCTCGCCGACCTCGTACGCGAGTGCCTGCGCAAGGATCCCGCCGCCCGGCCCACCCTCGACCGGATCCTGGAACGCACCGGAGCGGAGGACACCGTCTCGGACGGCCGCAGCCGCGACCCGTGGCTGCCGAGTGCGCTGGTGGCCCAACTCGGGCGTCATGCCGTTCAGTTGCTCGACACGGAGAACCCCGACGACGGGCAGGGGGACGGGCAACGGTCGGCAGCGGGTGCGACTCCGGTGCCGAGCGCGCCGGCCCACCCGCCGGCGCCCCCCGTTCCGGCCTCCACCCCGGACTTCTCCAAGCCCCCGGCCGCATCCCCCTCCGCCCCCGAGCCGTCGGACTCCGCGCCGTCCACCCCGGTGCCGTCCGCTCCCGCCCGGTCCGAGGCATCCCCGGAGCACGCCCCCGCCGAGGAGGGCGCCAGAGGGGCCACCCCGCCCGCACCGGGCCAACCCGCCCCCCTCAACCACCTCCCGACGATGATCGCGGGCGCGGGACAGACGCCTCCGCCGACCCCCGCCGCTCCGCCCGCCCCCCAGCACCCCGCCTACGGCTACCCCCAGCAGCACCCCCAGCCGTCCGGCCCGGGCACGCCCCACCCCGCGTACGGCTATCCGCAGCAGGGCTGGGGCCAGCCGGGCCCGTACGGCTCGACGCCCCCGTACGGCCCGGGCGGCGCCCCTTCCCCGTACAGCCTGGGCGGCCCGACCCCGCCGTACGGTCCCGGAGGCGCCCCCCACCAGCCCGGACCTCCGCGCAGGAACGGCCGCTCGACCGCCGCCCTGATCGTGGTGGCCCTGGTCGTCGCGCTCGGCGCGGGCGGGAGCGTGTACGCGCTGATGAAGGGCGGCGGGAGCGACGGCAAGAACGGTGACTCCGGGGCGGCGTCGGCCTCCGGCGCGCCGACGACGCCGGGGCCGAGCTCGTCGGAGCCGTCCCCGACGTCCGAATCGCCCAGCGCGTCGGCGTCCGCGACCCAGGGCGGGACGGTTCCGGAGGGGTTCCTCGGGACCTGGAACGCCAGTATCGACAACGCGACCGGCCACAACTCCCGCCGACTGACCATCCAGCAGGGCGAGGTGGGCGACACGGTGCTCTCGCTCACGGCGGACGGACCGGCCGGCAGCGGCACCTACCACTGCGTCTTCCAGGCCAAGCTGGCCGAGGCCCCGGCCTCCGACGGCCCCCTGGAGATCAGCGCGTCCGTGGTCACCGTCGGACCCGCGACCTCCTGCAGCCCGGGCGCCGCCTCCGAGGTCACGCTCCTCCCGGACGGCCGACTGCGCCGGGTGAACAAGGACTCGGGTGAGGCGCTGACGTACACGAAGAGCGACTGAGGCGCTGGCGCACACGAAGAGCGACTGAGGTCAACTCGCCTGTAGAAAAGGGGCGTTGAAGTCCTTCAGTCCGGCCGGCGTTCGAGGGCGAGCGCGGCCGTGCGAGTCGGGGGTCCGGGGGCAGAGCCCCAGGGGCGATGGGGGTCCCTGCGCGAGCCGAGCCGAGAGCTTGGGGGACGGTAGGGGCGGAGGGGGCGGAGGGGGCGAAAACCCCCGGTCACCGCGGCTCCGGCGGCCGCTGCCGAGGCATGTTCGGCCGGGTCCCCGGGGGCAGCGGGAGCCGCCCGGGCGGGATGCCCTCGGCCCGGGGGGCGACCACCGACGACTGGATCCCCAGCGGCGCGGGCCCGGTCCGGAACTCCACCATCCAGTCCGCCGTCTCGGCCCGGACCAGTTCCGTCACGTCCTCCGAGAACCGCCGCAGCACACCGAGGCACCGCTCCGCCGCCTCACTCGCCGTCCCCTCGGCAGGCCCCAGAACCTCCCGCACACTCTCCGACGCCCAGTCGAACTGCAACACCTGAAGCCGCCGCTGCACGGCCTGCGCGGTGGCCACGTCCCTTATCCACCCGGACGTGACCCCGAAGAACCGGTCCCCCGCCACGCACGCGACCCCGAGCAGCAGCGCCAGATACCCCCAGGCGGCGACCCCGCCCACCACCCCGGTGAGGTCGAGCAGCGGCAGTGCCGCCCCGGCCACCGCCCCCGCCGCCGCCCCGCACCGCAGCACCCGCGCCCCCCACCGCTTCCACACCCGGTCCGCGAGATACCAGGAAGCCGTCTCGAGCGCGCCCCGCTCCACCCACCGGTACAGCTCGTGGAGCCGCTCGGCGGGCTCGCCCCAGTCCCCGAGCGGAAACGGCCGACCGGTCAGGTCACCCGGCCGAAGCCCCGCCGCCCCGTCGCCCGGTTCGTCCTGGGGCGGCCCCTCGGGCTGCATCTCCGGCTGGCTCACCCGGCACTCCCTACTGACGACGGTGGTGACGCTGATGACATTGCGTGACGCCGCGTGACGCATGGTGCAAAAGCGCCGCATCCTTCCTACCGCCCAATGGGTGGCGATGGCCCGGATTTCCCCGCTTTTCCGCCCGGAAGAGGGTCTTGGTCAGGTATAGGACTGCGGACCGTCTCACTCGAAAGAGTGCTGGGGCGACGGGCCTGCCGACCACGTAGGCTCGTGCTGAACAGAAAAAAAACCGGTCTACACAGCCGTAAGAACCAGGAGAACCGATCGTGATTCCCGGTGGTGGCCAGCCCAACATGCAGCAGCTGCTCCAGCAGGCCCAGAAGATGCAGCAGGACCTGGCGAACGCGCAGGAGGAGCTGGCGCGCACGGAGGTGGAAGGCCAGGCGGGCGGCGGTCTGGTGAAGGCGACCGTGACGGGCTCCGGGGAGCTCCGCGCCCTGGTGATCGACCCGAAGGCGGTCGACCCCGAGGACACCGAGACCCTCGCCGACCTGATCGTCGCGGCCGTCCAGGCGGCGAACGAGAACGCCCAGGCGCTCCAGCAGCAGAAGCTCGGCCCGCTCGCCCAGGGCCTCGGCGGCGGTAGCGGTATCCCCGGCCTGCCTTTCTAAGACCGGCGGCGGCCAACTACCGTACGCACCAGAACGAACGACGAAGGACGCGGCAGGAACCCGGAACCCGGAACACCGGATCCAGGAGCCCAGGAAAGGCAATCCGTTGTACGAAGGCGTGGTCCAGGACCTCATCGACGAACTGGGGCGGCTGCCCGGCGTCGGTCCCAAGAGCGCGCAGCGGATCGCCTTCCACATCCTGCAGGCGGAGCCGACGGACGTCCGGCGTCTCGCGCAGTGCCTCATGGAGGTCAAGGCGAAGGTCCGCTTCTGCGCGACCTGCGGCAATGTCGCGCAGGAGGAGCTGTGCAACATCTGCCGCGACCCGCGCCGCGATCTGACGGTGATCTGCGTGGTCGAGGAGCCGAAGGACGTCGTCGCGATCGAGCGCACCCGGGAGTTCCGCGGCAAGTACCACGTGCTCGGCGGAGCGATCAGCCCGATCGAGGGCGTGGGCCCGGACGACCTGCGGATAAGAGAACTCCTCGCGCGGCTGGCCGACGGCACGGTCACGGAGCTGATCCTCGCCACGGACCCGAACCTGGAGGGCGAGGCCACGGCCACGTATCTCGCCCGCATGATCAAGCCCATGGGCCTCAAGGTCACCCGCCTGGCCAGCGGCCTCCCTGTGGGCGGCGACCTGGAATACGCGGACGAGGTCACGCTCGGACGCGCCTTCGAGGGGAGACGACTCCTAGATGTCTGACGCCACGCTGCACGCGACCAGCCAGGACCCCGACGACTTTGTGGTCCAGATCGCGGACCAGGTAGAGAGCTTCCTGGTCGCCGTCACCGAGGTGGCGAAGGGGGACGAGCCCGACTCGGCGGTCCCCTTCCTCCTCCTCGAGGTGTCCCAGCTCCTGCTGGCCGGCGGCCGTCTCGGCGCGCACGAGGACATCCTCCCCGACGAGCGGTACGAGCCCGACATGGGCCCGGAGCCGGACGTCGACGAACTCCGCGAGCGCCTGGCGACGATGCTGGAGCCGATCGACGTGTACTCGGAGGTCTTCGACCCCTACGAGCCGCGCAAGGCCCCGGTCCCCGCCCGTATCTCCGACGACCTGGCCGACGTCATCACCGACCTCCGCCACGGTATGGCCCACTACCGCGCGGGCCGCACCACGGAAGCCCTCTGGTGGTGGCAGTTCTCCTACTTCTCCAACTGGGGCTCCACCGCCTCCGCGACCCTGCGCGCCCTCCAGTCCGTGGTCGCCCACGTCCGCCTGAACCAGCCGCTGGAAGAGCTCGACGGCCTCGACACCGACCAGGACCTCGGCGAGGACGCCCTCGCGGAGGAAGCCGGCAAGGTCATGGCAGAGGAGATCGCGGGCCCGCTGGGGCTGCGGACGGTCAAGTGACTCCGGCCGCCGCCTTCATCGCCGCGTGCGCTGCGGCCACGCGGCGACGGCGCCGGTGACGCCTCCGCCGAGCAGGGCGAGCGCGAAGGTGAGCGCGAGCCAGTGGTGGGTCGCCAGATCGAGGACGCCCTGGTCCAGGGCTCCGGCGGGCTGTGCCAGGTCCGGGGACGACGGGTCGTAGACCACCGTCGTCGCCACCCGGCCCTCGGCGTCCCGGGTGCCGTGCGGGACGTAGAGGGAGCCGTCGATCGCGTCCTCCGGCTCGCTGACGGGGTCGCCGGAGGCGTCCTTGAAGTCGAGCCACACCGAGGACGTCCCGCAAGCCGTGCTGCCGCGCGCCCCGGAGGAGCAGAGGGTCTGCACCGTCGCATGGGCCGACGTGTGCCGCCCATGGCCACGCAGAGCGGTCAACTCCGCGTCCCCGTGCTGGAGTTGGTGAATCTGTCCGGCCAGCAGCAGGCAGCCGATCAGCGTCACCGTCAGAGCGGCCGCCGCCGGCCACCACCGGCGTATCGCACCCCGCACGCCCTCGACACGCTCCAACGGAACCCTCCTCGCGGCCAGTTGTCCTGGCCGGCACGGTAGTCGACGCCTCCCGGTGACCCCTCGCCGTGGCTCGCCGACACGGCTCGCCATTTCGTGTGACTGCCGCCGGCGCGCCGAGCCCGGCCACCCCGACGGGGACCTGGTGCGCGCACAGCCGGACCCGGTGCTTGAAAGTCGAGCCACGGCGGTCTCGTGTGACACGGGGCACTTTCGGAGTGGCGGGGTGGGAGTGCGGGCAGGTGCCGGTCGGAGCGGCCGGACGGCCCTGCTGACCTGACATCCCGGAGTGATCACCTCGTGAGCGGGACATCTCACGATGCGGTACTTCGGAAGGGATGTCCGGCCGCTCGTTAGACTGAGCCGACCGCAGTTGTGCGGTGCAGAAACGGATTGAGCGAGGAGCGCACGTGGGCCTTGTCGTGCAGAAGTACGGAGGCTCCTCCGTAGCCGATGCCGAGGGCATCAAGCGCGTCGCCAAGCGGATCGTGGAAGCGAAGAAGAACGGCCACCAGGTGGTCGTGGTCGTTTCCGCGATGGGCGACACGACGGACGAGCTGATCGATCTCGCCGAGCAGGTATCTCCGATGCCCAGCGGACGAGAGTTCGACATGCTGCTGACCGCCGGAGAGCGGATCTCCATGGCCCTGCTGGCGATGGCGATCAAAAACCTGGGCCACAGCGCCCAGTCGTTCACCGGCAGCCAGGCGGGTGTCATCACCGACTCGGTCCACAACAAAGCGCGGATCATCGACGTCACGCCCGGCCGTATCCGCACGGCCCTGGACGAGGGCAACATCGCCATCGTCGCCGGGTTCCAGGGCGTCTCGCAGGACAAGAAGGACATCACCACGCTCGGGCGCGGTGGATCCGACACCACGGCCGTGGCGCTCGCCGCCGCGCTGGACGCCGAGGTCTGCGAGATCTACACCGACGTGGACGGCGTGTTCACCGCCGACCCGCGGGTGGTGAAGAGGGCGAAGAAGATCGACTGGATCGCCTTCGAGGACATGCTGGAGCTCGCCGCCTCCGGCTCCAAGGTGCTGCTCCACCGCTGTGTGGAGTACGCCCGCCGTTACAACATCCCGATCCACGTGCGCTCGTCCTTCAGCGGACTCCAGGGCACCTGGGTCAGCAGCACACCGATCAAGCAAGGGGACCAGAAGGTGGAGCAGGCCATCATTTCCGGTGTCGCTCACGACACCTCCGAGGCCAAGGTCACGGTCGTCGGTGTCCCGGACAAGCCGGGCGAGGCCGCCTCGATCTTCCGCGCCATCGCCGACGCCGAGATCAACATCGACATGGTCGTGCAGAACGTGTCCGCCGCCTCCACCGGGCTGACGGACATCTCCTTCACCCTTCCCAAGACCGAAGGCCGCAAGGCCATCGACGCCCTGGAGAAGGCGAAGGGCGTGATCGGCTTCGACTCGCTGCGCTACGACGACCAGATCGGCAAGATCTCGCTGGTCGGGGCCGGTATGAAGACGAACCCGGGCGTCACGGCCGGCTTCTTCGAGGCGCTGTCCGACGCCGGGGTCAACATCGAGCTGATCTCCACTTCCGAGATCCGTATCTCGGTCGTCACCCGCGCCGACGACGTCAACGAGGCCGTGCGCGCCGTGCACACCGCCTTCGGACTCGACTCCGACAGCGACGAGGCCGTCGTCTACGGAGGCACCGGCCGCTGATGGCCTGGTCCGTGGGGCCCAAGGGGTCCGCAGGACCGACGCTCGCGGTCGTGGGAGCGACCGGAGCCGTCGGCACGGTGATGCTCCAGATCCTGTCCCAGCACGCGGACATCTGGGGCGAGATCCGTCTGATCGCCTCCTCGCGCTCGGCCGGCCGCAAGCTGGCCGTGCGCGGCGAGGAGGTCGAGGTGGTGGCCCTGTCGGAGGAGGCCTTCGACGGGGTCGACGTCGCCATGTTCGACGTACCGGACGAGGTGGCGGCTCAGTGGGCGCCCCTCGCCGCCGCCAAGGGCGCGGTCGTCGTGGACAACTCAGGCGCCTTCCGGATGGACCCGGAGGTGCCCCTCGTCGTCCCCGAGGTCAATCCGCACGCCGCGCGCGTGCGCCCGCGCGGGATCATCTCCAACCCGAACTGCACGACCCTCTCCATGATCGTGGCGCTCGGCGCGCTGCACGCCGAGTTCGGGCTGAGCGAGCTGGTGGTCTCCTCGTACCAGGCGGTCAGCGGCGCGGGCCGGGCGGGCGTCGAGACCCTGCGCCTGCAGATGTCGCTCGTCGCCGGTACGGAACTGGGCACCAGCCCCGGTGACGTACGACGGGCCGTGGGGGACCGGACGGGACCGTTCCCGGAGCCGGTGGCGCTGAACGTGGTGCCGTGGGCCGGGTCCCTCGCCGAGGACGGCTGGTCCTCGGAGGAGATGAAGGTACGGAACGAGACCCGCAAGATCCTCGGGCTCCCCTCGCTCAGGATCGCGGTGACGTGCGTACGCGTCCCCGTCGTCACCACGCACTCGCTGACCGTCCACGCCCGCTTCCAGGACGAGGTCACCGTCGCCAAGGCGCGGGAGATCCTCGCCACCGCGCCCGGGGTCGTGCTGTTCGACAACCCCGCCGCCGGTGAGTTCCCCACGCCAGCCGACGTGGTGGGCACCGACCCGACCTGGGTGGGCCGGGTGCGCCGGGCGCTCGACGATTCGACGGCCCTCGAACTGTTTGTGTGCGGCGACAACCTGCGCAAGGGTGCTGCACTGAACACCGCCCAGATCGCGGAGTTGGTGGCGGCGGAGATCACCAGGGCGTAGGTTCTGCGTTCCGGGCCGGATCCGCGCGGGGCCGTCGGTTCCGTGGTGCGGGCGTGCACGGGGGGCCGCAGGTTCTGCGTTCAGAGTGTCCGGCTGCCGGAATCTCGGTGGCCGTCGGGGGATTCGTTTGTAGGATCTGTGTCAGTTCTGTGGCCCGAGTAATGGTCCGGACCACTTGTGTCCGGACCACTCGGCGTTCGAAGATTTCACTCCCCGTCCTCCGCAACCGTGCGGAGGGCGGGGAGCGTCTTTGCGGTCGCCATTCAGGGGCGGCCGAAGCGGTATGGCATTTGGGGCATAGGGGATGAGCTGGTATGCATGAGGGCATTTGACGCATTGTCAAACGGGGTGCCTGACGCAAAAGCGATGCCTGACGCGTACAACCCTCTCGGGGGGACGCGTGTCCAACTGGCGTGGCAGAGGTACTCGAATTCACCGCGGTACAGACGAGGGGCACAGCCCTCCGTCCACCCCGCCGTCTCCGCAGCCCCGGCGCGCCCGGCGGCATGCCGGTGATCGCGCCCATGCCCGCAGCGCGGCCCGCCCGCATACCGAACCAGCGCGACGGTGCTGAGGACAGCCTGGCGGCGGGCACCACCGTCGACCATCTCACCGAGACCTACCGCGCCCACTACCGGTCGCTCCTGGGCCTCGCGGCGCTCCTGCTCGACGACACCGCCTCCTGCGAGGACGTCGTCCAGGAGGCCTTCATCCGGGTGCACTCGGCGCGCAAGCGCGTCCGCGAACCCGAGAAGACGCTGGCGTATCTGCGCCAGACCGTCGTGAACCTCTCGCGCTCCGCCCTGCGCCGGCGCATCCTGGGGCTCAAGCTCCTGTCGAAGCCGATGCCCGACATGGCGAGCGCCGAGGAAGGCGCGTACGACCAGTTGGAGCGGGACGCGCTGATCAAGGCCATGAAGGGACTCCAGCGCCGCCAGCGCGAGGTCCTGGTCCTGCGCTATTTCGCGGACATGACCGAGGCGCAGGTCGCCGAGACCCTCGGGATATCGCTCGGGTCGGTGAAGGCGTACGGCTCGCGCGGCATCGCGGCGCTCCGTGTCGCCATGGAGGCCCCGGCATGAGCGAGCGACGTGACACCCATGACCGACACGAACGCTACGAGTGGCACGAGCCGACGAAGCGGCCCACGCCCCACGAAGACGAGCACGAGCAGCATGCTGGGAACGGAACTGTGAACGACGGCCCCGACGGACACCGCCCCGACGGACCGGGACCCGACGGGCTCGGTTCTGACGAGCTGGCCCTGCGCCGGCTGCTGCACCAGGCGGTCGAGGAGATCGAGCCCACCGACGGCACGCTGGAGCACCTGCGCCGTGCGGTACCGGCCAGGCGGGCCCGTAAGCGCCAGGCCCTCGTCGGCATGGCGGCCGCCGCGCTCTTCATCGGCACCGCCGTCCCCGCCCTCGTGCACGTCTCGAACTCCACCGGCTCGAACGCCGACCCGTCCATAGCGGCCAACAGCTCGCAGGCGCAGGGCGGCGCGGGCCAGGGCAAGGGCACCGACGGTGGCGACGGGAAGGTGGCGGGCGGCTCCTCCGGCACCTCGGGAGGCAAGGGCAAGGGCGACCAGAAGGGCACCCCGGACAAGGGCAAGGGCGCCGGCGGCGGGGCCACCACGGGCGGCGCCGAGCCGACCGCCTCGACGGCGGTCGCGACCGCGTGTACGGCGGCGCAGCTCGGCTCGGCCGGCAGCACCCTCGGCACCCCGGAGTCCACCGGCGCGGTCTACGGCTCCTTCACCGTCTCGAACATCTCCACCACCGCCTGCACGGTCACCGGCGCGGGCACCGTGAACGCGACCGCGCAGGAGGCGGCGGACCAGGCCAAGCTCGGCGTGGCGACCCATGTGTCGGGCGACGCGGCCAGCGGGCTGCCCGACCCGGCCACCGAGGTCACCTCCCTGGTCGTCCAGCCGGGCGCCTCGTACGTGGTGAAGTTCGCCTGGATTCCCTCGGAGACCTGTCCGACCACCTCGGAGCCCTCACCGGACCCGTCCCCCACGGAGGGGACCACCGACACCGGCGGCACCTCCACCGAGACGGGCGGCGGCACCTCGGCCCAGCTCGTGACCGAGGACGGGGTGGCAGGCGGCAGCGTCCTGGTCTCCAACACGGCGGAGACGGGCTCGGCCACGGCATCGGTGACCGTGCCCAACGCGTGCGCGGGCACGGTGATTCACACGGGGATCCTGGCGACGTCCTGAGCGGACGGAGGGCCACTCGGGTCGGTCTCCGGGCCCGCCCTGGCCCTAGGGGCGGCGCTGGCCTAGGGGGCCCTGGCCCTAGGGACCGCTCCCTGGCCCTGCCCTAGGGGGCGGGTGACGGTGACGCAGGGGCATTCCGCTCGCCCGCGGTCTCCTGTCCAGCCGGTTCTTCGGTCCGCTCCGCGGTCCGTGCCTCGGGCGCGGCCGGGGTCAGGCCGAGTGCCGCGTCCCGGGCGAACTCCGCCTCGCGGCGCAGCAGCCGGAACCACATGAAGACGACGAAACCCGCGAAGACGAACCACTCGCCGGTGTAGCCGAGGTTCTGGAACGCCTTCAGGTCCAGGCCGGTGTTCTGCGGCACGGTCGCGGGCACCGCCTTCATCCCGCTGTCGGCCTCGGCGAGAGTGATCCACGCGTCGTACGGCGTGTACGGCACCAGGTTCACCAGCGAGGCCGAGCTGATCGCGCCGGTCTGCCCCTCGGGGAGACCGCCGGCCGCGCTCGCACCGTTCGACCCGGGGCTCTCGGACGCCTGGAGCGCACCCGTCACCGTGACCTCGCCGGTGGGCGGGGCCGGTGCCTTCGCCGGGTCCGCGTCGCCGGGCAGCCAGCCCCGGACGACGGGCAGCGCCTTGCCGGTGTCGGTGCGCAGCATCGTCAGCACGTAGAACCCGCGCTTGCCGTCCAGGTCGCGGTCGGGCACGAGGAGTTGCGTGCCGTACCGGCCGGTCGCGATGGCCTGCTTGCCGGACGTCTTCGTGTCCACGGGCAGCAGTTCGGACAGCGGACGGGCCGCCTCCGTCCTGGCGGACGCGGCCTGCTCGCTCGCCGTCCGTTGGTTCTGCATCCGGTCCTCGAACCGTCCCAACTGCCAGGACCCCATGAAGACGCAGAAGGGGATGGCCAACAGCACGAAGACGTTGATCCCCCACCAGCGGGGCGTCAGCAGGAACCGGTACACGCCTTCCACGGTACGGGGCCCATGGGGGCGGCCCGGCCGCGGGGTGGGTCCGCTCCGGGACGGCCCGGCCGCGGGATCGGCCCGCTCCGGGACGGCCCGGCCGCGGGATCGGTCCGCTCCGGGACCGCTCGGCGCGGGGTCGGGCGGCCCGGGCACTATGGGGCCATGACGCACTATGGGGCCATGACTGAGAGCAACGGGTCCAGCGAGCAGCAGGCGGCCGTCGAGCAGCGACAGGAGCAGCAGGCGGCCATGCCCGACTGGGAGAAGCGCTTCCGGGCGCCGCGGGTGTCGCTGCCGGACTGGGCGGAGGACGCGCCGCACCGCTCCCTGTTCGTCTCGAACGCGACCGGGACGTACGAGCTGTACGCGTGGGACCGCACGACGGGCGAGCAGCGCCAGGTCACGCACCGGGCGAACGGCACGACGGACGGGGTGCTCTCGCCCGACGGCGAGTGGATCTGGTGGTTCGACGACAAGGACGGCGACGAGTTCGGCATCTGGCGCCGACAGCGTTTCGTCGCCGACGCCTCGGGCGGGGGCGCGGACGCCCCGGCGGTCCCCGGCCTGGAACCCTCCTACCCCGCCGGACTCGCCATCGGACGCGACGGGCGTACGGCGGTGGTGGGCCGCTCGACGGACGACGACGGCTCGACGATCCATGTGGCCCGCACCGGCGAGGCCCCCGTGGAGATCTACCGGCACCGCGAGTCGGCCGGGGTCGGTGACCTCTCGCACGACGGCTCGCTGATCGCCGTCGAGCACACCGAGCACGGCGACGCGATGCACTCGGCGCTGCGCGTGCTGCGCCCGGACGGTTCGCCGGTCGCGGAGCTCGACGACACCAAGGGCGGCACGGTCGAGCTGGGCCTGGAGGTGCTGGGCTTCGCCCCGGTCGACGGGGACAGCCGGCTGCTCATCGGACACCAGCGGCGCGGCCGCTGGGAGCCGCTCGTGTGGGACATCGCGACCGGCGAGGAGACGGACCTCGGCCTCGACCTGCCCGGCGACGTGGCGGCCGAGTGGTATCCCGACGGTTCGGCCCTCCTCATCGCCCACAGCTTCGAGGCCCGCAGCGACCTGTGGCGCTACGACCTCGCGACCCGCGAGCTCGTCCCGGTGCCGACGCCGCCGGGCACGGTGTCCGGGGCGACGGCCCGCCCGGACGGAACGGTGGAATACCTGTGGTCCTCGGCGGCCGAGCCGTCGGCGGTCCGCTCGACCACCGGCGAGGTCGTCCTCGATCCCCCCGGCCTGAAGTCCCCGGCCTCGGTCCCCGTGGAGGACGTCTGGGTTCAGGGCCCCGGCGGCCGCATCCACGCCCTGATCCAGAAGCCTGCGGGCAGCACCGGGCCCCTCCCCACCGTCTTCGACATCCACGGTGGTCCGACCTGGCACGACAGCGACTCGTTCGCGGCGGGCCCGGCGGCCTGGGTGGACCACGGGTACGCGGTGGTGCGGGTCAACTACCGAGGCTCCACGGGCTACGGCCGTGAATGGACCGACGCGCTCAAGCACCGCGTAGGTCTGATCGAGCTGGAGGACATCGCGGCGGTGCGTGAATGGGCGGTGACGTCCGGTCTCGCCGACCCCGAGCGGCTGATCCTCACCGGCGGTTCCTGGGGCGGCTACCTCACCCTGCTCGGCCTCGGCACGCAGCCGGACGCGTGGACCCTCGGCATCGCCGCCGTGCCGGTCGCCGACTACGTCACGGCGTACCACGACGAGATGGAGGCCCTGAAGGCGATGGACCGTACGCTCCTCGGTGGCACCCCGGAGGAGGTCCCCGAGCGCTTCGAGGCGTCCTCCCCCCTCACCTACGTCGACGCGGTCAAGGCCCCCGTCTACATCTCGGCCGGTGTCAACGACCCCCGGTGCCCCATTCGCCAGATCGACAACTACGTGGCCCGCCTCAGCGCTCGCGACGCCGTCCACGAGGTGTACCGCTACGACGCCGGTCACGGTTCCCTCGTCGTCGACGAACGCATCAAGCAGGTCCGCCTGGAACTCGACTTCGCGAAGCGACACCTCAGCCGGTAACGCCGAGTTTCTTCGCCCCTCCGCCCCTGCCCGTCCCGTACCTGGGGCTCCGCCCCCGACCCCGTTCGCGCAGTTCCCCGCGCCCCTATCCAGGGGGTCTGGGGGCGCGGCCCCCAGGGACGGGAATGGGCAGGGGCGGAGGGGGCGAAAAAAGCTCCTACGTCCCGGCCCGCTCCCGGGAGCGCCTCCCCAGCAGCTCCGCCAGCCCCCGCCGCGTCGCGGCCAGCACCACCCGGTCCTCGGCCCCGAGCACATACGTGGAGGGAAGGTCCCACACCAGCCCGGAACTGCGGGCGCCCGAAGCGGACTCGACCTCGCGCTCACCCGGCGCCCCCGTATCCAGCGCCAGCACCCGCCACGCCCCCGCCCGAAACGCCTCCCCCATCGTCCGCCCCTCCAACTGCGCATGCCCGCCCACGTCCACGGCCGCGAAGAGCAGCACCCGCCGCTCGACGGGAATCGCCCCGAGGATCTGCCGCCCCATCATGGCCCCGGCGAACGCGGGCGCGGCCAGATGCGACACACTCCGGCTCCTGGTGAGCGCATCGGGATAGGCGGCCCGCAGGGTGCGGTACACGGCGGTCGCGAAGTCGTCGTCGTACAGCCGCAGCACCACCCGTAGATCGGGCCGCACGGTCCGCGCGTACAACGCCGCCTCCAGGTTCATCGTGTCCGCGCTGGTCAACGCGAGCAGCGCGTGCGCCCGATGAATCTTGGCGGCCTCCAGCACGCCCTCCTGCGTGACGTCACCCAGCACCACGGGCACCCGTAGCCGCCGCGCCAGTGCCAGCCCCCGCGCCTCGGGGTCGGCCTCGACGCACACCACGGGAATGCGCAGCTCCCGCAGCCGCGCCAGCACGCGCGTGCCGATCTTGCCGACGCCGAGCAGTACGACGTGCCCGGACAGTCCGCGCGGCGGCTTCCGCAGCGCGGACCCGCTGCGGAACGTACCGAGCGCCTCCAGCACGGCGGCCAGCAGCACCGGCAGCAGCAGCAACCCGACGAGCCCGGAGAAGAGCTGAAGCACCTGGCGTCCGGCGGGCTGCCCGATGGCCGGATCGTTGATGGCGAAGAGATCGAGCAGCGTCAGATAGGTCGCCCGCAGCGGCGGTTCGCCGGTGACCAGCATCGACGCGACGGCGAGCCCGACCACACACGCCACCAGCCCCGCGAACGACCAGCGCAGCCGCCGCGACAGCAACGATCCGAAGGGCACGAGGCTGCGCCCGGCGGACAGTTCGGGACCGGAGTACGACACGTTCTCCAGGACGACGGTCCCGCGCCCGGTGGCGGCGGCCACCGCCCGCTCGTCAGGCAGGAGTTGGGGCCCCTGCGCCCCGCTGCTCTCCGAACCGTCGGCGCCGGCGGGGTCGTTGGTCGTGGCGGACAGCAGCGCCAGGGTGCACAGCCCGGGATCGGCGACCTCTCCGGGCCCCGGCGGCGGCCGTTCCACCGCGCGCAGCATCAACCCGTCGGTCTGGACGACCTTGCTGGTGCCGGCGACGGCGGTCGCGGCCAGCGCGGGAGCGGCGGTGTCGGCGTCGGACAGTACGGTGGTGGAGGCGTCGAACGCCTCGACACCACTGTCAACTCCCGGGTGACCGGCGGCAGCTCCCGCCGCGGCCAATGCCGAGGCCTGGTCGAGGAGCGCCTCGATGTGCTGCCCGAGGCGCCGGTTGTAGAGCCGCAGGACCAGCCGGATGCGCGGGTTGAGACGCCGGGCGGTGAGCGCGGCGCGGATGTTGGTCTCGTCGTCGTCGTACACGAGCGCCAGCGCGGCGGCCCGCTCCACCCCGGCGTCGGCCAGTACGGCCTCGGTGAGCTCGGTGGCCTCCACCACGCGCTCGGAGCCCGGCGGTTCGGGGGTCCGGGCGCCGCCTCCCGCATCCCCGTTCCCGGAGGCCCGGTTCACCGCCGCGGACACCCGGTCGAACAGCGCCGTGGCCCGCGTCCGCCCCACCACCGGCGGCCGTACGCTCCGCTGGGCGGGCGGCACGACCAGGGTCACCTGCTCGCCGTACACCCCGCGCAACTCGGCGGCCAGCCGGTGCGCCAGGGCGTCGTCCCCGGCCACCACCATGTGCGCGGCGGTGTCGGTCGGGGCGCTCTGAGACGGAAAGGTTCCCACGGGAGAGAAGACTGCCGTACGGACGCGGGTGGTTCCAGCGGGGCGGGGCGGGCCGCTGAGCGAGCAGGCGACCTGACAGGTGCCCGGGTCGCCCGGTCACAGTTTCCTGGCGGGCCAGTCCAGCAGCCGGGCGCCGATGACGGCGGTCTGCAGCATGTAACGGTGCGCGGGGTCACCGGGGTTGGCCCCGGTGAGCTGGTGGATGCGTTCCAGGCGGTACGTCAGGGCGCGCACGCTCAGTGAGAGGCGGCGGGCGGCCTCGGTGGCCACGCAGCCGCAGTCGAAGTACGCGGTGAGGGTGTCGAGGAGGGGCTGGGCTCCGCCGCGGGCGGTGGTGAGCGGGCCGAGGGCGTCGACGACGAGGTCGGCCATCGCCTGGCGGTCGCGGGTGAGGACCGGGTAGACGAGCAGGTTGGCGGCGCGCAGGAGGGGGTCTTCCAGGTCGAGGCGCTCGGCCAGTTCGAGGGTGTTCAGGGCCTCTTCGTACGACTGGACCACTCCGCCCGCGCCCGGCTGCGCGCGGCCGATCGCGACATGGCCGCCGTCCGTGGCCGCGTACGCCTGCTTGGCGAAGTAGGTGAGGACCTCGTCCTGGTCGCCGGGGGCGACGCACAGCATGCGGCCCGCCTTGGTGGTGAGCAGGATGCTGCGGTCGCCGAAGCGGCTGATCATCGCGCGCTCCACCTGGCGTGGCACCGGCGAGCCCTCGTCGTACGCGGCCGGCCCCTGCGCGACGGCGACGGCGTGCGCGTGGGACAGGCGCAGGCCGAAGCGTTCGGCGCGCTCGGCGAGGCGCCCCAGGTCGCTGCGGCCGTAGAGCAGGTCGTCGATGAACTCGCGCCGGGCCGCCTCCTCCTGACGTACGGCCAGGCGCTGCGCGCGTTCGTAGCCCTCGGCGAAGGCGTCCACGACCTGCTGCATCGCGCCGAGCGCGCTGTCGGCGGAGCCGGGCGTGTCAGGCCAGGCGGCGCGGGTGGCGGCGAGGTGGGCGCTGACCAGGGCGCGCAGGCCGTGCCCGGCGTCGGCGGCCTGTTCGCCCAGGACACGCCGGGCCTCCAGCTCGGCTCGGGTGAGGCGGCGGCCGGTGGCGGAGACGTCCGCCAGAAGCTGGGCGTACCCCGTCAGATACTGCTCAGGTATTCCGCGCTCCGGCAACGCCGTCCCCCGTTTTCTTGACGCGCCGGTGACGGCTTCTTAGCGGTCACCGGCATGCAGACCCTAGAGAACACTGCCGGGTTCCGGCAATGCGCGGGCGTGCACCCCGCGTGCACGATGGCGCGAGGGGAGCACGGCGGATGGTTCCGGTGCCGGGCACCGGCAGGTGTCCCGCACCGGGACCGCGATCCGTCCGCCTTCCCGCGGCCGTCGCACGACAGCCGCACAGGGGCCGTACGGCGGGACGGGAACGGGGGCGGGGGTCATGGGGGCGTTCGTCGCGGCCGCCACCGGTTTTCCGACCATCCTCTTCACCTCGGCCCTCGTCGTGGTCGTCCTCTTCTGGCTGCTGGTCGCGCTCGGCGCGGCCGACGCGCACGGCTTCGGCATCCACGCGCACGCCCACCCGCACGCCGACGGCTGGGGTCTGGGCGGGGTCCCGGTGACGCTCGCCTTCTCGCTGTTCACCGCGATCGGCTGGATCCTCAGCCTCAGCGCGACCGTCCTGCTCGCTCCGCTCGGCCACTCGGGCCTCGTCCGCGCGGGGGTGAGCGTGGCCGTACTGACCGGCGCGCTGTTTCTCGCCTCGCGGGCGACCCGGCTGCTGGTGCGGCCGCTGCACGGCCTGTTCCCCGACGAACCCGGGCCGTCCCGGCTCGACTTCGTCGGTCTGACCTGCACCATCCGCACCGGACGTGTGGACGGCGGTTTCGGGCAGGCCGAGGTCAGGTCGGCCGACGGATCCGCCGCGGTGGTCCAGGTCCGGCAGACCGGCACCGAGGCCCTCACCAGCG
This sequence comes from Streptomyces sp. NPDC058246, assembly GCF_042881985.1. Classification (NCBI taxonomy): domain Bacteria; kingdom Bacillati; phylum Actinomycetota; class Actinomycetes; order Kitasatosporales; family Streptomycetaceae; genus Streptomyces; species Streptomyces sp. NPDC058246. The sequence continues at coordinate 248,551 of NZ_JBHVWZ010000010.1, read as the reverse complement.
GCAGCACCGGCCTGCTCTACGCCTACGACGAGACAGGCGAGTTCTTCTGGGTCGCGCCCTATGACGCGGCGCTCGACCCGCGGAGCAACCCGGGGTAGACCGCCCCCGCGCGCCGCCCTCCAGCGACCAGCTCCCTCACCAGCTCGCTCACCACCCTTCTCATCTTTCGAGGACCCATGTCATGAACGCCATCACCGTGGGCATCGGTGTGTTCGTCGCCGTCGTCCTGCTCATCGCGCTCACCCTGCTCCTGGTGGTCAGCCGGCTGTTCCGCAAGGTGGAGCAGGGGCGGGCGCTGATCATCTCCAAGACGAAGAAGGTCGACGTCACCTTCACCGGGGCCGTCGTGCTGCCGGTGCTGCACAAGGCCGAGTACATGGACATCTCGGTGAAGACCATCGAGATCCGCCGTACCGGCCGCGAGGGTCTGATCTGCCGGGACAACATCCGCGCCGACATCCACATCAGCTTCTTCGTCCGGGTCAACAAGACCATCGAGGACGTCATCAAGGTCGCCCAGGCGATCGGCACGCACACGGCGAGCGACCCGGCGGCGATCCAGGACTTCTTCGCCGCGAAGTTCTCCGAGGCCCTCAAGACGGTCGGCAAGCAGCTCGACTTCGTCGACCTCTACACCAAGCGCGAGGAGTTCCGGGACCGGATCATCCAGGTCATCGGCACCGATCTGAACGGCTACCACCTCGACGACGCGGCCATCGACTTCCTCGAACAGACCCCGATGACCCAGCTCGACAACCAGAACATCCTCGACGCCCAGGGCATCCGCAAGATCACCGAACTGACGACGGTCGAGCACGTCCGCACGAACGAGTTCCAGCGCACCGAGGAGAAGGAGATCACCCGGCAGAACGTGGACGCCCGGGAGACCATCCTGGAGCTGGAGCGGCGGCAGGCCGAGGCGGAGATCAAGCAGCGGCGCGAGGTGGAGACGCTGCGGGCCCGCGAGGAGGCCGCCACCGCCAAGGTGCAGGAGGAGGAACGTCTCGGCTCGCAGGGCGCGTTCATCCGCACCGAGGAGCAACTCGGCGTCCAGCGGGAGAACCAGGCCCGCGAGATAGCCGTCGCCCAGAAGAACCGCGAGCGGGTCATCGCGGTCGAGAACGAGCGGATCGAGAAGGACCGGCTGCTCGAGGTCATCGGCCGGGAGCGGGAGACCCAGCTGACGCGCATCGCCGCCGACAAGGAGGTCGAGGCGGAGAAGCGGGAGATCGCCGAGGTCATCCGGGAGCGGGTGGCGGTGGACCGTACGGTCGCCGAGCAGGAGGAGTCCATCAAGAAGCTGCGCATGGTCGAGGAGGCCGAGCGCACCCGCCAGGCCGTCATCATCGGCGCCGAGGCGGAGGCCCAGGAGAAGCTGGTCAAGGACATCAAGGCGGCCGAGGCGGCGGAGGTCGCCGCCAAGCACCACGCGGCCGAGCAACTCACCCTTGCCGACGCCCGGTTGAAGTCCGCCGATCTCGACGCGCGGGCCAAGCTGCGGCTCGCCGAGGGCATCCAGGCGGAGACGGCGGCGGCGGGCCTCGCCGAGGTGCAGGTCCGGGACAAGGCGGCCGAGGTCACCGAGAAGGCGGGCCGTGCGGAGGCGGTGGCCACCGAGGCGCGGATGCGCGCGGAGGCGGAGGGCACCGAGGCCCGGTTGCGTGCCGAGGCCGAGGGGACGGGCGCGCGGCTGCGTGCCGAGGCCGAGGGCGCACGGGCCAAGGCGCTCGCCGACGCCACGGCCATCGGCGAGAAGCTCAAGGCCGAGGCGGCGGGCCTGACCGAGAAGGCCGCCGCGATGGCCGCCCTGGATGACGCCTCGCGCGGCCACGAGGAGTACCGGCTGCGGCTCCAGGCCGAGAAGGAGATCCGGCTGGCCGGCCTCGACGTGCAGCGCCAGGTCGCGGAAGCGCAGGCCACGGTCCTCGCCACCGGTCTGGAGAACGCCGACATCAACATCGTCGGCGGCGAGTCGGTCTTCCTCGACCGCCTGGTCTCCTCGATCGCCCTCGGCAAGGGCGTCGACGGCTTCGTACAGCACTCGGAGACCGCGCGGGCGCTGGGCAAGCCATGGCTGGACGGCACGTCGAGCTTCACCGACGATCTGACCCGGGTGCTCGGCTCGGTGTCCACGTCCGATGTGCAGAACCTGACCGTCTCCGCGCTGCTGATGAAGCTGATGACGTCGGACGGCGTGAACCCCGGGTCCTTGCAGCAACTCCTCGACAGAGCAGGTGAGCTGGGGCTCGCGGACACCCCGCTGGCCGCCTTGAACGGCAGGGCCGTCCGGGCCTGAGCCGCCCGCCGACGCGGGTGGCTGCCGCGATCCACGCCGTGGCCGCGATCCACGCCACCCACCAAGGTCCGGAACTGCCGCACAGGGGACGGCAGTTCCGGACCGCACACCCCGACCTCCTGAGAGGGATCCATGACCACCGGCCTGGACACCGGCGCGTACGGGGCACCCCCCGCCGGCACGTACGACGGCCTCGACACCGGCACGTACCAGGTCCTGCGCGACCGCCTCGCCGCACAGGCCGCCGAACTCGCCCGGCGCGCCGAGGCGCTGAACGTCCGTCGCACCGAGGAGTTCGGCTCGACCCGGCTGGAACTCACCGGCACCGACCGCCTGACCACGGACCACCCGTCCGTGCCGCGCGACATCGTCGCCGTCGGCGACGTCCTGCTCTTCGGCCACCACACCTCCTTCGGCGTCGGCCGGGACACCACGGTGGCCGACGTCTTCGCACTGCACGACCGCGACCTGCGCCCGCTGCCCGAGGACGCCGTGCCCGGCCTCCTCGACGACCCCGACTTCCTCCGCGAGTTCGCCGCCCTCCACCGCTACTACCGCGAGGCCCGCCTCCTGCGACTACGGCGAGTCGACGGCAAGCTGCTCGCCGTCTTCCGGACCGGTGAGAAGGCCGACGACATCCGGGTGCTGCGCTGGGCCCTCACCGAGGACGGCACGGCTCCCGGCCTCCGGGCGGCCTTCCTCGACGCGCGCGGCGAACGCGACCACGTCTTCCCGCCGCCGTACGACTTCGTCTGGACGCGGACGAGCCGCGAGGACCATGTCCCCGGACGCCACCCGCACGTCTCCATCGAGGGCGACGTGTACGTCGACACGCTCGGCGGCACCCTCACCGTCAAGGTCGAGGACGACACCGAGACGGGCGAGGGGGTGTACGGCGAGCCGGTCGACGAGCCGTTGCAGTCCCTCGCCGACGCGGACATCGCGTACGCGCGCGTGGGCGCGCTGATCCTGCTGCGGATCCGCCCCTACAAGGAGGACACCGACCGGCACCTGGTCTTCAACACCCTCACCAGGACGGTCGTACGACTCGACGGTATCGGTCGGTCGTGCCACCGGCTGCCGGAGGACCAGGGGATCGTCTTCCCCGGCGGCTACTGCCTGGCCACGGGCGCGTACAAGACCTTCGACATGGACGCCGGTGAGCCGGGCGGGCTGGAATTCGAGCGGGTGGTGCGCTCGCCCAACGGCGAGGACGTGCTGTTCGCGTACCACGCGCGCGTGAGGAGCCGCAGCCTCCTGCTGCCGTACAACGTGATCCGCAAGGAGGTCGTGACCCCGCTGTCCTGCCACGGCTGGGCGCTGTTCGACGACGGCACGCTGATCGTGCTGCGCACGGACAGCGGGGAACCTGCCCGCGTCCACCCGCTCCAGCTGTGGCGCTCCCCGTACGTCTCCGACACGTACGCCGCCGCACGGCCCACCGGGTCCGGGCCGCTGTCCCGCGTCGGCAACGCCGACCTCGTCCGGGGCATCTCCGACTGTCTGTCGCTGGCGGCCGCGGTCGCCGGGATGGCACCGACCGCCGGGACGACACCGACCGCCGAGGTGTACGAGGCCCTGGTCGCCGCCTGCGCCCGGGCGGCCGACACGTACCACTGGCTCGGCGACGCCGAACTGGGCGACCCACGCACCCCGTTGGACGGCCTCCGCGGCACGGCCGAGCGGGTGCTGGCCGAGTTCGAGACGGTCCAGGCGCTCACCCGGCAGGCCGCCGACGCGCTCGGTGAGGCGGCGGCGCGGATCGCGGGGGTGGTCCGGCGGCTGCGCGGCGAGGCGCCCCGCGACGCCGCCGCCTGGGTCACCGGCCTGACCGAACTGCGCCGCGCGCAAGGGCATGTGCTGACGCTGAAGGAGATGCGGTACGCGGACACCGCCCGTATCGACGAGCTGGCCGCGGATGTCGAGGCGGACCTCGCCTCGTTCGGGCAGCGGGCCGTCTCCTTCCTGGCCCGCGAGGACGCCTTCGCCGGCCACCACCAGCTCGTCGACACCCTCGTCGCGGACGCCGGGTCCCTCGCCACCGTCGCCGACGCCGTACCCGTCACCGGCCGCCTCGACGAACTGACCGAGGGCCTGGGGACCGTCACCGAGGTCGTCACCGGACTCGACATCGGCGACGCCACGGTCCGTACGTCCATCCTGGAACGCGTCGCCGAGGTCCTGGGCGGCGTCAACCGCGCCCGAGCCACGCTCGACGCCCGCCGTCGCGCACTCCTCGACCGCGAGGGCCGTGCCGAGTTCGCCGCCGAGACCGCGCTCCTCGGCCAGTCGGTCACGAGCGCGCTCGCCGCCGCGGACGGCCTGGAGTCCTGCGACGCACAACTCGCCCGGCTGCTGGTCCAGGTGGAGAACCTGGAAGCCCGCTTCACCGAGTTCGACGACTTCCTCGCCGAACTGGCGGACAAACGCGCCGAGATCTACGAGACCTTCTCCGCCCGCAGACAGAACCTCGCCGACGCCCGCGCCCGGCGCGCCGAACAGCTCGCCACCGCGGGCTCCCGGGTCCTGGAGACCGTCACACGCCGGGCCGCCACGCTCGCCGACGCCGACGCGGTCAGCACCTACTTCGCCTCCGACCCGATGGTCGCGAAGGTCCGCCGTACGGCGGACGAACTGCGCGACCTGGGTGACCCGGTGCGGGCGGAGGAACTGGACGGCCTGCTGAAGGCCGCCCGCCAGGAGGCGTCCCGCGCCCTGCGCGACCGCACCGACCTGTACGCCGACGGCGGCCGCACCCTGCGCCTGGGCCGCCACCGCTTCGCCGTGAACACCGAGCCCCTGGACCTCACCCTGGTCCCCACCGCCGACGGTCTCGCCTTCGCCCTCACCGGCACGGACTACCGCTCGCCGTTGACAGACCCGGCGTTCGCGGCCACCCGCCGCTACTGGGACCGGCCGCTGCCCTCCGAGTCGCCCGAGGTCTACCGGGCCGAGCACCTCGCGGCTCGACTCCTGGACGAGCACGGCCCGGCGTCGCTGGCCGGCACGGACCTCGCCGCACTCGTCCGGAAGGCGGCGCAGGCGTCGTACGACGAAGGCTATGAACGCGGCGTGCACGACCACGACGCGACCGCGATTCTCGCCGCGCTGCTGCGGCTGCACGAGAGTGCGGGCCCGCTGCGGCACGAGCCCGCTGCCCGCGCCGCGGCCCAGCTCTTCTGGGCGCACGGCACGACCGCCGAGGCGCGGGAGAGCTGGACGCGGCGGGCGGTGTCGCTGGCACGCGCCCGGGAGACGTTCGGACTCGCGCCGGCGATCGCGGACTTCGAAGCGGAGCTGGCGTCTCATCTGCGTGCGGCGGCGATGTATCCCTTCGGGGGGCCGGCGACCGGTGCGGAGCTCGCGGCTCACGGGGGTACGGCCCCCGCGCACCCCTCCGGGGAGCCGACGCCCGGCACGGAGCCCGCCTCTCGCGTGACCGCGGCTGCGGCCGCGTACCTCTTCGAGGAGCTGACGACCGGCCCCGAGGGGTTCGTCATCAGCACGAGCACGCGCACGCTGCTCGACAAGTTCCGTCGCACGGTGGGCACTTCGGCGTACGACGACGACCTCGCCGTCCTCGGCGACCTCGCCGCACGCCGCCAGCTGGTGGAGACATGGCTGTCCGCGTACGTCGCGGCGACCGGGGCGGACACCGGGCTTGGCGGCTTCGGCGGCACGGGTGCGGGTGCGGGTGCGGGGCTTGGCGGCTTCGGTGGTGCGGGTGCGGGTGCGGGGCTCGGCGGCTTCGGCGGCACTGGAGCGGGCGCGGCCCTCGGGGACCTCGCCGAAGCGGTCGTCGCCGAGCTCTGTCCGGAGCTGACGCGCTACGAGTCCGACGCGCCGCTGACCGAGACGGTCGACGGACTGCTGGGCACCCACCCGCGCGTCATCGACCGCAGATGTGTGATCCGCCTCGACGAACTGCTCGCCCGCACGCGCGACTTCCGGTTGCACGACGTCCCCGGCCACCGCGCCTACCAGCGGCAGCGCACGGCCCTGGTCGCCGCCGAGCGCTCCCGGCTGCGCCTGGACGAGTACCGGCCGCGGGTGATGTCCGCCTTCGTCCGCGGCCGGCTCATCGACGAGGTCTACCTCCCGCTCGTCGGCGACAACCTCGCCAAGCAGCTCGGCACCACGGGGGAGGCCAGACGCACCGACACCGGCGGCCTGCTGCTGCTCATCTCCCCGCCCGGCTACGGCAAGACGACCCTCATGGAGTACGTCGCCGACCGCCTCGGTCTCGTCCTGGTCAAGGTCAGCGGCCCGGCCCTCGGGCACACGGTCACGTCCCTCGACCCGGCCGAGGCTCCGAACGCCACGGCCCGCCAGGAGATCGAGAAGGTCAACTTCGCGCTGGCCGCGGGCAACAACACCCTCCTGTACCTCGACGACATCCAGCACACCTCGCCCGAGCTGCTGGAGAAGTTCATCCCGCTGTGCGACGCCACCCGCCGTGTCGAGGGCGTGTGGAACGGCGAACCGCGCACCTACGACCTGCGCGGCAAGCGCTTCGCGGTCTGCATGGCGGGCAACCCCTACACCGAGTCGGGCGGCCGCTTCCGCGTCCCCGACATGCTGGCCAACCGTGCGGACGTCTGGAACCTGGGCGACGTCCTGACCGGCAAGGAGGACGTCTTCGCGCTGAGCTTCATCGAGAACGCGCTGACGTCCAACCCGGTTCTCGCACCCCTCGCAGGCCGCGACAGCGCCGACCTCGACCCGCTGATCCGGCTGGCCGAGGGTGACGCCACGGTCCGGCCCGACCGGCTCACCCACCCGTACGCCCCCGCCGAACTGGACCGTATCCTCGCGGTCCTGCGCCACCTGCTCACCGCCCGGGACACGGTCCTCGCGGTGAACGCCGCGTACATCGCGTCCGCCGCCCGGTCCGACGCCGCCCGCACCGAACCGCCCTTCCGGCTCCAGGGCTCCTACCGCACCATGAACAAGATCGCCCAGCGCGTCCAGCCGGTGATGAACGACGCGGAACTCGCCGCCGTACTCGACGACCACTACACGGCCGAGGCCCAGACCCTCACCACCGGCGCCGAGGCCAATCTCCTCAAACTGGCCGAGCTGCGCGGCACGCTCACCGCCGAAGAGGCGGAACGCTGGGGTGAGTTGAAGGCGTCGTACCTCCGCGCCAGGGCGCTCCGGGGCCCGGACGGCGACCCCCTCACCCCCATGGTGGCCGCCCTCGGGCTGCTGGCCGACCGGGTCGCCGCCGTCGAGTCGGCGATCACGTCCGCGCGAGGCCGAGCCGGGCGTGCGGGCGCGTGACGTGACGGGGCGAGGCGGTGGAGTACGAGAGGGCCGCTCTCGACGGCGACGGCGCCCGTGCGGGGCCGGACCGCGTCACAGATGCATCATCGACAGCAACTCAGGGCTTCGCATCCCCGTCGGCACCGGAGGAACGTGCCGGCCCGGCCGCATCCACCCCGCCCTCTCGGCGGCTGCGACGGCGGCCGCCTCGGCCTCATCAGACCTGGCGTTCAACGTCTCGTCCTCGCCGAGCGCTCCCGTGCCCGCGGCGTCCGCGGCGGCGCGGGACGCCTCGACCGCGGCTTGGCAGGCGGCGGTGGAGAGTTCGTCGGCGCCGTCGTGGAGCCGGCCCATCTGAGCGGCTTGAGCCGCGGAGGCGGAGGCGTTCCTCGCACAGCGCGAGTCCGCCGCCGGGGCTGAGGCATCCGTGGAGAGCACGGCGACGGCCTGGGCGGAGACGCGAGCGGCGTGGGCGGCTTTCCAGACGATCTCCTTTTTCACCGCCTCACATTCGTGCTTGTCGTCTCCCGCCGCCTCACCTTCGTGCTTGCCGTCGGAGCTGCGCTGCTCCAGGTAGTGCCAGACGGCCGCGGCGCGGGATGCGGCACTTCGGGTGCGGGCGGCGTGACCCGTCGGCGGGGGCCCCTCGGGAGTGGCCTGGGGCGTCTCGACGGGCTGGGTGCCGCCGGGGTGTGGTGTCTCCACGGCCTGAGTGACGCCGGGGTGTGGTGTCTCCACGGGCCGCGGGACGCCGGGGTGTGAGGTGCCCATGTGCTCTTGGCGGTCGCGTTCGCTCATTGCGTCTCCTCGTCTCCTCGTCTGCCGGGACGACGGTGCTGCGTGATCGACCCCGCACCGACCGGTACGCGTGGCGCGCAGGGGCGAGCAATCGATGCCCGGCAGGGTCGCATGCCGAGCGCGAAGAGGCCAGAGCTGGGCGATCCGTCCTGAACCCGCCGGTTCAGTGAATCGCATGGCGGGCAAGCACGTCGTGAAGGTCTGGGTTCCGATCCATCCGCTGCCCGCTCCTGGGTGGCACCGTCCTGCGACTGGAGTGCATGTGAAGGTCTCCGTGGACCGCAACGTCTGTTACGGCTCCTTCGACTGCGTTCACAGGGTTCCGTCCGTCTTCACCCGGCAGGACGGATACGGAGCCGTGCTGCCCGGCCGTGAGGACATGGGCGACGATCCGCAGGTCCAGGAGGCGGCCGACTGGTGCCCGTCGCAAGCCATCACCTTCACCGAGTAGCGCGAGCGGCGGCTTGGCCTCTTCGTGTGTGCGTGACGGCCTCCTGAGCCGGTACGGATGTGGTGGGGATGGCTCGTACCATCGCCGTGGAGCGTGGACGCGGCGGAGAGGCGAGCGGATGACCAACCCCATGTCGGAGGCCCTGGTCACCCTGGGCCGCGGGTACGTCCGCGACGCTCCCGGCACGCTCGGCAAGGCGCTCCTTGCGGAGAAGTACCTCAACGCCCATCTGCGGGACCATCCGCGCAGACGCGTGGTACGCGCCCGGTTCGGTGCCCGCTTCGCGGTCGACACCCAGGACCTCATCCAGCGGTATCTCTACCTGTTCGGGGTGTGGGAGCCGCACATGACGCGATGGCTGCAGAGCCGGCTCGAGCCCGGCGATGTCCTCGTCGATGTCGGTTCCAACATCGGCTACGTCAGTGTGCTCGGCTCTCGGCTCGTCGGGAGCACCGGACGCGTGGTGTCCATCGAGGCGTCTCCCGAGTTCCACCGCAGGGTGCTGTGGCACCGGCGGCTCAACGGCTGCGACAACATCCGCGCGGTGAACGCCGCCGTCTCCGACATCCGCAAGACGCTCACGTTCGTCCTCGCCAGCTCCGCCAACAGGGGCGCGAACAGCATCGTTCCGTACGCCGGGCCGGCCGAGTCCACCTTCGAGATGGAGGCGCGCCCGCTGTCCGACCTACTGGAACCGGAAGAGATCGCCAACGCCCGGGTCATCAAGATCGATGTCGAAGGGGCGGAGGGCGGTGTCGTCCGAGGACTGGCCCCCCTGCTCGACAGGCTGCGGCCGGACGCCGAGATCACCGTGGAGGTCACTCCCGAGCGCATGGCGCAACTGGGCGACTCCGCAGACGAGTTGCTCCGGACGATGCGGGAGCACGGCTACCACGTCTACCGGCTCGCCAATGACTACGCGCCTGGAAGCTACCCGGCCGCCGCGCAGAATGCTGCCCTCGCCGCCCCCGTGCGCTGGCGCGGGCCGGTCGTCGAGGAGAGCGACCTGATCTTTTCCCGGGTCGACGCCGAGACCCTGACCTGACCTGACCCGGCCTCACCCGACCTGGGCCTGACGTGTCTTGACCTGACCTGCCCCCCCTGGGCCTGACCTGTCTTGACCTGACCTCACCTCACCTGCGCCTGATTCGCCGTCTTCACCGCGTCCGACGGCCCAGTGCCCGAGAAGGCGTTCACCCCTCCTCGGCCGGGTAGTGCCACTGGAAGTGCGCGAGCGCTCGCGCCCTGGCCTCGACGACCGCCATGCGCGCGTCCCGCTCGGCGGGGTCGACATGCGAGGCCTGGCCCGTGGCCTGGCCCTCCCACTTGCGGTAGAGGAGCCCCACGTGCTCGGAGAACCACCCGCGGCTCACCGAGTTCAGCGCCAGCAGCAGACCGGTGTCCTCCGAGGCCGGGAGTGCCATCCAGCCGCCGAGGGCGAGCAACAGGTCACGGCGGACGAAGAGCGACGCGGGGTGAATCTGGGACCGGAAACCGTGCGCCTTCCAGTAGTCGAGCACGGCACCGCGCTCGATCGGGCCGTTGTCGGGGTCGCCCGGAAACCCGACGGTGGAGCCGTCGGGCAGGACGTCCAGGACTCGCGAGGCCGCCCACCCGAGGGTGTTGTCACCTTCGAGGACCGCCAGGTCGCGCGCGAGCGTGCCCGGAGCGAGTCGGTCGTCGGCGTCCAGCACCTTCACGTACTCGCCGTCGGCCTGTGCGAGAGCGATGGTCCGGGCGACGCCGGGACCGCCCGGCCGGCCTTGCCGGAAGGTCACGCGCTCGTCGGCAGGGACGTACGGGGCGACGTCGTCGGTCTTCCCGTCCTCCTGGATCACCCAATGCCACTCCCAGCCGTCCGGAAGCTCCTGTTCGCCCAGGGACTTGTAGGCCTCCGGCAGGAAGCGGGCCGAGGGCCCGTGGACGGCGGTGACGATGATGATGCGCCGGCTCACGGCAGCACTCACCACCTTTCCAGAGGAGTGGTGAAGAGCAGTTCGGTGCGGTCACCGGGCAGGACGATGTCGGAAAGGCCCACCACGCGGCCACGGATGTCGTACGAGGTCTTCCGCAGGACGAGAACCGAGGTCCCGCGCGGCAGCTCCAGCTCCTCCGCCTCCTCCGGTGTCGGTGGCCGGGCCGTGACGCGTTCCTCGATGCGGTCCACCTCGATGCCGACGGTGTGAAGCTGGTTCTGGGAGCCCCCCGGCCATGGCTCCTTGGTCTCGTCGAGGAGGTCCGGGTTCTCCGCGACCATGTCGCGGACGAGGTAGGAGGTCACCAGGCTGAACGGCGCGGTCTCCGTCGCACATCTCGTCCGGTAGGTGCGCTCGACCAGGGCAGCCCCCGCCGGGACGCCCAGGGACGCCGCGAGGTCCTGGCCGGCCGCGATCTCGCGGTAGGACGCGTGGAAGACGAGGTCATCGAGCTCAAGGCCGGTGTCGTGCTCGGTGGCCCCGGTCTGTGCCCGCTTCTCCACCGGCTCGCGTGCCCGGTCCTTCTCCCACTGATGCCGGAGGTTCGTGCGCCGCGCCATGGTCCGGGCACGCCGGACGAAGTTGCCGCGGCCGTGCACCTTCTCGATGAGCCCTTCCTCGCGCAGCAGCCGCAGAGCGTCCCGGACGGTCGGCACGCTGCGCCGGTAGTGCTCCGCGAGCCTCGTCTCCGACGGCAGTCGCTCGCCGGGTTTCCGCTCGCCCTCCCGGATGGAGCGGCGGAGGTCGTCCGCGATCTGCTCGTACGCCTTTGGCACTGCTGCTCACCGATCCGTCGTGGGGTCCGAGTCGCGGGCGGGCCGGCGAGCCGGCGACTCCCCGAGGCCTGCGTGCCGACGACTCCCCGAGGCCGACGTGGCGACGACTCCCCGAGGCCTGCGTGCCGACGACTCCATCCTCAGCCTACGACTCCTAAAGAGGTCTTGACGAGTGGAGCCGGCGGAAGTCGAGTATCGCATCCGGGCACCGGCCAAGAGCGGTGAGAGCGGTGAGCGCGGTGACCGATGCGCTCGGGATTCGGCGCGCTGCCGTAATACGCCTGAGGGCAATTGCCGTAATGCGGGCCACCTGCCCTGCCGCGTCGCAAAACACCACGCAATTAGATGCCTGCCGGGGGCAACGATGTTCCTGTTCGCCGCAGGACATGGAAACGCCCGACCGCTGGCGACGGGGGATGCACCAGCGATCGGGCTGAGGCCAACAGTAACAAGGCTGCTTGTGCGGCGGGAGCCGACTGCTCGGCTGTGACAAGGAGTTGTGAGCGGGATCACGGTCCCGTTACCGTCCGCACGGCGGCTCATACGACAGGCGGGGCAGGTACTCGTGCCATTTCTCCGCGGTCAGAACACCCCGAGTGGTCGCGCAAATACGGCGAATGGCCTCGTCCGCGTCCAGGTTCCACAGCCGCACGGTATCGGCGCCGCTCGACACCCCGAGCATGTGGCTTCCGGGGCTGAACGACAGGAAATTGCCGGTCTTGGCGTTCGGGCTCAGTGATTGGCCGATGGGAGTGGCGTCGGCCGGAAGGGCCACGTTCCAGAGCCGGACCGTGTTGTCGTTGCCGCCGCTCGCGAGGGTGGCACCGTCCTGGCTGAACGTCAGCGACACGACCGCTTCGGTGTGGCCGGTGAGGGGGGAGCCCAGCCGGGTCGCCCTGGCCGGATCGGTGATGTTCCAGAGCCGGACCGTGTTGTCGTCGCCGCCACTGGCCAACGTATGGCCGTCCGGACTGTAGGCCAGCGTGTTGATGGGGCCGAGATGACCCGTGAGCGGCGCGCCGAGCGCTGCCGCGTGCCCCGGGTCGGCCACGTTCCACAGCCGGATGGTGTCGTCCGCGCTGCCGCTGGCGAGGGTGCGGCCGTCCGGGCTGAAGACCAGGGAGTTGACGTACCCCTTGTGGCCGGTGAGCGGCGCGCCGAGCCGGACGAGGTGGGACGGGTCGCCGGCGTTCCACAGCTGGATGGTGCGGTCGTCGTAGGCGGTCGCCAGGGTGCGCCCGTCCGGGCTGAAGGCCAGTGCGTCGGGGCCCGCGAACCGGGTCCGCAGCGCGACGGGCGGCCCGTGGGGGACAGGCCGGGCCGGGTCGGTGACATTCCACAACTGCACGGCGCGGCTGCCCGTCAGCACCGCGAGGGTGTGGCCGTCCGGGGAGAACTCCAGCGCCCGCACGTCACCCTCGCCGGGCATGAACGGCTTGCCCAGCGCCACGGGACGGCCGGGATTCCGTACGTTCCACAGCCGGACCTTCTCGTCGATCGCGGCCGTGGCGAGCACCTGACCGTCCGGGCGGAACGCCCCGATGCGGCCGATCATGTCGGACGTCGGAATCGACCACATCCGGACCTTGCTGTCGCCGCTCCCGGTGGCGAGGGTCCTGCCGTCGGGGCTGAAGCCCACGGCGTACATCTCCCCGCTGCTGCCCGCGAGGGGCTCGCCGACCTGCGACGGGTACGCCGGATCGCTGACGTTCCACAGGCTCGCCGTGCTGTCGGCGCTGCCGGCCGCGAGCATGGCGCCGTCGGGGCTGAAGGCCACGGACCAGATGGGACCGGTGTGTCCGGTGAGCGGCGCGCCGAGCGCTGCCGCGTGCCCCGGGTCGGCCACGTTCCACAGCCGGACGGTGTCGTCCGCGCTGCCGCTGGCGAGCGTACGGCCGTCCGGGCTGAAGGCCACCGAGTGCACCGTGCCCGTGTGACCGGTCAGCACCGCCTTGAGCGGCGTCGGACGACGTGGGTCGGCCACGTGCCACAGCCGGACCGTGTTGTCGTCGCCGCCGGCCGCCAGCGTCCGTCCGTCGGGGCTGAACGCCACCGAGCGTACGGCCGCCCTGTGACCGGTCAGCGTGCCGACGGTCTTCGGCCGGCCGAGGTCGTCCATGTCCCACAGGCGCACGGTGTGATCCTCGCCGGCGGAGGCCAGCGTGCGCCCGTCCGGGCTGAAGGCGAGCAGATAGATCGTGCCGTCATGGCCGGTCAGGGGCGCGCCGATGGGCTTCGGGTGGCGGGGATCCGACAGGTTCCACAGCCGGATCGTGCCGTCGTCCGAGGCGCTGGCGAGGGTGTGTCCGTCCGGGCTGAAGACCGCGCTGCTCACCCAGCTCGTGTGGCCGGTGAGGGGCTTGCCCAGTGGCTTGGGGCGCGTCGGGTCCGCCACGTTCCACAGGCGTACGGTCCGGTCGTAGCTGGCGGTGGCCAGGATCCGCCCGTTCGGGCTGAACGAGGTGAGGTAGACGGCGCCGGTGTGACCGAGCAGCGGGGTGGCCAGCGGCGCGTTCACGATCGAGATCAGCCGGTTGTTCGCGCCCTCGTCGCCCGGGCGCAGGCGGTGTGCCACCAGGTCGAGCTGGGCGGACAACGACGGATCCGTGTACTGGACGCGATCGGCTTCGGCGACCACCTGCTCGAACACCGCGTCGTTGCGCTGCTCCCAGGCGACCACCGCGGCGCCGACGGCCAGCATCGCCAGCACGACCAGGGCCGACACCGCGCCGCGGCTGATCCAGACCGTCCGCCTGCGCAGCCTGACCGAGGCGGCCAGGAACTCCACCGCGCTCCGGGTCAGAAAGGTGTCACCGGCGGACTTCGCCCAGCTGTGGGCCTGCTCAAGCCGGGAACCCCGGTAGAGCAGCGAGGTGTCGCGGTCCGAGCCCTCCCAGGAGCGGCCGTCCTCCTCCAGCCGCTGGCGCAGCAGATGGTCGTTCCGGTCCTCGTCGATCCAGTCGCGCAGGCGCGGCCAGGCGTGCAGCAGCGCCTCATGAGTGATCTCCACGGTCTCCGCGTCGAGCGTCACCAGCCGGGCGCGCACCAGCGCTTCGAGCGACTCCTCCGTCTTGTCGGGGTCCGTGGACTCCTCCGCGAGCTGCCGTCGCGTCCCGCGCCGCCGGGTGGCCTGCGTGTCCTCGCCCAGCCGGACCAGCCTGAGGAGCAGCAGCCGGGCGGCTGTCCGTGCCGCCGGGTCGAGGCCGGTCCAGGCCCGCTCGGCGGTCGCCGCCACCGCCCCCTGGATTCCGCCCGCCGCGCGGTATCCGGCCAGCGTCAGCCGGCCCGCCTTCCGCCGCTGCCAGGTGGCGAGCAGGGCGTGGGAGAGGAGCGGCAGTACGCCCGCGTCGTGCGCTCCGCGGGGGCCGTCGTCGCTCACTTCCCGGACGATCAGCTCGGCCAGCCCCGGTTCGAGTTCCAGTCCCACGGCCTTCGCCGGACCGGTCACCGCTTCGCGCAGTTCCGTGGTGGTCAGCGGCCCGAGCACCATGTGCCGGTGCTGGAGCGCGTCGGCCAGTTCGGGATACCCGAGGCACTGCTCGTAGAAGTCGGCTCGTATGCCGAGGACTATGAGCACGGGGGCCGGGTCATGCGGGTCCGCGGGTGTGCAGGCGGCGTGGAGGAGCTGGACGAAGGTGCGCCTGCGCGCCTCGTCGGAGCAGAGGGTGAACGCCTCTTCGAACTGGTCCACGATGACGACCGGACGAGTGGCGGAGGATGTCTCGCGTCGCGCCCACGCCGTGACGGCCTCTCTCACCGCGTGCGCGAAGTGCGGACCGCGGCTCTCCTTCGCCGCCGGTTCCTCCGTCGCCGGTTCACCCGTCGCGGAGACGACGGGTCCGAGCTCGGGGATCCGGCGGGTCAGCTCCGCCAGAGGATCGCCTCCTGGCACGAGCTGGAGTACCTCTCCCGCCGGGCTGTTCTCGTCACCCAGCGCGCCGCTTCGCAACGCGGGCACCAGGCCGGCGTTCAGCAGCGAGGACTTTCCCGCCCCTGAGGCGCCTACGAGCATCACCAGGCCCCCCGTCCGCTCCGCCGCGCGGAGCTGAGCGAAGAGGGCATCCGTACTGCGCTCCCGGCCGAAGAACCACCGGGCGTCCTGCTGACGGTACGAAGCCAGTCCCCGGTACGGGCACACACCACCGGGGACGGCCGGAGCTTCGGCCGGGGGCTGTTCCTTCCCTTCCGCGGAGGCCGCGGGGCGGTCGCCGACCGGGTCGGCCACCGCGCGCTCCCACAGGCGCTGCCACTGGGCCAGGTCGTACAGGCCGGTGGAAACCGGGGCGGGCCGCGAGCGTCGTGCCGCGGGGATCAGGATGTGCAGCACCGCCGCGAGGGCGGCGAACTGGGCGGGCACGTTCTTGGCCCGCCGCCAGTCGCTGATCCGCTGGACGGACACCCGTACGGGCCGCCCTCGTTCGTCGACCCGCTGAAGCTGGACGACCGCTTCGGCCACGCGCTTGAGGGGAGGGTTGCCGGCCTCCTTGTACAGCAGCGCGAGCCGTTCCGCGAAGGCTGTACGTGCCCCTGAGTCGGAACTCAAGGCCTCCACCCCTTACTTCCCGCGCACCTGACATCCGGACCGGAAAACTCACCTTATATGGCTGACCTGCGGTTAGGCCGTTGTCCGGACGACGGAACCTCCTCGGCGGAAGCCACAACTGGCAGGATCACGACGCAGTAACGCACCAACCGGGCGTCGCCCAGGCGGCCCACCAGCTCAGCGCTCGGAGAGACACCTCATGACGCCGCACGTTCTCGGTCATCCTCCACCGGAGCCACGAGACGGCGGCGACGGTCTCGTCGCCTGAGCACGAGAGATCCGTGGAGACGGTCCCTTCCGGACCGCTGTCGCGCCGACCACGGGTCCCGCCGTTCCTCGATCCACGCCGGCACGGCGTGGATCGACGCCGCCCGCGCCGTTCGGTACCGGTCCGCACGAGGGGAGGGACCGGTGCCGAGCGGCGCGGCGTGGAACCCGCCGTGCCGAGCGGCGCGGCGTGGAACCCGCGATTCGGCCCGCGCCGCCCCACCCGGGGCGACGATCGCGCGCCGCTCACCCACGTGCTCACGCCGGACCCGATCCGGAGCCCGGTGGGCTCAGGCGTCCTTCAGGTCCAGCTCTCCCACCACCTGGTCGCCGCTCAGCTCCCCGGTGCGGCGGAAACCGAGGCGGAGATAGAACTCCTCGGGGCCGCCCTCGCCCTCGGCCCAGGTGACCGTCACGCGCTTCTGGCCGCCGCGCCTGCGGATCTCCTCCGTGACGGCCTCGACGGCGAAACGGCCGTAGCCGCGCCCCTGCCGGCCGGCCGCGATATTGAGGCGCCACAGGCCCGAGCGGGGCCGGTCGTCCGGGTCTTCCGGGTTGAAGCGGATCTCGAAGAAGGCCATCACGAAGCCGACCAGCTCCTCGCCGTCGAAGATCAGGCGGGGCCAGGCCGTCTCGGGGTGCACATACGCCTCGGCCAGCGACTTCACCACGGGGGCCACGAAGCGTTCCTGGTCCGGCCGCACCTTCAGCGCGATGGCTGCGTCGATGTTCTCCGCGGTCACCTTCTCCAGGCGCGGATTCGCCACCGACGTCACTCCGACTCCCCACGCTCCACGCAGAACTCGTTGCCTTCCGGATCCGCCAGGACCACCCAGCCGCCCCCGTCGGGCCGCGTGTGGTCCGCGATGCGGCGGGCGCCGAGGGCGAGCGCCCGCTCGACCTCCGCCGACCGGGTACGGCCCTGCGGTTTCAGGTCGAGGTGGATGCGGTTCTTGGCCGCCTTGTCCTCCGGGACGTGCACGAAGAGGAGGGCCGGCCCGCCGGACGGGTCCACGATCAGCGCTTCCGGGTCACCGGGCTTGTCGTCGTCGGCGAGCGGACGGCCGAGCAACTCGCTCCAGAAGAGGCCGAGGTCGTACGGGTCACCGGTGCAGTCGAACGTGAGGCTACGGATGACCGGGTTCGAGGCGCTTGCCTCTCCCATGAGTTCAGTCACCCGTCACACCGTCGACGAGCTCGCGGAGGATGTCCAGGTGGCCGTTGTGCCGGGCCGTCTCCTCGATGAGGTGGAGGAGGATCCAGCGGAGGTCGACATGGCGGCCGTCGCGGATGGGCCGCTGCGCCTTGGCGTCCAGGTCGTGGTCGGCCACCAGCTTGCGGTAGCGGGCGCTCTGCTCCTCGTACTCGTCCAGGAGCTGGGGCAGCGGGATGTCGACGCCGATGCGCATCTCGCGGTCGGGGTCCTCGTCCGTCCAGGGCCCCGCGTCCTCCTCGCCGAGGAAGACCACCTGGAACCAGGAGTACTCGACCCAGCGGAGATGGCTGATCAGCCCGGACAGGGTCATCAACGGGGACCCGGGCAGCAGTGCCTGGCGGGCGCCCTCCGGCGAGACGCCCTCGCACTTGGCGCGGGCGGTGGCCCTGGCGTAGTCGAGGAAGGTGTTCAGCTGGGTGCGTTCGTCCCATGCGGGGGGCGTGTCGGTTCGAGTCATGGGGGTGAAGCATCCCGGACCGCCTGTGCGCTGTCGAGGGATTAACAGGGCGACGGCGACAGCTTGCTGCTCTTCGAGCGCTTCTTGGAGGAATGCCGCGCCGGCTCGGTGTCACCTGATCACCGCACGCCATCCGAACCGGACGCCGATCCGCCGTCCGGTGTCGGAGGCCCTTTACCGGGGACGTCAGGTGGGTGATGCTGACCCGGCGTTGGAGGGATGATCGACACGGTAGGGGCCGGTCGGTCCGGACGGGGAGGCGCCGTGGTGCGCGTAGAGCTGCTTGGACCGATTCAGGTGTACGCCGACGATGCGACGCCGGTCGAGGTGGGTGGCGCCCGGCTGCGGATGCTCCTCGCCAGGCTCGCGCTCGAAGAGGGCCGGACGGTGTCCGCCGACTCGCTCGTCAGCGGCCTGTGGGGAGAGGAGCCGCCCGCCGACGCGGCCAACGCGCTGCAGGCGCTGGTGTCCCGGCTGCGCAGGGTGCTGCGCGGGTCCGCGGCGGTGGAGTCCGCGTCCGGCGGCTACCGGCTCTCGGTGCGGGCCGAGGACGTGGACGTTCACCGCTTCGAGGATCTGACCGCTCGGGGCAGGCGGGAACTCGCAGCCGGGCGGCCTGGCGAGGCGGCCTCGCTGCTCGGGACGGCGCTCGGGCTGTGGCAGGGCGCGGCGCTCGCCGATGTCCTCGACGCCCCGTTCGCCGGGCCCGTCGCGACCCGGCTCGACGATCTGCGGACCGCGGCGGCCGAGGACCGCTGCGATGCCGAGCTGCGACTCGGACGGTACGGAGAGGTGCTGGCCGACCTCGAAGCGGCCGGTGCCGAGCGGCCGTTGAGCGAGCGGGTCGCCGGGCTGCGGATGCGGGCGCTGTTCGCGGCCGGACGGCAGTCCGACGCCCTCGCGGTGTACGAGGCGATACGGGAGCGGCTCGACGACGAACTCGGTGTCCTTCCCTCGGCCGAGCTGCGGGAGATCCATCTGGCCCTGCTGCGAGGTGAGTTGGAGACGCCTGTCGAGCGGGCCGAGGCCGCCGCGAGCCGCCTCCCGGCCAGGCTGACCAGCTTCGTCGGCCGTGACGGTGAACTGAGTCGGCTCGGCGGGCAGTTGGTCCACAGCCGGCTCGTCACCATCGTCGGCCCCGGCGGCGCGGGCAAGACCCGACTCTCCTTCGAAGCGGCCACCCGGGACCGCGCCCACGCGCGCGGCCGGGTCTGGTTCGTGCCGCTCGCCGGTGTGAGCGCACCGGATCAGCTGGCCGACGCGGTACTCGGCGCCCTCAGCTCCACCGACGGCCGCCTCTACGACGCCGGCCAGGGGCACCGGGCCACCCCGGTCGAGCGCATGGCCGGGCTCCTCGGCAGCGGCGACGCCCTGCTCCTGCTCGACAACTGCGAGCACCTCGTCGAGGCGGCCGCGGAACTCACCGCCGAACTCCTCGACCACCTCCCGGAGTTGCGGATCCTTGCCACCAGCCGTGAGGCCCTCGCCATCACCGGCGAGTCCCTGTGCCACCTCGGCCCCCTCGACGTACCGACGGGATCACCGGAGCCCGCCGAGGCCGCGCAGTCGCCCGCCGTCCGCCTCTTCGTCGACCGGGCCGCCGGAGTCCGGCCGGACTTCACGCTCGACGACCTGACCCTCGACGCCGTGGTCGAGGTCTGCCGACGGCTCGACGGGATGCCGCTCGCCCTCGAACTGGCCGCGGCGAAGCTCCGCTCGATGAGCGTCGAGCAGATCGCGCGTCGCCTCGACGACCGCTTCCGCCTCCTCGCCTCGGGCAGCCGCACCGCCCTGCCCCGCCAGCGCACCCTGCTCGCGCTCGTCGAGTGGAGCTGGGACCTGCTCGACGAACCCGAGCGGATCCTCGCCCGCAGACTGTCGGTGTTCCCGGGCGGCGCGACCGTCCCCGCGCTCGAAGCGGTCTGCGCGGACCCGTCGCTTCCGGCCGCCGACATCCCGTACGTCCTGGACGCCCTGGTCGAGAAATCGCTGGTCGACACCGTCGACGAAGGGACGGGCGAGCCGCGCTACCGGATGCTGGAGACGGTACGCGCGTACGCGGCGAGGCAGCTCGCCGACGCCGAGTCCGGGGACGCCGTCACCAAGCGCTATGCCGCGTACTTCCTGGCCCTCGCGGAGGAATACGAACCCCGCCTCCGTACCAGCGAACAGCTGCGTGCGATCGAGGTCTTCGACGCCGAACACGACAACCTCGTCCTCGCGCTGCGCTCGGTCGTCGACGCCCGGGACGGGGCGGCGCCTACTGGAAGCCTGGCCGCACGCTTCGTCGGGGCGATGTTCTGGTACTGGGGGATCAGGGGGATGAGCACCCAGCTCGACACATACCTGGCGGAGGTCGCCGGGCCGGATTCCGTACGGGCACGGGATTCCGTACAGGCAGGGGATTCCGTACGGACAGGGGATTCCGTACAGGCACGGGATTCCGTACGGGCAGGGGTCGGCGAACGTCCGGCCGCCGAGGGCGAGTCGGCGACGGCACGTGAGTTCCACCCGGCCGTACTGCTCCTGCGGATGTCCCAAGTCTCCTTCCCCGCAGGCGCATCAGGACCGGGCGGAACCGCGGACCAGGACCCCCTCGACTCGCCCGACCCCTGGGTGCGGGCCACCGCCCACCTGGCACGGGACTTCGCCCTCACCGAACAGGGCGACCTGGTCACCGGCGCCGAGTCCCGCATCGAGGCCCTGCGCGGCTTCGAGGAGGTGGGCGACCGCTGGGGGCTCGTGATGAGCCTGCTCCCGATCGGCCGCGACCACTCCCTGCGCGGCGAGTACCGCCAGGCCATCGCCACCTTCGAACGAACCGTGGCACTCAGCTCCGAACTCGGCACCGAGGACTACCTCTACCTCAGCAAGGCCAGACTTGCCCGCGAACGCCGGCGCAGCGGCGACCTGGCAGGCGCCTTCCGCGATCTGCACGCCGCACACCGGCAGGCCCGCGAGCGCGGACAGCTGCGCCTGGAGGCCAACATCCTCGTGGGCCTGGCCAATGTCCACCGCAGGGCCGGTGACCTGGCGCAGTCCGACGCGACCCTCGACCGTCTTGAGGCGCTGAGCGCCCGGCGCCCCTCCCTCAGGGAACTGGCCCGCGACCTGATCGTCAGCACCCGCATCGAGAACCGTCTCGCCGAGGGGGACGCCGTGCGGGCCAGGGCCCTGCTGCCCGAGGCGGCCGGCGCCCTGTTCGGCCAGGGAGCGGGCGCCGCGCTCGCCTGGGTGGCCGAACTGCTCGGCGGACTGCGGACACTGGAGGGCGCTCCCGAAGACGGCGCCAGGTCGCTCGGCATGAGCCAGGTGATGCGCGGCGCCTTCGACTGGGGCGAGCCGGAGTGGTGCGAGCTGGTCGACCGCATCGTGGCGACGCTGGGTGAGGAGGGCTTCAAGAGGGCGTACGAGGAGGGGGCCGCGTACTCCCGTGAGGACGCGCTGCGGTGGCTGGAGGCCGAGACCAAGCGGGCGGTACCGCGGATCTGAAGAGGCGCGCGCGGTCACGCGGACAGCCGGGCGGGGTCCGCTCCACCCCCGTGGGTGCGGACCCCGCCCGGCCGGCTTGTCGCCGGAGGATCATCCGGCGTTCTTGCGGTAGGCGCGCATGGCCAGCGGGAAGAAGACCACGACCACGCCGGCCATCCAGGCGAAGGTGCCGGCCAGGGAACCGGCGACCGGGCCGCCGCCCAGCAGGCCGCGGACCGTGTCGGCCACCAGGGAGACGGGATTGACGTCGGACCAGGCCTGGAGCCAGCCGGCCATGCCGTCCCTGGGGATGAAGACGTTGCTGGCGAAGGTGAGCGGCAGGATCAGGATGGTCATCAGGCCCTGTACGGAGGTGGGGTTCTTGATCAGCATCCCGAGGTACACCGAGATCCAGGAGAAGCTGAGAGCGAAGCCGATGAGCAGGGCGAGCGCGGCGAGCGTGGCGACCGGGCCGGTCTCGACGCGGTAGCCCATGACCAGGGCGAAAACGACCAGGGTGGCCAGACAGGCGACATAGCGGACGACATCGGCGAGGACGGCGCCGATCAGGGGGCTGGAGCGGGCGATCGGCATGCTGCGGAACCGGTCGAAGATTCCGGTACTGGCGTCCGCGCAGAGCGAGGCGCCGATGCCGACGCTGGCCTGGAAGACGGCCATGACCATGACGCCGGGGACGACGAGCCGCAGGTAGCCGTCGGTGTCGCCGCCGGACATGGCGTCCCCGAAGAGGTAGATGAACATCAGCAGGCTGATGATCGGGGTGAGGATCACATCGACCAGCTGCATCGGCGACTTCATGAACTTGGTGACGCCGCGGCCGGCGAGGGCGAGGCTGTGCTGGGCGGTCTGTGCGAGGCCGATACGGCTGGGGAGCTCGGCGTGGGTGCCGAGGGGCTGGGTGCTCATGACGGGGTCCTCTCGGGAAAGTCTGCGCGGAACGGGAGAGCTGGGGGCTCACACGGCGACGGGCTGGTCGTCGGTGACGGCGGGTGCGTGTCCGGTCAGGGCGAGGAAGACCTCGTCCAGGCTGGGCAGCCGCAGGCCGAGTTCGTCGGCGGTGATGCCGGCGCCGTCCAGGCGGCGGGCGACCGCGGCGACGATCAGCGGGTCGTCGGCCGGCACGGTGAGTACGCCGGAGTCCTGGGCGGGGGCGTGACCGGTCAGCTCGGCGAGCATCCCGGCGACCTGCGGCACATCGGCGGCCACGGTGGGCCGGACCTGGAGGATCTGGCCGCCGACGCGGCGCTTGAGCTCACCAGGTCGGCCTTCGGCGACCTTGCGGCCCTTGTCGAAGACGGTGATGGAGTCGGCGAGCTGGTCGGCCTCCTCCAGGTACTGGGTGGTGAGCAGCACCGTGGAGCCATCGGCGACCAACTCCCGTACGACCTCCCAGACTTCCTGCCGGGCGTGCGGATCCAGGCCGGTGGTGGGCTCGTCCAGGAAGAGCACCTGGGGCCGGCCGACCAGGGAGGCGGCCAGGTCCAGACGCCGTCGCATACCGCCGGAGAAGGTGGCGATCGGCTTGCGGGCCGCCTCGGTGAGGGAGAAGTTCTCCAGGAGCTCGGCGGCCCGCGCCTTCGCATCGCGCCGGGACAGGCCGAGCAGCCGCCCGATGAGCACCAGGTTCTCGGCGCCGGACAGGGTCTCGTCCACGGAGGCGTACTGACCGGTCAGCCCGATCAGCTGCCGGACCTTGACCGGGTCCTTGACGATGTCGTGGCCGCCGATGGTGGCGTGTCCGCCGTCGGGGCGCATCAGCGTGGCCAGGATGCGCACGGTGGTGGTCTTGCCGGCGCCGTTGGGGCCCAGGACGCCGACGACCTTGCCGGCCGGGACCTCCAGGTCGACCCCGTCCAGGGCGGTGAAGTCCCCGTACTTCTTGACCAGTCCCTCGGCCCGGATCGCGTACGCCATGTTCAACAACTCCTCGTCAGGTCCTCGTCGTTCTCGATGACCATGACGATCCCGGGCCCCACTGACAGCCCGCGGCCAGCACGCTGACAGCGGCCGTCGACAGCTGTCAGGCGGTATCAGAGGACTCCACGAACAGGCCCAGGGCCGGGAGCCGGCAACGCCAGCTGGGGCCATCTGGTGGATTTTCGTCCGGCAGACGGGGCCCTGTCGGCTCCGCCAGGAACCCTTCGGGCCACGGGCTCACCCGGACAGGCCACCGTTGGGACCCCAGCCCGGGCCGTACCCAGCGGACGAGGAGACCAGCTTTGCTACGAACGAGTAAGTCGCCCGACCCCAGCCGCAGGTGGTGGCGTCTTTTCCTCACACGTGTGGCGGTCCTCGCCGCCGTCGGGACCTTGGTGGGGGCGCTACCGGCAGCGGCCACCAACGGGACTGTCTGGACGACCCTGCCTTCAATGCCGACGCCCCGGGCCGACCTGGCGGCAGCGGCCGCGCCCTGCCCGCCGGGGCAGACCGGCACCTGCGTCTACGCCGTAGGCGGCAGCGCCGGCGGCAGCACTGTCGCTGACACCCGGGGCACCGTGGAGTCGTACAACCGGCTCACCAATGCCTGGTCGACCCTGCGTTCGCTGCCCACACCGCGCTGGGGACTGGGGGCGGCGACCGCGCCCTGCCCGCGGGGGCAGAAGGGAACCTGTATCTACGCCGTGGGGGGAAACAGCGGTAGCGGTGCCGTGGGCGTGGTGGAGTCGTACAACCCCGCTACCAACGCTTGGAGCCGGGTGGCCTCATTGAACACCGCCCGGTACAGCCTTGGGGTGTCGACCGCGCCCTGCCCGCGGGGGCAGAAGGGAACCTGTATCTACGCCGTGGGGGGAAACAGCGGTAGCGGTGCCGTGGGCGTGGGCGTGGTGGAGTCGTACAACCCCGCCACCAACGCTTGGAGCCGGGTGGCCTCATTGAACACCGCCCGGTTCGCCTTTGGGGCTTCGGCCGCGCCCTGCCCACAAGGGCAGACTGGCACATGCGTCTACGCCGCGGGTGGCCTCAGCTCCGGCAATGCCATCGGCACGGTGGAGTCGTACAACCCCGCCAGCAACGCCTGGAGCCCGGTAACCTCACTGCCCGCTCCCCGCTTCAGCTTTGGGGCTTCGGCCGCGCCCTGCCCTCAGGGGCAGAAGGGAACCTGTATCTACGCCGCGAGTGGCTTCGACTCCCGCGTCGGCGTCGTGGGCACGGTGGAGTCCTACAACCCCACCACCAACGCCTGGACAACTCTGCCCGCGCTCCCCACGCCCCGTGCCGGCCTGGCGGCAGCGACCACTGATTGCCCGCCCGGCGAGACCGGCAGCTGCGTCTATGCCGTGGGCGGCATCATCGAGGCTGGCACTGCTGTGGGCACATCGGAAGCCCTGGACCCCCCGGCGACTCCTCGCTCCCGATCCTGAACGCCAGCCTGACCATGGACACCTGACCACGGTCAGGCCCGTAGAAGTACGAGCGCGACCGTAAGCGCCGCAACGTAGAGGTCGGGTCGGCGACCGAGCCAGGCTCAGCGGCCAGGGAGCAGGGGCAGCCCGCAATCAGGATGCTGCTGCTCCCTCCCTGCTGTGCCTTCATGACCGACCGTGCGGGAGAGCCACATTTTGCTCTGGGACCGCTTGCTCCCGAATGAGGTTCGGGAGTGATCACCATCGGTTGATTTGCTGTTTGGCCTGATCAGGGTGTTGGGGTGGGGCGGTCTCGAGTGGTCTGAAAGGGGCTTGGGGAGCGGGTCGGCTCCCAGATGGCTCCCAGCGGGTAACCGTCCAAGCGTCTATCCGCCGTCTCGCGCGCGGTTCGACGGCGAAGGCTGTCGGTGCGGTCCGGGAGCAAACGGCGGCATCGCAGACGTCGCCACCTATTGTTCGTGCGTCTCGGCTCGGAGGCCGAGTTGGCCGAGGCCCTCCTCGACGACCAAGTCAATGACATGCGGGGGTATCGGCTTCGAGGATCGAACGGAAACGTTCAGTTCGACGCGTACCTCGGCCCCCTGCGCGGCGAAAGGCAGAACCGCCACTTTTACGACGTCGCGAACTTTGTCGGCCGGGACATCGGCAATATGCAGTCGCAGACCGGTGGGGCCTGCCGAGGGCGGCCTTGGCGCTGGTACCTCTGAGGTCGTCGGCTCTCTGGTCCCGGGGGCGATAGGCGTTCCTGTCCGTGGGCTACTCGCGTCAGAAGGATGCGCCGGAGGTGCCTCGGGGCCGCGCAGGGCCTGGGCGCGTGCGGCCCGTACCAGCCACGTGCCGGGCTGGAAGTCGATCTCATCTGGAGAGATCTCCTCCCCGATGCGGATCACTGCGTCGGCTGCCTGCCAGGTGGCTCCCGAAACGAGGCCGAAGACTCCACGCCTGACCCCCTCGGCGAGACAGTCGCGCAGCACCTCGACAGAGGCGAGCTTCGGCAACCGGGGGAAGCGCCGGAACGCCTTGAGCAGGTCCTCTATCTCGACCGCTTCCACGTCTGCCGGAAGCAGGTCGAAGCGGTCCGACAACAATGCGGCCGGAGCGAGCCTATCCAGCAGACCGTCACCTGACCGCAGGCGTTCCGTGACCCGGGAGGTGACGGTCTCGCTGGCGCGGGGGAGCCCGAGGTCGAGGTGCTGTGTGGTGGGCGGGGATCCGCCCGTGCCGTTGGCCAGCACGAACACATGTCGGTAGGCCGTGGTGAGCAGCCCGGGGAGTCGGTCCTCGGCGCGTACGACCCTTTCACGAAGGTCGGCCTGCTGTTCCTGATTGAACCGCTTCAGCCGGTGTACGTCGTCTCGCAGTTCGCGCATCGCTGCCAGGGTTCGTGCCAGTGCGCGGGCACGGCCGAGGGCGCCGGTGTCGGGAGCGACCAGGACCAGCGTGTTCTTGTTGGTACGGCCGGACTGGTCGTATTCGCTCAGGATGCGGTGGGCCGCGTCCCTGACGGCGCCTGGGGCAGAAGGCTCGACCCGGTGCTCGGGATCGAGCAGAGCGAGTGTCAGGCGAGGTTCGTCGCGGACGTCCGCAGAGCTTAGGACGTCTGTCTGGGTGCGCCAGGGGGACTCGGCCGGAACCACACTCTTGGTGGCCTTTTCTAGTAGCTCGGCGATCGCGTCCTCGGGTACGGCGCTCTCACGTTCGACGATGACCTTGTTCAGGTTGGGTTCGGTGGTGAAACGGTAGCGGCCGCCCTCGTAGCGCATGTACCAGGCGACATTCTTGACGGTGTCCCGGACATCTTCGAGGGCGCCGCGAGACAGCCCTGGTCGGCCTACACCGACGGTCATCTGGGCGTCGGATGCCCCCGGGACCTTGTCGGAGCCGAAGGAGTTGACGAAGGCTGTCGTGGCGAGCTTGGTCGCCAGCCTCAGCTTCTCGACCTCGCCGCCACGGCGCTGGTCCTCGATGCGGGCTCGCGAGTCCTCGCGAATGATGTCAGCGTTCAGAGCCGCCAAGTAGGAACCACCGGTGATCTTCAATATCTCAGCCCGCACGCCGGGGTCATGGAGAGGGATGTCCCCCGGGTGGATAAGGGGGGAGATGCGCCCTTCCGCATGGAGAGCCTTGATGCTGTGTGCGAGGGTGCGCAGCGCACCGCGTGTGCGCTGGAAGCCGGACAGCGAGCCCCAGCGATGGGTGAGCAGGTCGATCAGCTCGGGATGGAAGGGGTAAGCGGCCTCGATGCGATCGCGGTAGACCGGATCACGGTATACAGCTGGCAGAGCATCGCCGAACTGCTCGGCGTAGTAGTCGCCGTAAGCATCCGCGACGGTACGGCGCTGGGCTGGAGTACCGGTGCTCTGGAACAGCCGGGTATGCAGGACAGGAAAGATGTCATCGCCTTCGACGGGCGTGATGACGTTCTCGGTCCGGCCGAATATCTTTGCCAAGCGCTCCAGCAGATCCTCGTGGTTGATACCCGTGAAATCTTCGAGGTGGGAAGCGGTGAGGGTCGCGACCAGACAGGCGCCGGGGGTGTTGGCGACCGCCGTGGTCAACTCCTTGATGAAGACGAGAGTGTTGGTGGTGAGAGCGCCTTGGTCGCCATCGGCGGTGATGGTCTTCGCCAGGTATTCGAGGGTCTCATCCATCAGGATGAGGCAAGGCGTGTAGCGCTTGAGCAGGGCCACCAGATGAGCGGTGGAGGTCGCTTGGCGGGCCTCGTCCTCCGCGCGAACACCCTCGTACGCTTCTTGCCCACCAAGCTGAAAGGCGAGATGACCGAGCAGGGTACGTCCCGGGGAGCGGTTCTCCTTGGTGCGATCGGGGGTCAGAGCGGAGCCGTCGAGAACTACGACGGTGGCTTGCGGAAGGCGGCCATCCTTGATGGAGGAGGAGAGCTGGCGGGCAAGTCGGGTGCGTGACAGTGCACGGGCGTTGCCAAAGAGATGGTAGGCGGACAGCAGGGTGTGGGTCTTTCCGCCACCGAATTCTGTCTGCATTCTGTGTACTGCTTTGGCGGCGGGATTGCCAGCCAGTCGATTCCCGATCTCTACAAGAGCGGTGCGCAGATTTGCTGTCAAATATGTCTTCTGTACAAAGAGTTGGGCATCGAGGTAATCCTGTGGGCCCTCTCCTTTGCTGACCAAGCCCAGGTCTGCGGCGAACAGCGCCTCATCGAACGAGCCGTTGACGATGTCCAGGTGCGGAGGGGCTATCTCGTTCCAACTCTTGAGGCCGGCCACGGGACGGACGTTCCTTTCGCTATGTGTGTGGTGCTGGAGCGGTATCAGGGCTGCGTGCCGAACAGAGTGAGCTCCTCGAAGTCCGGGGAGTACTTGGCAGCCCGTTCCGCCAGGTCGTCGCGGTTGCCGCCGAGACCGAGCAGGAGCGTGCGTTCCCGAGAGCCTTCGGGCAGGAGCTGCGTGACTGCGGTGACCAGCGCCCAAAAAGCAGGTTCGGTTCCCGCACCACTTGCGCCGAGTAGCGCGCCAAGTTCCTGGCGGCGGCCTTCGTCATAGAGCAGGCAGGCGGAGTGCATCACGTCCACCCAGGAGGGACGCTGGCCGAGCGTGATAGTGCGGCGCTCATGTGGTCCGAGCAGCTTGTAGTCGGAGCCGGACTTGCGTATCAGTCCTCCCCGTACGGTCAGGGAGTCCAGATGAAGATCGAACGCGCGGCACAGCATGTATGCCTCGTCTGCGGGAATCGCCAGACCGTCGTATGCCCAGCGCCAGGTGAGATAGAAGAGCGCACGACTGTCCAGGCGCTCCAGGGATTCGCCTCCAGTGAGCGATCTGGTGGCGTGTCGGGCCACAGCTTGACGAGCCAGCACCATCAGCTCGTCAACCCCCACCTCGTCTCCCGATAGGCGCAGGACACGGGAGTAGCGGGCGAAGACCTCGAAAGCAGGGCCGATGGCCGAGACGAAGTAGTCGGCGCCGGACAGTTTCATGTCATCGAAGACAGCGAGGCGTTCGGCGATGCGGGCGTCCAGGTCGCGGACCACGTCGTCGTAGAAGCCGTCGATGGCACTGCCCACCTTGCGGCAGACCAGTACCACTGAGGAGGCCAGCACCGAGCCGACATTGTCGGTGGTGCGACCTGTCCTTTCGGACTGCATCGGCCATGAGGTCGTGACCTTCAGGCCGGCCCGGCGCAGAGCACGCAGCAGGTGTTCCCAGGCGGCGTTGTCGGTGTGAGCGAAGACCAACGAAACGATGCCGTCATTCGCGACGACTCGGGCCACCTCGTCCAGGGCACGTTGAAGACGGGCCTCGAATTCGTCGCGGGATATGTACTCGGTGGAGTCGCGTTGGGCCCGGTTCTGGATTACCTCGGCGCGCTTGGGAGTCAGTGCGGTGGCGAAGAGTTCGGGGTAGATGTGTCCGATGGACCTCTTGAGCCAGACGTAGAAGAAGTCCGAGAGGTCGCCGTACTGAAAGGCGTCATAGTAGGGCGGGTCGATGATGACCGCGTCGAACTCGCCGTCGGCAAAGGGGAGATGCTGGGCGTTGGCGCGCTGGACACGGGAGGGGTTACCTTCGGTGGCGGCGGCACAGTGGCGCAGGGACTGGGTGATCCAGCCAAGGGCGCTTGACCAGCCGCTGGGGCCATCGCTGAATGGGTCGATCTCGGTGAAGTCCCAGGCCATGCGTATGGCTTGCTGAGGGAAGGTGCTGCGCAGAGTCTCCCGCAGGGGCGTCCAAGTGGTGAATGAGGAGTTGTAGTCGACCACCCGATCGACGGCGAGTCCCAGATAGGTTGCCAGAGCCTGGGCCCGTTCCGGCTCGGTGCCGCTCTCCAACATCGCCGCGTGGGCGGACCGTACGGCCTGGGCCAGTGTGGAGAGGACCAACCGCTGGCGGGGGGTGAACATGCTCGCCCAGGTGTCGATGCCGTAGGTCAAGTTGGGGTATCGCCGGTATTGGGAACGCGTTACCAGCTCGTCCGGGATGGCGCTGGTCCCATCCGGATAGTCCTCCAGGCCCTCCGCCATAATTTCAGCCCGCTCAACCGCGGCATGGTCGGCAGCCGTGGGCTCACGGTAAGTGCGTATCCCGTCGGGATCGATGTCGAGGACCGCATAGAGGTAGTGACCAAAGCCGTGCTCACGTGCGTAGCCACGTAGTTCCCGGTCTGGACGGGCGGTTCCGCAAACGGGGCAAGTAA
Organism: Streptomyces sp. NPDC058246; assembly: GCF_042881985.1. Lineage (NCBI taxonomy): Bacteria > Bacillati > Actinomycetota > Actinomycetes > Kitasatosporales > Streptomycetaceae > Streptomyces > Streptomyces sp. NPDC058246. Next base: position 218,477 of record NZ_JBHVWZ010000010.1, on the reverse strand, counting down.
CGGTCACCTGGGAGCCGCGGCTCGTCTTGGTGCCGAGTTTCCAGTCGCTGCCGTCGGCAGGCGGGCCTTCTGCGAGGCGCAGTTCGATCCGGTCCCGTCGTATGTCGTAGTCGAGACGTATCCGGTGCCGGGTGGAATCGGCGAGCTTGCGCGAAGAGATCAGCGGAACCGTCCGGCCACAGTGCGGATCCGCGCACGGCACGGTGCGGGCCCAGAAGTACACCGCGGGCCTGGTGCCGTCCTCACAGCGTGGAAGGACCTCAGCAAGCCGGGCGTCCGCAGTCTCACGCACCCACTGGCCCCATTGGGCCAACTCGTCGATGAAAGGCCGCCCGCCGTCCTCGCCCACACCGCCGAACCGAGCAGGGTACTCCAGGACGCAGCGCTGGATGAGATGGGCGACGGGGTTGATGTCGACAGCGGTGGTGTCGCACCCGAGGCGCGCGGCTTCCAGAGGGATCGCGCCCCCTCCCGCGAAGCAGTCAAGGACCTTGGGGCGACGCTCGGGCCAAGCGGCGGCGAGGGCGGTGCGCAGTGGGGCCAGATAGGCGGCCCGGGAAGAAGCCTCGAAAGGGGCGGCCTGGCTGATGTCGGTGAGCAGCCTTTCACGGGCGTGCGGGCTGTCGGTTCCCGGGTCGGGGACCAAGCTGGCGAGCACCACGCTTCGGGCCATGGCGAGGGGCCTGCGAGCCCACCACAGGTGCATGGTGGAGATGTGGCCGTGTCGCAGATGCTTCTCCCGCGCGGAAGCGGCATTGACGGGGGCCAGCGGGAGCTTCTCCTCGATGAGCGCACGTCTCACTGTGTGTCTCCTCCTGTGGCCTGCGCTGCTTCGATGACGGGTCCGGGGGCGACGCTGTAGCGCACCTCATGCGTGGGCCGGAATTTCCCGGCAAGGGCGATGGCCGGGTCCTGGATGCGGTAGAGCCGAGGGTGATCGGTGGCGCAGTCGAGCACCACGTAAAGCCAGTAGGCAGGACCGAACTTGCCGGCAGCGATGTACTCGGACCAGGTGAGCTCGACGGACCCCACCCCGGCGCGTCCCTTCACCTCGATATAGCGGGTGGTCTCGGCCCGTTGGGAGACGAGGTCGAAGCCCAGGTTGTCGGCTTCGACGGACCTGAGGTCTTCAGAGCCATGTGCGTATTCGTGGTCCATGCTGACTTGTACGGCTATCCGTTCGATCTCAGGATCGCTGAGTCCGCGCCCGTTCGCCGCATGCTCGGCCCAGACATCGACAGGACTGGACGACGCGGGCGGAGGCAGTAGCACGGCCTGCGCGAGAACGGTGACAGGCCCGCGGTCCACCTGCCGTGTGCGAGCCGTGTCCGCGATCCGCCTGTCACGGCGTTCGAGCACTGTGCGCCGAATGAGTTCCGTCTTGCGATGACGGCCCTCGGCGCCGGCTCTTCCCTCCTCCAACTCCTCGTCAAGATCGAGCAGTTCGGCGTCGTAGCGGGCCAGCAGGGTACGGAACGAGGTGGTCAGGAACTCCTCTTGAATGTCGGCCGTGCGTGCACGGCGCTCTCGGACCTCGCGCAGTCGAGCCTCGTAGACATTGGCTCGTGCCCACGTGATGAGCTGGGATTCCGGACGGGCGGGCGTCAACCCTTCTCCAGTCGGCTGTGCGGGTCGCCCAGGCAGCAGGTCGTACAGTGCGCCGCTCGTGGGGAGGAACTCGCCGGCGGCCTCGATGACGGAAGCCATGCTGCGGTGGACTGTCGAGCGATGTCCGTCGGTGACTTCGCCTTCCAGGATGTGCAGCAGTGCGGGAGCGCTGAGTCCGGGATCATGAAAGACGGCGCCGCGCTGCAGTGAGCTCGCTGTCTGCTCGATGACCAGGTCCAGGATCGCCTCGAACAAAGGGTGTCCGGGACCGCAGAGTTCTGCTCGGGGCGCCCCTGACTCCGCGTCCTGCGCCAGCCGTTGCACGGCGACACTCTTGTCGAAGGTGACTCGCTCGTAGGTGGGTTGCAGCTGGCGGAGCGTACCCAGATCGCGGTCGCGGGCGATCAGGATGTCCGGGGTCCGCGTGACCCTGATACTCGCGTGGTCCAGCCGCTCGCGCGCCTGGCCGTGCAGATGGTCGACGGCGTCGAGGAAGAAGCGTTTGAGGTGTTCCGGAGGCAGCCGACGTTCCTCCGCCCGGGTCGTCTCCTGGCGCTGTATCCGCCAGTCGATGTGGCCCGTGACCAGAGCCTTCTCCGAGAGTTCGCGCATGCGCGCGATGAGCTGCTCGTCGAACTCCCCGTCGCCTGCGCCGAATTGGGCTGCTGCGTCCTCAGATGTCCGCTCACCTGATACGACGGCTTCGAGTAGTTCGGGGAGACGGTAGCCGGACAGTATTTCGCCGATGACGTCGAAGACCTGGTCCCCCAGAGCTTCGTTCTGGCGCATGGTCTCGATCTTTCCGAGCACCGTGGCCAGTACGTGCCCCTCCTTGGTGTTGGCCGCGACGAGATTGAAAATATGAACGTTCTCGGTCTGACCGATGCGGTGCACTCGTCCCATACGCTGTTCAAGGCGGTTGGGGTTCCACGGGATGTCGTAGTTGACCATGAGGTGGCAGAACTGGAGGTTGATCCCTTCGCCCGCCGCCTCGGTGGCGATCATGATCTGCGCATGTTCCCGGAAGTCACGCTCGGCCTGTACCCGTTCTGCGGGACGCAGGCCACCGTGGATGACAGCCACGTCGAAGTGCGGCGACAGCTCGCGGACCAGGAAGTCCAGGGTGTCCTTGTGCTCGGTGAAAACCAGGAGCTTCTTCGAGGCGTCGTCGCCGACCCCGTACTGATCCAGAATCTTCCATAACTCCTGCAGCTTGATCTCCCCGCCCAGAAGCGCCGTCTCCTCGGCTTGCGCCAGCAGCGGGCGGAGAAGGCCGAGTTCGGCCTCGATCTCCTCCGGGTCTCTGAAGAGGGAGAGCTGATCGAGAGCCTGCTCCTCGAGCGCCCAGCGCTCGTCCTCGGGGCGGTCGCCGTTGGTGTTCTTGTCCAGCAGGCTCGAGCCGACGTCCGTGGCTGTCGCTGTCGGCTGCTCCAGTTCCCGCTCCAGGCGCTCCACACGGCGCTGCAAGGTTCGGCAGATGGCCCGTACGGAAGAAGCCAGCCGACGCTGCATGGTCGTCAGGGCGAAGCCGGACACGGACGCACGGCCGCCGTCGGTGCGCTCGCGACGGATCTCGGCGAGACCCTGGGTGATGAACTGGGACACCCGGTTGTACAGGTCGAGCTCGGCTCCATCGAGGGTGTATGCGACCGTGTGCGCGACGCGTGGCCGGAAGAGGGGACGGCCGCGCAGGTCCACCATCTGTTCCTTGGTAGTCCTGGAGTAGTGGTGCGGCATGATCTCTACGCGGTCGGGGCACCGGTCGCCGTATGCGTCGCGATCCAGCAGCCGCATCAGCCCCCACAGGGACTCCTCGCGGCCTGAGTGCGGAGTGGCCGTGAGGAGCAGCAGTCGTTCAGCGTGACGTGCCACGCGCTCGGCGGCCTTGTACCGGCCGGTGCGGTTGTCGATCGCCCCGCGCTTGTTGACCTTCAGGGTGTAGCCGTGGGCCTCGTCGAGGACCGCCAGGTCCCAGGGGCGTTGTGCGGCGGCGAAGGACGCGAGGACTGTCTCCGTCTTCAGCAGATCGCGGGAGACGATGAAGACGCCGTCGGACTCCCAGGGGTTGGCCATGGGGTCCGCGTCCAGGGTGTCCCTGGTGATGCGGCGGGCTGCGATCCGGAAGCGCTCGTCGAGTTCGCGCTGCCACTGGAAGCCGAGGTTGGCAGGGGCGACGATCAGCACTCGGTCGGCCGCACCGCGGAGTTGGAGCTCCTTGATGTAGAGCCCGGTCATGATCGTCTTGCCGGCCCCTGGATCATCAGCCAGCAGGAAACGCAGCCGAGGTTCCTCCAGGAACCTGCCGTACACCGCTTCGAGTTGGTGCGGCAGCGGCTCGATGCTGGAGACAGAAAGAGCCCCCATGTCGTTCTGGAAGCGTGTGCGGATCCTGCGCGCTTCCACACCGAGCCGGAAGACTCGCGCGTCCGAGTCGTACCGCCGCTCGCCACCGGCGTCGACCACCTCGATGCCGGGCAGCTCATCCTCGGGCAGACTGACACTCCGGTAGTCCCCGGCGTCACCCTTGACAAGGAACTCCCAGTAGGCGCCCGATTGGACCTGGATCACGGTAACAGGCTCGGTGTGTCCCGGCAGCCGTAACCGTGCGCCCGCGACCAGCTTCTGCGGATCGAAAAGTGACATCTACGTCCCTCCCCCAGCAGGCCGCCGCCCCTGACCTGTGCCTCGACCACTCGTAGATTCGGAGAGCGTACACACATTTGACAGTGAGTCACTCTTCCGGGGTTACCTCAACAGCCAGCGCACATCGCACGGTTGAGGCTTCCGGTGCGCCCTTTCGGGCGTAACCTGCGCAGGTGACGGTGAGGATTCCCAGACTTGCTCAGTTGCTCGGCGCGGACTTCGACGGCCTTGATCGAAGTCATCTGGTCGAGCTGTGCGACCAGCGTGCAGCCGAAGACGTGGACCTGGACTTCAAGCAGGACAACGCGTACGCCAAGGACGCCGATGGACTGGACGAGTTCGCCAAGGACGTGACGGCCATGGCCAACGCGCGAGGCGGCCTGATCGTCGTCGGCGTCACCGAGAACGACCAGGGAAACGCGGAGCGTCTGAACCCCATTGCGATCAGCGACAAACTGCACAACCAACTCGTCCAGGCCCTACGCAGTCGTGTCTTCCCCTTCCTGCCCCCGGACTTCCGCATACGCATGATCGCTGACAGTCCCACCACTCCGGAGTGCGGTTACATCCTGATCGGGGTCCCGCGTAGCCCGGTCGCCCCGCACGCCGTTCGCCCCACTGGAGGCAAGGGTCAGCAGCGGTACGGGTACGCGCGTCGTCTGGGCCGGACCACCGCCTGGCTGGACGAATCAGAGATAGCGGCCCTCTATCGCGACCGTTTCAAGCTGGCAGAAGACCACTCCCGTCGGGTAACCGCACAGTTCGAAGACGACTGCGCATGGTTGGCGGCTCCTGTTGACGGCAGCATCAGATTGGACATTTCTCTGGTCCCCACGGGAAGAGCCGAGCGTCGCATAGACCGCACTTTCCTCCAGGATGTGCGAGGGTTCCTCGGCGCATTGGCGCGTCCCGGGGGTGCACCGTCGGCCGCTCTGTCCCGCGACTTGCTGGGCCACGCCCCGGTGATCCGCCGGGGCCGCATGCGGATCTCCGGACCTGGCGTCCACGCCGTCTGGCACTCCGATGGCAGCGCTCACCTTCAGGTCGATCTGACCTCGGAACCTGCGCCCACGGCAGAGGATGCAGCTGCCCCCGTGCTGAATCTCACGCGTCTGGAGGCCAGCGTGCTCTACGGTCTTCATCTCGCGTGCGCCTATGCGGAGTGGGCCGGAGCCTATGGAGATGCCGATGTGCTCGCAGGCACTTCGTCTCCTGCACAGGTGCTCCTGGACCGCACGCCGGTCAATGGAACCGCCCGCTTCGTGCCGGGGGTACCGGTCTCGAGTGATACGGGAACTCCGTGCCATCGCATCGGGTATCTGGAAGCCCTGTGCAATGGCAGCATGCAGCTGTGCACGATGGCCCACGCCATCTCGTCCGATCTCCTCGCCGACTACGGTGTGTACGAACCGACGCTGCTGAGGCCAGACGCGACCGTGCGGTCGCAGCGCCTCGCACAGCGCGAGCGGGCCGAGATGGAAGCGTGGCTCGCGTCCACGTCGGACTCGAGTTGAAGCGATCCCGAATCGTTTCAGCAGGCAGAACTGGACTGTCGGTGAAGCGCACCGGGATCAGTGGAGCTATCCGACTTCATCAAACCTGGCTGTGTTCATCGACGTTCGGGGCTGGGCCGGGATGTTTTGGCGCAAGGTGGCGTCAGGAGCACGTGGGCGACGAGCCCGCCCGGGTGGATCCGCTGGCGTTCTCCTCCCCGTTCAGGTGCCCCATCGCAAGGGGGAGTTCGTCCGGGTGTCGCGCCAGCCGCGCCATCACCCAAGCGGTCTGGGCATCCATGGCCGGCCCGAAATCGGCTGCCAGGCGGCGCGTCTGCCATGTTGTTCGAGGCGCGAGTACCCAGCGCCAGAACTGGAGCCGTACGTGGCCGGTGCGGGCGGCCGTCCTTCCTCCTGGCCTGCGGGCATTCTGCGGAGATGGGTCAGTTTTGCCCGGCACGTTTGTTTTGTCGGCCACGGTGCGAGTGTTGTCGGGTACCCCGTGTCTCCGGAGTCGATCAGCTCGGTGAGCACCGGAAAGGACTACGAAGACGGCCGTCGTTGACGTCCGAGGCGGTAGGGACACACGCGGTCGCCAAGCCCATGTCCCTCCGGGGTATCCGATCCGGCCACGGCTGACTCGCGCCTTTCTCTTGTTTCCTCGGTCGGCTCACACTGCGGTACACGGGCCTGTGGGGGGAGGGCTTCGACTGTGACGAGGCGTGGACGGAGTGCGGCTGCTCGCAGACGACGAGCGGCGCGGCAGAAGTCGGTGGCTGTCAGCGGCGGCCTGGTGCTGGTCCTGCTCATGGTCTTCTGGTCGGTCGTGTGGCCTTACGTCACGGGGGCTGTGGTTCTCGGCGGCGTCGCAGTGGCAGGGTGGTGGCTGTGGCGTACGGACCGGCTCGTGCGCGGGCGGGACCGTCTCTGGCGGCAGGAAGAGGCGGTGAAGGCCGGCCATCGGACACTTGCCGAGGTGGACGCAATTACCGGCACCGAGTTCGAGGATCTGGTTGCAAGCCTGTGTCGACGGCACGGCTGCACCGACGTCCGGCGCGTGGGTGGCGCGAATGACAATGGTGCAGATGTCGTCGGCCGTCTCCCGGACGGCCGAAACGTGGTGATCCAGTGCAAGCGCTATACGCCGACGAGCACGATCGCGAGTCGCGAACTGCGCGATCTGCTGGGCGCCAAGGTGCACTTCGGGGCCCACCTGGCTGTGTTCGTCACGACCACGCGGTTCAGCGGCCCTTCTCAGAAGTTCGCGCTGCAGCACGGAATCCTTGCTGTGCACCGGGATCTCCTCGGCCTGTGGAACAACGGGACTTCCCTGCTGTCCTTGACCGAGGTGAACGGCCAGGGGCAGGGCGATTCCCGGCACCGAACACGCTGGAAGCGGGCATACGGGCAGTGACCTGTCTCGTGAGGCGTGGGATTCCTGGGGGCCCTGTCACCTTGCTGCCAGCGAAGTCACTTCCGGCCGGCGCCGTGGCGTTCAAAGCGGCACAAGGTCACGCGAGGACTGTCCCCGGGCGTGTGTCAGGGAGGGCGCGCGGATGTGCGGGCAAGCGTGTGTCACTTTGCTCGCTGTCGTCGTGAACGGAGCATTGCCCCATGTGGGGCCACGTGAACGGCTTTCTATGTGGCCGCCATACGGCGCTGGCCGACGGAGCAGCCGTTTCCTAGGTTCATCGCATCGCATTTCTTCCGGCATGAGTACCTCAAGCTGCCTGAGCGCAGCCCAAGTTGCCCACGATCTGTCGGGACGAGCGCGCGCAGCGCTCGTTCGCGGAAACGGAGAGGGCGCCGCCGCCCTCGCGTCGGTGGCGCACACGTACGCCCTGATCGCTGAAGTGACCCTGCCGACACCGAGGCAGGAGCAGTCGCCGACCGAGCCGCTGGTGGAGGAGCAGTACCTGGTGCCCAGCGTCCCCGAGCCTGGCGATGAGGTGACGCCGCAGTCGGAAGACGGCACCGCGTCGGGGGCCGAGGCCGAGCCCAATCCCAACAACGCAGTCCCGCCGCTCCTGGTGCGGGCTCACCAGGCCGTCGTCCGCGCCGGCGGCACCATGTACACCTCGGACCTCGCGGACGCTCTGGGCATGCGGACCCAGCAACTCGGCACCGAACTCGTGAAGATCCTCCGTGCGGCGGGGGTGAGCCGTCCCAAGAGTGGTTCGGTCAGCCCCTCTCGCGGTATGCCGTTCCGCACCGGCTTCACGGCCGAGACTCTCGCCACAGGCATTGCCATGTACGGAGTCCGGGCCGAGCTTGCCGTGGTGTGAGACGTAAATCCATGGCCACCTATTTCGCGTGGTGGCTAGCCTTGGCGTCGCCTTCCTGAGCGACTGCGGCGAAGGGAAGACACCGCCGGGGCAAGAGAAGCGACTACTGAAGGCGGCAGCCGTCACCCTTCGCCGGATCGTCGGCACCAAGGACAGCTGGGCGACGACCATACGGGTCGACCAGTAGGACGACGGCAACCGTGGCCAGTCGGAAGGATGATACCGAGCCCGTTCCTCGGCACTTGGGTCCGGGATCCGAAGGAATCGTCCGGCCTCCTGCACCTGTGCGATGAGCGCCGGCCCGACAGCCGCTGGCGAGGGGCGCGGAGGTTTCACGGCACGCTTGGATGCGGGCTTCGTCTCCGTGGGGGGATCGACGTCCTGCCGAGGACCAGCGGCCACTGGCGCCTCGGCTTGAGACGCCGCCCCGCGAGGCTTGCGTGGAGCCAACTCCGGACGGTCGGGATGATGCCCGTGCTCCAGATAGAAGCGCCCCGCGTCAGTGATCTCCGCCTCCACCTCCCCTTCTTCCTGGGCATGGTCACCAAGCCCCGATCCCTGAGCGCGCGAGCCGTAACGGCGAGCTCGGGGCTGTCCGACGTGACGGGGTCGGTTCCGCCCCCGATGCGGGTGAGGAGTGCGAGCTGCCGGTCATTTAACGGAGACCAAGGGTGCATGGCAATCGTCGTACCGTCTCAGGTCTGCTTGGCACAAGCCGTGCGGTGACTCTTACGGGACGCGAGGCGGACACCGCCCTGCGGGAGGCGGAACGCCGCTCCCGGGAAGCCGGCCGGGAGCCGGACCCGAAGATCACACCCAGTCGGCTCCCAAATGGCTCCCAAAAGAGGGCCGCAACGCAAATCAGGCCCGGTGCTGATCTCTCAGCACCGGGCCTGACCTGGTGTTTCACTGTCGGGGTGGCGGGATTTGAACCCACGACCTCTTCGTCCCGAACGAAGCGCGCTGCCAAGCTGCGCTACACCCCGATTGTCGCTGCTTGCCGCGGCGACGTCGTTTACTTTAGCCCACTGGTGGCCGGAGACGAAATCCGGTTTTCGGGGCGTGCGGAGCGGCGGCGGGCCGGGTCGGGGCGGAGGTGGTCGAGGGTGATGGTGAGGAGGGCCAGGGCGTAGAAGGCGAGGCCGAGGATCGCCGCGTTGCCGAGGACGCCGCCGTAGCCGTGCCGGTCGACGTCGACGAAGGGGTAGAGGTAGCGCGCCGGGGTGCCGGCGGTCAGCATCGTGCCGCGAGCGAGGCAGAAGCCCAGGTAGGCGAGGGGGTAGACCACCCAGGTGGCTGCGTTTCGCGCGGCCAGCGGGGCCGGGCGGGTCAGCAGGAGCCAGTCGACCAGCACCGCGATCGGCGTCGCCGTGTGCAGCAGCTGGTTGGCCACCGCGTGCCAGCCCGTGAGCGTGTCGACCTGCCCGGTCATCGAGAAGCCGCCGGGCTCGTTCGCCAGGATCAGGTGGTAGACCAGGCCGGTGATTCCGATGTAGAGCAGTGTGCCGCCCGTCACTACGGCGGGCAGTGGGCGGCGGGCCGTCCAGGCGCGTTTGGCTGATGCGACGAAGACCACGGCCACCAGCAGGTTCGCCTGGATCGTGAAGTAGCTGAGGACGTGGACCGGGCTGCCCAGGAGCAGGTCGATGGTCACGCCGGCCGCCGCCGTGAGGGCCACGAGCAGACGGTAGGCCGCCACCACCGGGCGGCGCACGGGGGCCACCACCGCCGTCGCGGGGACGACGGAGGGGACCGGCGGGGGGATGCCCGGTATCGCGGGGAGGTCGGGCATGTCCTTGGGTATGGGGGCGATCATGGCCCCACGCTAAGCGGATCGGACGAATCGGGCGATATGGGTCACCTGGGTGGGTTACCCGGGCTCCGTCGTGAGTGGACCGCGCGGCGTCGGCCGGCCTGTCCCCACCTGCGCCGCTCTCACCCCTACCGCACCTGTCGCAGCCCTGCTGCCCCTTTCCCGCTCTCCTTTCCCGCTCCCCTTTCCCGCTCCCCTTTCCCCGCTCCCCTTTCCCCGTCCCCCCTTTGCGCCCGCCCGCTACCTCCGCTCCACCAACGTCAGCAGCGACGCCTCCGGCGGGCACGCGAACCGTACCGGCGTGTAGCGGTTGGTCCCGCAGCCCGCCGAGACGTGCAGGTACGACGTCCGGCCCTCCGTCGTATGCGTGGACAGGCCCTTCACGCGGTCCGTGTCCAGGTCGCAGTTGGTGATGAGAGCGCCGTAGAAGGGGATGCAGAGCTGGCCGCCGTGGGTGTGGCCGGCCAGGATCAGGGGGTAGCCGTCGGCCGTGAAGGCGTCCAGGGTGCGCACGTACGGGGCATGGACCACGCCCATCGAGAAGTCGGCGGACTCCGACGGGCCGCCGGCCACGCGCGCGTAGCGGTCCCGCTTGATGTGCGGGTCGTCGAGGCCGGTCAGCTCGATCTCCGCGCCTTCGACCTTCAGCGTCCCGCGGGTGTTCGTCAGGTTCAGCCAGCCCGCCGTGTCGAAGCCGTCGCGCAGGTCCTCCCACGGGTTGTGGAGCACGCCCACGGCCGGTGCGTTGCCGTTCAGACCGTGGCGGCCCTGGGCCTTCTCGAACAAGTAGCGGGCGGGGTTGCGGAGCTTGGGACCGTAGTAGTCGTTCGAACCGAAGACGTACGCCCCGGGGAACTCCATCAGGGGGCCGAGGGCGTCGAGGACCTCCGGTACGCCCTCCGTGTCCGAGAGGTTGTCCCCGGTGTTGATCACGAAGTCCGGGCGCAGGCCGGCCAGGGAGCGCAGCCAGCGCTGCTTCTTGCGCTGCCCGCTCACCATGTGGATGTCGGAGACCTGAAGCACGCGCATTGGCCGCATCCCCGGTGGCAGGATCGGGACCGTCACCCGCCGGAGGCGGAACGAGCGGGCCTCGAATCCCGCCGCGTAGGCCAAACCGGCGGCGCCCACCGCCGTGATTCCCAGGGGTACTCCGTATCGCGCGCGCATACGTCCATCGTGTCAGACCCCGGCGAACCCGCGTCGCCGCCTGGGGACAACCCGGCTCCGCCCCAGGAGGGCGCCGGCCAGTCCAAGGATCCTGCCAGTTCAAAGATAAGGGGATGCGAAGCACCCCGGGGCGCGCGGCGCACGCTCCGAGCACCCCGGGGCGCGCGGCGCACGCTCCGAGCACCACTGGGCGCGCGGCGCACGCTCCGAAATCAGCGGGCAACCGCCTCACCACACCTGCGACAATCAACGGCATGACCACGCTCAAGTCGAAGCTGCAGGAAGACCTCAACGCCGCGATCAAGGAGCGCGACGAGCTCCGCTCCTCGACGCTCCGGCTGACTCTCGCCGCCATCACCAAGGAGGAGGTCGCGGGCAAGACCAAGCGCGAACTCTCCGACGACGAAGTGCAGAAGGTGATCACCCGCGAGGCGAAGAAGCGCCGTGAGGCCGCCGACGCCTTCGCGCAGGGCGGGCGCCCCGAGTCGGCCGAGCGGGAGAAGGCGGAGGGCGAGGTCCTCGCCGCGTACCTGCCCAAGCAGCTGTCCGACGAGGAGCTCCAGCAGATCGTCGCCCAGGCCGTCGACGAGGCGAAGGCGGCGGGCGCCGAGGGGCCGCGGGCCATGGGTCAGGTCATGAAGATCGTGAACCCGAAGGTGGCCGGCCAGGCCGAGGGCGGTCGCGTCGCCGCCGTGGTGAAGAAGCTGCTCGCGGGCTGAGGCACGCACCCGCCCCGGAGGCGTAGAACATGCTTGTGGGCCAGGAGTTTCCTCCTGGCCCACGAGTACCTGTCGGCATGTCGGACACCTGCCGACGCGTCCAGACACCTGACGGCACGTCAAGCTCCTGCCGCCACGGCAGGCCCCCGGCGGCACGTCAGCGCCTGCTGGCGCTTTCAGACACCCGAGACGGCACGTAAGGCGCTCAAGGCCGGCACCGTAAGGCGCTCAAGGCCGGCACCGTAAGGCGGTCAAGGCCGGGACCGTAAGGCGGTCAAGGCCGGCACCGTAAGGCGGTCAAGGCCGGCACCGTAAGGCGGTCAAGGCCGGCACCGTAAGGCGGTCAAGGCCGGCACCGTAAGGCTCTCAAGGCCGGTGCGTCAGACGCCCGCGGCCCGCACCTCAGACACTCCAGGCCGGTGCGTCAGACGCCGAAGGCCCGCACCTCAGCCACTCAAGGCGTAGGCGTACGCGTACGCCTACGCATCAACCGCGCTGCCCGCCGTTCCCGTTGCCGCCGTTGCCATTGCCCTGGATCCAGCCCTCGGGAATGGAGAAGGACGGGGTCGGGAACACCGTGCCACCGTCGGTCTGACCGCTGATGGTCGTCCCGTTGGTGGTGTTGCCGTTTCCGTTCCCGTTCCCGTTGCCATTCCCATTGCCGTTGTGGTCGCCGTTGTTCCCGTCGTTCTGGCCGTTGCCCTTGTTGCCGTCGGGAATGTCGACCAGGTTGAAGGACGGGGAGTCCTTGCCGGTGAGGGCGCCGGTCATCAGGTCCCGCCAGATGGGGCCGGGGACCTGACCGCCGTAGACCTTGGGGTTGTAGACGCCGCCGATCGTGATGTTCACCATTTTGACCCGCTGGGTGGCGCTGCCGACCCAGACCGCGCCGGACAGGTTCGGCGTGTAGCCGACGAACCAGGCGTTCTTGCGCTCGTCCGTCGTGCCCGTCTTACCGGCGTTGGCGCGGTCGGTGAGACCGGCCTGCTGGCCGGTACCGGAGTCGATCACGCCGCTCAGCAGGGTGTTGATCGTGTCCGCGGTCTTCTCGGACATCGCCCGCGAGCACGTCGACTTCGGCACCTCGAGCGTCTTCTGCGTGCCGTTGATCTTCTGCGTGATCGACTCGACGGCGATCGGGGTGCAGTACATGCCGCGGGAGGCGAAGGCGGCGTACGCGGTGGCCATCGTCAGCGGGGAGATGCCCTTGGCGCCGAGGGCGATGGACGGCACCTGGGGGAGCTTGTCGCCGTTGCCCTGGACCACGCCGAGCTTGTCGATCTGGTTCATCACCGGGCAGAGGCCGATGTCGCTGATCATCTGCACGAAGTAGGTGTTGACCGACTTGGCCATCGCCTCCTTCAGCCGGTACGGACCGACCTCCGAGGCGCTCTCGTTCGGGACCTGCTCGTTGGCCTGGTTCGTCCAGGGCTTGCTGCCGCACGTCTGTACGGGGCTGGGGTAGGGCATCTTGTTCGGCGACGAGTACTCCTTCGTCGCCGGCAGTCCCTGTTCCAGCGCGGCCGCGGCCACGAACGGCTTGAAGGTCGAACCGGTCGGGAAGCCGTAGTTGGAGCCGCCCATGTCGTAGTTGACCGAGTAGTTGTACTCCGTCTCGTTCTTCCCGTAGCCGTACGGCTTCGACTGGCCCATGCCGAGGATCTTCCCGGTGCCGGGCTCGACCAGGGTGGCCGCGGCGGCGACCTTGTCGGACTTGTTGACGTGGTCCTTGAGGGAGGTCTGCACCGACTCCTGGGACTGCGGGTCGAGCGTCGTACGGATCGTCAGGCCGCCCTGGTTCCAGAGCTTCGCCCGCTCCTCCTTGGTCTTGCCGAAGACCGGGTCGGTCAGGAAGACGTGCTCCACGTACTTGCAGAAGAAGCTGGCGCCCCGGACGGCCGTGATGCAGCCGTTCTTGGGCTGGCTCACATGCAGGGCGAGCTTCGTCTTCTTGGCGGCGTCCGCCTCCTGCTGCGAGATGTCGTGCACCTCGGCCATCCGCTGGAGCACGGTGTTGCGGCGCTTGGTGGCCTCCGCCTCGTCGTTGACCGGGTCGTACCGGCTGGGCGACTGGACGATGCCGGCGAGCAGCGCGGACTCCTGGAGGTTCAGGTCCTTGGCGGGTTTGGAGAAGTAGCGCTGGGAGGCGGCCTCGATGCCGTAGGCCTGCTCGCCGAAGAACGTGATGTTCAGGTAGTTCTCGAGGATCTTCTTCTTGCCGAGCTTCTCTTCCAGCTGGATCGCGTACTTGAGCTCGCGGATCTTGCGGCCGAGGGTCTGCTGGGTGGCCTGGGCGACCTTCGTCGGGTCGTCGCCGGCCTCCTCGACGAAGTAGTTCTTCACCAGCTGCTGGGTGAGCGTGGAGGCGCCCTGGGCCACTCCGCCGTTCTGCGCGTTCTGGTTGACCGCGCGCAGGATGCCCTTCAGGTCGACCGCGCCGTGCTGGTAGAAGCGCGAGTCCTCGATCGCGACGATCGCCTTCTGCATGTACGGCGAGATGTCCTTGAGGTCGACCACCGTGCGGTCGCGCGAGTAGACCGTCGCGATCTCACCGCCCTGGTTGTCCAGGATGGTGGTCCGCTGACTCAGCGACGGACTCTTCAGGTTGTCGGGAATCTCGTCGAACCCCTGGACCGATCCCTTGGCCGCGAGACCGAGCGCGCCCGCGGCGGGCAGCGCGATTCCGGCCATGACGGCGCCTGCGAGCACGCTGACACCGAGGAACTTGGCGGCCTGCTGCGTTGGCGACAGACCACCGCCCGAGCGCTTCTTTGGCATGAGGGCAGCCTACGTTCTCATTCGCCGGACACGCGTATATGCCTTGGCCTAAGCTGCTCTCAACTGTCACAGCAGTGTGGCCACGTATCAATACGTCCGGCGACCCCGAATCGTTCCGGAGGATCCCCAACTTTTTCGTTGAGGCTTCATTGAGTTCGTGTCCGAATCAGCCTCATGCGTCACCAGGCGTCCGTTGTGACTCAACTGAACTGTCCCGGTTTGCCGGGATGCTCACGCATGTCCTCAGCTCACTCCCCCGGGTGATCTGCCGCTTACGCATAGTCCGTTCGGGCCATTCAAGATTGGGCCCGAAGGGGGTGTTGCGCTGTGCCCACCTTCCGTAACGTCCTCAACTGGCGGCGGTGAATATGCCGCTGCCGCCGTGGGGGAGCCTCGATTCGGGAGAGGACGGCGCCGGTATGGGCTGGGTAACCGACTGGAGTGCGCAGGCGGCCTGCCGCACTACCGATCCGGATGAACTGTTCGTTCAAGGAGCAGCGCAGAACAGGGCGAAGGCAGTGTGCACCGGATGTCCGGTACGCACGGAGTGCCTCGCCGACGCGCTCGACAATCGCGTCGAATTCGGCGTGTGGGGTGGCATGACGGAGCGGGAGCGCCGCGCACTGCTGCGCCGCCGGCCGACCGTCACCTCGTGGCGTCGCCTGCTGGAGACCGCGCGTACGGAGTACGAGCGCGGCGCGGGCCTGCTGCCCCTCGACGAGGAAGAGGTGTACGAGCGCTACGCCGCGGTGGGCTGAGGGCGTTTCCTCTCAGGCTCACGGGCCGAGTCAGGCTCACGGGCCGAGTCAGGCCCACGGGCCGAGGTCTTCGGGTCAGGCCCCCGGTTCGGGGGTCTCGGGCAGCTCCGGCCGATTGGCCGCGAGCCGGTCCCCGATGTCCCGCAGTCCCAGGAGGTCATGTACGTCGCCCGGGAGCGCGGCCACTTCGGCCACCGCCACCTCGGGGTGGAGCGCGGCGAAGCGGTCACGCGTGCGCTGCTCGCGGGAGAGCAGCTGCATTCGCTCGGCGTGCAGCCTCAGCAGGCCTGCGGTGAATTGTTCGACGGTCCGGTCCGTGTCGGTGTCTGTCTCGGGGTCCGTGTCCGTGGCGGCGGTCCGGTCCTCGTCCGTGTGGGCGGCATCCGTGGCGACGGTCCTGGCCGAGGCGACGGTCCTGTCCGTGGCTGCGGTCCTGTCCGTGGCGGCGGGGGAGCCTTCGTCGGAACCGTCAGGACCTTCAGAAGCCGAGGTCTCGGAAGCGGGGGATTCTGAACTGTCGTACCTGTCGGGAGAGTTACGAAGTCCAGCTTTCCCGTCCCCCTGATCCACAATGCGGGCCTCGTCAAGATTTTCTGCGGCCACGGAATCAAGATCTTCCGCGGAATCAAGATCTTCCGCGGCGGCGAGCGCCCGCTCGGCGGAGAGCTGAGCGGCCCCGCTGCCGTGCACCCGGTTGAGCACCAGACCGGCGAACGGCATGTCCTCCGCGGCCAGCCGCTCCACGAAGTACGCGGCCTCGCGCAGCGCGTCCCGCTCCGGGGCCGCCACCACCAGGAACGCCGTGCCGGGCGCCTGGAGCAGCTTGTACGTGGCGTCCGCGCGCGTACGAAAGCCCCCGAACGTCGTGTCCATCGCGGCCACGAACGTCTGTACGTCCTTGAGGAGCTGACCCCCCAGCAGCTTTCCCAGGGTGCCAGTCATCATCGACATCCCGACATTCAGGAACTTCATCCCCGCGCGGCCGCCCAGCTTCGCCGGCGCCGTCAACAGCCGGATCAGCCGACCGTCCAGGAAGGAGCCGAGCCGCTTCGGGGCGTCCAGGAAGTCCAGCGCCGACCGGGACGGCGGTGTGTCGACGACGATGAGGTCCCATTCGTCCCGCGCCCGCAGCTGCCCGAGCTTCTCCATCGCCATGTACTCCTGCGTGCCCGCGAAGCCCGCCGAGAGCGATTGGTAGAAGGGGTTGTTCAGGATCGCGGCAGCCCGCTCGCGGTCCGCGTGCGCTTCGACGATCTCGTCGAAGGTGCGCTTCATGTCGAGCATCATGGCGTGCAGCTCGCCGTCTCCCTCGATGCCCTTGACGCGCCGCGGAGTGTTGTCGAGCGAGTCGATGCCCATCGACTGGGCGAGCCGGCGCGCCGGGTCGATGGTGAGCACGACCACCTTGCGGCCGCGCTCGGCGGCGCGCAGCCCCAGGGCGGCCGCCGTGGTCGTCTTGCCGACGCCGCCCGAACCGCAGCACACCACGATGCGGGTCTTCGGGTCGTCGAGCAGCGGGTCGACATCGAGTACGCGGGCCGGGTTCAGACTCATGAGATCCCTTGCGTGCGCAGTTCCTTGGCGAGCTGGTACAAGCCCGCCAGGTCCATTCCCTCGGCGAGCAGCGGCAGTTCGTGCAGCGGCAGGTCCTGCTCGGTGAGCACGGCTCGCTGCTCGCGCTCCAGGGTGTACCGCTCGGCGTACTCCGCGGCCTGCTGGAGCAGCGGGTCCACCAGCCGTTCGGCGAGTCCGCCGCGGCGCGCGCCGCCGAGCCCGGCCGCGGAGAGCGACTTGGCGATCGCGGTACGGGGAGCGGCGTCGGCGAGCTCCAGGTCGGCGTCGTCGAGGAGGGCGGGCCGCACCATGTTCACGATGATCCGGCCCACCGGCAGCTTCGCGGCCCGCAGCTCGGCGATGCCGTCCGCGGTCTCCTGGACGGGCATCTCCTCCAGGAGCGTCACCAAGTGGACCGCCGTCTCCGGCGACTTGAGGACGCGCATGACGGCCTGTGCCTGATTGTGTATCGGGCCGATCTTGGCGAGCCCGGCGACTTCGTCGTTCACGTTCAGGAAGCGGGTGATCCGGCCCGTGGGCGGCGCGTCCATGACGACGTAGTCGTAGGCGAACCGCCCGCTCTTGTCCTTGCGGCGGACGGCCTCGCAGGCCTTGCCGGTCAGGAGTACGTCCCTGACACCGGGCGCGATGGTGGTGGCGAAGTCGATGGCGCCGAGCTTCTTCAGGGCACGGCCCGCGCTGCCCAGTTTGTAGAACATCTGGAGGTAGTCCAGAAGGGCCAGTTCGGGGTCGATGGCCAGTGCGTACACCTCCCCGCCCCCCGGAGCGACGGCGATCTTCCGCTCCTCGTAGGGCAGCGCTTCTGTCTCGAAGAGCTGCGCGATGCCCTGTCTGCCCTCGACCTCGACGAGGAGGACACGCTTGCCCTCGGTCGCGAGGGCGAGCGCTAGGGCTGCGGCTACCGTGGTCTTGCCGGTACCGCCCTTGCCGCTGACGACCTGGAGCCTGCTCACGTATTCGAGCCTAACCAGTTCGCCGCGGGAGTACGCAGGAGGCTGTGGACAACGTGTGCGCGGGCCCTCGGCGGCAACGGCTAGAGTCGGCCACATGACCAAGTGGGAATACGCGACTGTGCCGCTGCTCGTCCATGCCACGAAGCAGATTCTGGACACCTGGGGCGAGGACGGCTGGGAGCTCGTCCAGGTCGTGCCCGGGCCGAACAACCCCGAGCAGCTGGTGGCCTACCTGAAGCGGGAGAAGTCGGCATGAGCGGCGCCGTCGAGTCGAAGCTGGCGGAACTCGGACTGAGCCTGCCGGGTGTCGTGCCGCCGTTGGCCGCGTACCAGCCGGCCGTGCAGTCGGGTGTGTACGTCTACACCGCGGGCCAGCTCCCGATGGTGGACGGCAAGCTTCCGGTCACCGGGAAGGTGGGCGCCGAGGTCACGGCCGAGGAGGCCAAGGACCTGGCCCGCACCTGCGCGCTGAACGCCCTCGCGGCGGTCAAGTCGGTCGCGGGCGACCTGGACCGCATCGCGCGCGTCGTGAAGGTCGTCGGCTTCGTGGCGTCCGCCTCGGACTTCACCGGCCAGCCGGGCGTCCTGAACGGGGCGAGCGAGCTGCTGGGCGCGGTGCTGGGCGACAAGGGTGTGCACGCGCGCAGCGCGGTCGGCGTCGCGGTGCTTCCGCTGGACGCGCCGGTGGAGGTCGAGATCCAGGTGGAACTGACCGCTCCGTAAGCCCTCGTCCGGGGCTGGGGATTTTTCGGCCCGTCCGGCGTTTTCGGCCCGTCCGGTGTTTGAGGACGAGGCCGTTCAGGCCGATGCCGGGGTCTGGGGGCGGCAGCCCCCAGGACCAAGGGACGGGCAGGGGCGGAGGGGGCGAAAAAATCGCCCGGATCGGCACTGTGGTGGGCAAGCCGGAGCGTGGGGTCTTGAGGGCCTCTCGAACATCCGCCCGGCTCGGGATAGCCTCCGGCCATGGCGAATGGGCAGTGGTATCCACCGGAGTGGCCAGAGCGGATCCGCGCGCTCGCGGAGGGCACACTGACCCCCGTGGCCCCCAAGCGGGCGGCCACCGTCATGCTGCTCAAGGACACCCATGACACCCCCGTGGTGCACATGCTGCGCAGACGCGCCTCCATGGCCTTCGCGGCTGGCGCGTACGCCTACCCCGGCGGCGGCGTCGACCCACGCGACGACGAGCACCTGATCCGCTGGGCGGGCCCCACGCGCGCGTGGTGGGCGAACAGGCTCGGCGTGGACGAGACCTCCGCCCAGGCCGTCGTCTGCGCCGCGGTGCGGGAGACGTACGAGGAGGCGGGCGTCCTGCTCGCCGGCCCCGCCCCGGACACCGTGGTCGGCGACACCACCGGCGACGAGTGGGAGGCGGACCGCGCGGCCCTGGTCGCCCGCGACCTCTCCTTCGCCGAGTTCCTCGACCGACGGGGCCTGGTCCTCAGGTCGGACCTGCTGGGCGCGTGGGCCCGCTGGATCACCCCCGAGTTCGAATCCCGTCGCTACGACACGTGGTTCTTCGTGGCCGCCCTCCCGGAGGGCCAGCGCACCCGCAACGCCTCCACGGAGGCCGACCGCACGGTATGGATCCGGCCGGCGGACGCGGCAGCCTCGTACGACAAGGGCGAGCTGCTCATGATGCCGCCCACCGTGGCGACGCTGCGCCAGCTCACTCCGTACGACAGCGCCGCCGGCGCCCTCGCCGCCGCGCCCACCCGCGATCTGACCCCCGTCCTGGCCAGGGCTCGTATGGAGAACGGCGAGCTGGTCCTCGCCTGGCCGGGCCACGACGAGTTCACCAAGCACATCTCGACGGGTGGAGCCCCCGCATGACCGACGCAGCCGCCCTCCCCGGCCAGCCGCGAGGCCACGTCCTCTCCGGCCCCGCCACCACGCGCGCCGTCAACGTCCTCGCCCCCAACGCGTCCGCGATGACCCTGGACGGCACCAACACCTGGATCGTCGCCGAGCCCGACTCCGAGCTCGCGGTCGTGATCGACCCCGGGCCCCTGGACGACATACACCTGCGGAACGTCCTGGACACGGCCGAGAAGGCCGGGAAACGGGTCGCTCTGACGCTGCTCACCCATGGACACCCGGATCACGCCGAGGGTGCGGCGCGGTTCGCCGAGCTGACGGGGACGAAGGTGCGCGCCCTGGATCCGGCGCTGCGGCTCGGGGACGAGGGACTGGCCGCGGGGGACGCGATCACCGTCGGCGGGCTCGAACTGCGCGTCGTGTCGACGCCGGGGCACACCGCCGACTCGCTGTGCTTCCATCTCCCGGCCGACCGGGCCGTCCTGACCGGGGACACCATCCTCGGCCGCGGCACGACCGTGGTGGCCCATCCGGACGGCCGGCTGGGCGACTATCTCGACTCCCTGCGGCGGCTGCGTTCGCTGACCGTCGACGACGGCGTCCACACCGTGCTCCCCGGCCACGGTCCCGTCCTGGAGGACGCCCAGGGCGCCGTCGAGTTCTACCTCGCCCACCGCGCCCACCGCCTCGCCCAGGTCGAGACGGCGGTCGAGAACGGCTACCGGTCGCCCGGTGAGGTCGTCGCGCATGTGTACGCGGATGTGGACCGTTCGCTGTGGCCCGCCGCGGAGTTGTCGGTACGGGCGCAGATGGACTACTTGACGGAACACGGCCTTATCTAGGGGCCGCCCCCGGGACGAGAATTCGCGGGTGCTCAGGGACGTGGGGCTTTGACGCCGTGCACGCGCGCGTACTCCTCGGCGAGCCACGGTCCCAGGTCGTCGACGTACGCGCGGAGGGCGGCGAGATCGCCGGCCGGCTCGTAGCCGCGGACGGCCGCCTGCCGCATCTCGGCGGCCCGTTCCGGGTAGTACGCGCCGAACGCCTCGGCCATCTCCCGCAGATCACTGGTCCAGCCGTTCCAGCGGGGCATGACGAGGGTGAAGCCGGTGCGGACGAGATGGCGTGACATGAAGCGGACGAGCGGGCGGCGGGCCTCCTCCGTGTCCGGAGCTTCGCCGATCCGCTCGCGCCAGCGGGGCAGCAGCAGGGCGAGGTCGCCGTTCGTCTCACGGGCGAGGAGGGAGTCGGGACGGTAGCGAGGCAGGTACGCGGCCAGATCCTCCCCCAGGAGGGGCGTGCAGAGGCAGGCGAGGAACCAGCCGAGGTCGTACGTCTCCAGGTCGCTCAGCACCTGCGCACGGCCGAGGACCAGCGTCCCGGCGCCGTCGATCTGCGCGAACTCCTTGTCGAGCGCCTCGTCCAGCGTGCGGGCGTCGGCGCGGTCCGCGTCCGTGGGCCTCTGCCGCAGGGCGAGCAGCACGTCGAGGTCGGAGCGGCCCACGCGCGCGGTGCCGCGGGGAATCGACCCGTAGAGGTACGCGCTGTCCAGGCGGGTTCCGAAGGTGTCCAGCACACGGTCGCGGGCCGCGGCGACGACGGGCCGGAACGCGTGTGGGACCCGGCCGAGGGATCCCTCGCGCTCGATGTACCCCTGCGCGTCGAGCCCTCTGTGGTCCCCTTGGCGAGCCATGCGCCCACTGTGCCGTGACTAGGGCGGTGGGGGCGGGCCTTTTCGGTCTGGGAGCAGTCCGTTCGGTCCAGGAAGCGGTCCGTTCAGCCCGTCCGGCGTCTGCGGGCGAGGCCGTTCAGGCCGATGCGGGACGGCTTGGGGCGGCAGCCCCCGGGAACAGGACGTGCAGAGGCGGAGGGTGGCGCAGGAACCCGTCCGGCCGCAACGACAACGGGCCCGCCTCCAAGAAGGCGGGACCCCGTCGACGTATGACCAATACGCGCGTCAGCGTGAGCGCTTGGCGAGTCGCTCCACGTCCAGGAGGATCACCGCACGGGCCTCCAGCCGGAGCCAGCCACGCCCCGCGAAGTCGGCCAGCGCCTTGTTGACCGTCTCGCGCGACGCACCGACCAGCTGGGCCAGCTCCTCCTGCGTGAGGTCGTGCACGACGTGAATGCCCTCTTCGGACTGCACGCCGAAGCGGCGGGAGAGGTCCAGGAGCGCGCGGGCCACGCGGCCCGGGACGTCCGAGAACACCAGGTCGGACATCTGGTCGTTGGTCTTGCGCAGCCGCCGGGCGACGGCGCGCAGCAGGGCGGCGGCCACCTCGGGACGCGCGTTCAGCCAGGGCTGGAGGTCGCCGTGGCCGAGGCCGAGCAGCTTGACCTCGGTCAGCGCGCTCGCCGTTGCCGTACGCGGGCCCGGGTCGAACAGCGACAGCTCGCCGATGAGCTCACCGGGGCCCAGCACGGCCAGCATGTTCTCGCGACCGTCGGGGGAGGTGCGGTGGAGCTTCACCTTGCCCTCGGTGACCACGTAGAGGCGGTCGCCGGGGTCGCCCTCATGGAAGAGAGCGTCACCGCGAGCCAGGGTCACCTCACTCATGGAGGCGCGGAGCTCCGCGGCCTGCTCGTCATCGAGCGCCGCGAAGAGCGGGGCGCGCCGCAGAACGTCGTCCACGAGTTCTCTCCTTGTCGACCTGCTCAGGGGATCTTGCCCCCGGTGTACCAGGGGACCGTGTTCCCCATCTTGCCGGGCGGTCCAAACAGTGTGATCAGTCACAAGTCTGCCGCACTGGCGTCCCGGGCAATGCGGCAGGGGGCCAATTGGGGGCCGATCTCCTGGGTCCGGGGCGGATGTCGGTGCCGGGCTTTAGGCTGGCCGGGTGTCCAAATTGCCGGTGAGAGCACAGGCCAAGGGGGCTGGGCGGGTGGTTGTACGTCGCGATTCCGCTGTGGGCGAACAGGCCTCCAGTGGAACCAAGAAACCGACAAAAGCGACAAAGCCGACGGCGGCGGCGCCGGTGACGGCGGTCGCCGAGGCGTCGGCCGAGGCGTCGGAGGGCCCTGCGCCGAGGGGTTCGGCAGCCGCAGCCGGGGCCGCAGCCGCCAAGAAGGCAACGCCGGCCAAGAAGACGTCTACGAAGAAGGCGGCCACGAAGAAGGCGGTCACGAAGAAGGCGGTCACGAAGAAGGCGACGCCCGCCAAGAAGGCGGCTGCCCCCGCCAAGAAGTCCTCCGCAAAGCCCCTCCAGAAGGCGCCCCCGCCGGCGCCCGCGCTCGTCCGTCGAGCCCGCCGCATCAACCGCGAGCTCGCCGAGGTGTATCCGTACGCCCACCCCGAGCTGGACTTCGAGAACCCCTTCCAGCTGATCGTCGCCACTGTGCTGTCCGCCCAGACCACCGACCTCCGGGTGAACCAGACGACTCCGGCGCTGTTCGCCAAGTACCCGACCCCCGAGGACCTGGCGGAGGCCAACCCGGAGGAGGTCGAGGAGATCCTGCGCCCGACCGGGTTCTTCCGGGCCAAGACCAAGTCGGTGATAGGGCTCTCCAGGGCGTTGAGGGACGACTTCGGGGGCGAGGTCCCCGGCCGCCTCGAAGACCTCGTCAAGCTCCCCGGCGTAGGCCGCAAGACCGCCTTCGTCGTCCTCGGGAACGCCTTCGGGCGGCCCGGAATCACCGTGGACACCCATTTCCAGCGGCTCGTCCGCCGCTGGCAGTGGACCGAGGAGACCGACCCGGACAGGATCGAGGCGGCCGTCGGTGCGCTGTTCCCGAAGAGTGAGTGGACGATGCTGTCGCACCACGTGATCTTCCACGGCCGCCGTATCTGCCATGCCCGCAAGCCCGCCTGCGGTGCCTGTCCCATCGCTCCGCTCTGTCCGGCGTACGGGGAGGGCGAGACCGACCCGGAGAAGGCGAAGAAGCTCCTCAAGTACGAGAAGGGCGGCTTCCCCGGCCAGCGCCTCAAGCCCCCGCAGGCGTATCTGGACGCCGGCGGCATCCCCGCACCCCCATTGGGCGCCGGATGACGGAACGAACACGGCACCGGCAGGCGTTGGGAACAGCAGAACGGGGGTGTCGATGACGAACGCGAGCAACACGCACAGCAGGCAGGACGAGCACAGCGAGCAGGACGAGCACAGCCGGCACGGCGCACGCGACGGGACCGGCACCAAGGACGGGCACGACGGGCGCGACGGGCACGCCACCCACGACGGGACCGGCACGCCCCACGGGATTGGCGCGCCCAACGGGACCGCTACGCCCCACGGGCACGACACACCCAACGGGACCGCTACGCCCCACGGGACTGGCACACACGACGGGACCGATGCGCCCCACGGAACCGCTACGCCCCACCGGCACGGCACGCCCAACGGGCACGGCGCGCACGGCTCGCCAGGCGCCCCCACGCCCACGCCCCCGCCCCCGGTGCCCCTCAGCAAAGACGGCCTGCCCGACTGGCTGGACCCGGTGGTGCGAGCCGTCGAGACGGTCGAGCCGCTCCAGCTGAGCCGCTTCCTGCCGCCTGCCAACGGCTCGGGGCGGCAGTCCGCCGTGCTCATCCTGTTCGGCGAGGGCGACCGCGGTCCCGAGCTGCTGCTCATGGAGCGTGCCGGCTCCCTGAGGTCGCACGCCGGGCAGCCGTCCTTCCCGGGCGGCGCCCTCGACCCCGAGGACGGCGACCCCACGGCCGACGGGCCGCTGCGGGCCGCTCTCCGCGAGGCCGAGGAGGAGACCGGGCTCGACCCGAGCGGCGTCCAGCTCTTCGGGGTGCTCCCCAAGCTGTACATCCCGGTGAGCAGCTTCGTGGTGACCCCCGTGCTGGGCTGGTGGCGCCGGCCGACCCCGGTCGGCGTCGTCGATCCGAACGAGACGGCACGCGTCTTCACGGTCCCCGTGGCGGATCTCACGGACCCCGCCAACAGAGCCACCACCGTCCACCCCAGCGGTCACCGAGGTCCGGCATTTCTGGTCGAATCGGCCCTGGTCTGGGGTTTCACGGCCGGGATCATCGACCGGCTCCTCCACTACGCGGGATGGGAGCTGCCCTGGGACCGTGAGAAGGAGGTCCCGCTCGACTGGCGGTCATGACAGGGTGTCTGCCGTGCTGTGTTTTCCCGGGGGACAACCCCCGGACCCCCGGCCGAGCGATCGCGACCGGAGAGTGATGAGGCGAGGCTTGAAGCGGTGAACGTGCTGGACATCCTGTTGCTGGTCGCCGCCGTGTGGTTCGCGATCGTGGGCTACCGCCAGGGCTTCGTCGTCGGCATTCTGTCGGTGATCGGCTTCCTGGGCGGTGGCCTCGTCGCCGTCTATGTGCTCCCCGTGATCTGGGGGTGGGCGACCAACGACACCAAGGTGAGTACGACCGCCGCCGTCGTCGCGGTGGTCGTCGTGATCGTCTGTGCCTCCGTGGGCCAAGCCCTCACCACCCACCTCGGCAACAAGCTGCGCCGGTACATCACATGGTCCCCGGCCCGCGCCCTGGACGCCACGGGTGGCGCCCTCGTGAACGTCGTAGCGATGCTGCTCGTCGCCTGGCTGATCGGCTCGGCCCTCGCCGGTACGACGCTGCCGACGCTCGGCAAGGAGGTCCGCAGCTCCAAGGTGCTGCTCGGCGTGTCCCGCGCGCTGCCCTCCCAGGCCAACACCTGGTTCGCCGACTTCTCCTCGGTCCTCGCGCAGAACGGGTTCCCGCAGGTCTTCAGCCCGTTCGCCAACGAGCCCATCACGGACGTCCAGCCCCCCGACCCGGCCCTCGCGAACAGCCCCGTCGCCGCCCGCGCCCAGAAGTCCATCGTCAAGGTCATGGGTACCGCCCAGAGCTGCGGCAAGGTCCTCGAAGGCAGCGGCTTCGTCTTCGGCGACCGCCGCGTGATGACCAACGCGCACGTGGTCGGCGGAGTCGACGAGCCCACCGTCCAGATAGGCGGTGTGGGCCGCAAGTACGACGCCAAGGTCGTCCTGTACGACTGGGAGCGCGACATCGCCGTACTCGACGTACCGAATCTGAACGCGCCCGCGCTCAAGTTCTCGACCCAGGACGCCACCAGCGGCAACAGCGCGATCGTCGCCGGGTTCCCGCAGAACGGCGCGTACAACGTCCAGCCCGCCCGCGTGCGCGGTCGTATCACGGCCAACGGCCCTGACATCTACCACCGCAAGACGGTGCGCCGAGACGTCTACTCGCTCTACGCGACGGTCCGTCAGGGCAACTCCGGAGGCCCGCTGCTCACACCCGAAGGCAAGGTGTACGGCGTGGTGTTCGCGAAGTCGCTCGACAGCGCCAACACCGGGTACGCGCTCACCGCGGGCGAGGTCCAGCAGGACGTCACCCAGGGGCGTACCGCCAACCAGCAGGTGGACAGCGACAGCTGCGCGCTGTAGTCCCGGAAAGTCCCTGGCGCCCGGTGTGTTGAGGGGCCCCGGGGCTCAGCCGCGTGGATGGCGCAGCCGCACCGAGACCCAGCGGGCCCGGCGGCGCAGAATGTGCGGAATCCCCACTCGGGGGTCCGTGCCCGGCAGCTGCGGGGTGCCCCTCTGATGGGAGCTCAGGCCCGAGGCCGAGCGGCGTGTGCGTGCTGCGTCACTGTAGTCGTGCGTCCAGCCCATACCCCGACGTGTGCCCCTGCCCCAAGGTCGATAACCGCGCCCCGGGCCCTCAATTGGCCTATGCGCCAGGCAATTGGCTGTTCGTAGGACAGGCGTTCCCGCGGGCTCTCCGCACGCGATACCGGTCGCGTTCGGACGGTCACTCAAGGGTGACCGGCGGGTCACCGATCGGGTTCCGGATCCTTCAGCCAGTTGACCAGTTCGGTCGAGAAGGCGACCGGGTCCTCCTCGTGCGGGAAGTGCCCGAGGCCGTCGAACAGCCTCCAGCGGTACGGCGCTTCGACGTACTCCCCGGAGCCGGCCGCGCTACGGGTGCGCATCACGGGGTCGAGCGAGCCGTGCAGATGCAGTGTCGGCACGCGCACCGGCCGCTTCATGCGCCGGTTGAACTGGATGCCGTCCGGGCGCGCCATGGACCGCACCATCCAGCGGTACGGCTCGATCGCGCAGTGCGCCGTCGACGGGATGCACATGGCGCGGCGGTACGTCTCCACGGCCTCGTCGTCCGGCAGCCGCGGCCCCGACCAGTCCCGTACCAGACGACCCACCAGGGCGCCGTTGTCCGCGACGAGTTGGCGCTCCGGGATCCAGGGTCGCTGGAACCCCCAGATGTAGGAGCCCGCGGCGGTCTGCTTCACGTCGGAGAGCATCGCGGAGCGCCAGCGCCGGGGATGGGGCATCGAGGAGACCGCGAGCCGGCGTACGAGCTTGGGCCGCATGACGGCTGCCGTCCACGCCAGATACCCGCCCAGGTCGTGTCCGACCAGCGCGGCGTCGGGCTCACCGAGGGACCGTACGACCCCGGTGATGTCGAGCGCGAGGTTGGCGGGGTCGTAACCGCGCGGGGTGCGGTCGCTGCCGCCGACTCCGCGCAGGTCCATGGCCACGGCCCGGAACCCGGCGTCGGCGAGCGCCACCAGCTGATGGCGCCAGGTCCACCAGAACTGGGGGAAGCCGTGCAGCAGCAGGACGAGCGGCCCGTCGCCCATCTCGGCGATGTGGAAGCGCGCGCCGTTGGCGGCGACGTCGCGATGGGTCCAGGGGCCGTCCAGCCGCACGGCCGAGGCCGGTTGCGCCGAAGGTGTGGCGGGGTCCGTCATGAGGATGAGCGTGCCACAGCCTTGACGGTGTCCTCGACCCGCTCCGGGCGGGGGTGCGGCTTGGCGTTCTGCAGGACGCCCGCCGACTCCTTCATCGAGGCGGCCACCTTCTGCGGGCCCTGGCTCTTCTTCGCCTTCTTCGCGAAGACGACGCCGATGAGCGCGAGCAGCCCGGCGACCAGCACGTTCGCGGCGAAGGAGAGCAGGAAGCAGACCGCGAGGTTCCAGTGGCTCCAGGTCCGGATGCCGTACGCCAGGGCGAAGTTCAACATGGGCAGCGAGAAGATCAGCACTGCGCCGGCCACTGAGAACGCCCCGCCGCTGACGGCCCCGCGCTTGACGTCGTGCTTGAGCTGCGCCTTCGCCAGCGCGATCTCGTCGTGCACCAGCGCGGACATCTCGGTGGTCGCCGAGGCGAACAGCTGGCCGATGCTGCGTTCGGCGCCGACCGGGCTGCCGTCGGGTGCGCTCATCGCGATCTCCCTCTTCTGATTCTGTTTGTACCGTCTGGTCAGATCATGCCGGACCGTCGTCCCCGTCGCTTGCCCCGCCCGCCACTTCGGCAAGCTTGCGGTGCTCGGCGGCCTTGCGCTCGTAGATCTCCGCCATCCGCAGGTGGTACGCCGGGTTGTCCTGCTCGTAGATGTCGGGGATGCCGTCGCGGTCCTCGTCGAGCTCCTCCGCCTCGCAGAGCGTGCGGTACTTGGCGTTGCGTATCTTCAGCAGCGTCGTGGCGAGGATGGCGGCGATGAGCGAGCCGACCAGGACGGCGGCCTTGGCCTCGTCGGTGAGCACCGCGTCGCCGGCGAAGGCGAGCTCGCCGATGAGCAGCGAGACGGTGAAGCCGATTCCGGCGAGGCTGGCGACGGCGAACACGTCCGGCCAGGCGAGGTCCTCACTGAGCGAGGCCCGGGTGAACCGGGCCGCGAGCCAGGTGCCGCCGAAGATCCCGACCGCCTTGCCGACGACGAGTCCGAGGACGATGCCGAGCGTCTCGGGCCGGGTGAACACATCCCCGAGGGCCCCGCCGGAGACCGCGACCCCCGCGCTGAACAGCGCGAACAGCGGCACGGCGAGTCCGGCGGACAAGGGCCGCACGAGGTGTTCGATGTGCTCGCCGGGGGAGTGCTCCTCGCCCTCGTGCCGGTGGCAGCGCAGCATCAGGCCCATCGCGACACCGGCGATGGTGGCGTGGATGCCGCTGTTGTACATCAGCCCCCAGATCACCAGCGCGAGCGGGACGTACACGTACCACCCGCGTACGCCCTTGCGCAGCAGCCACCAGAAGACGAGGAGTCCGACGACGGCGCCGGCGAGAGCCGCGAAGTTCAGGGTGTCGGTGAAGAAGATCGCGATGATCAGAATCGCGAACAGGTCGTCGACGACGGCGAGTGTGAGCAGGAAGGCGCGCAGGGCGGACGGCAGCGATGTCCCGATCACGGCGAGCACGGCGAGCGCGAAGGCGATGTCGGTGGCGGTGGGGACGGCCCACCCGTCGAGTGAGCCGCCGCCGGTGATGTTGGTGAGCGTGTAGACGAGCGCGGGCACGGCCATGCCGCAGACCGCGGCGACGACGGGGAGCAGCGCGGCCTTCGGATCCTTCAGATCTCCGGCGACCAGCTCGCGCTTGAGCTCGATTCCGGCGACGAAGAAGAACACGGCGAGCAGTCCGTCGGCCGCCCAGTGCTGGACGGACAGATCGAGGCCGAGGGAGGCGGGTCCGAGGTGGTAGTGGCTGACATCGGCGTAGCTGTCCCGCAGCGGGGTGTTCGCCCAGATCAGTGCGGCGATCGCGGCGACCAGCAGCAGGACGCCACCCACGGTTTCGGTGCGCAGCGCCTCCGCGACGAAGTTCCGCTCGGGCAGCGACAGCCGTCCGAGGAACTTGGGGGTGGCGTTACGGGTGCGGGTCGCGGCCACGGTGCGGACCTCCGGTCGGTACGGCTTCTCGACGGCCGTCATGCGGGGTCGCTGACGACGTTGCCGACCAGACTTCCCGGCGCACCTTGAAGCCACCACTTTACCGGGTCATTACAGCCGCATAGTTCGCAGAGTGAACATAAAGTGCGAATGCGACACGCCGAGAAGGCAGATGGAGCCCGCCCGCGGGGCCGGGACGGAGCCGCCGGGTCCTACAGGGCCTCGCCACAGCCGGAGATGTGGGGGCAGGCCACAGAACAGGGATGGGGGATGTGGGGGACGCCGAGGCCGGGGGAGGTAGAGGCCGGGCCCGCCGAAGCCGCGGGAGGTAGGAGCCGGGCACGCCGCAGCCGGGCGAGACAGGGGCTGGGGCCGCCGCAGCCGGGGATGTGGGGGCACTTCGTGCGTCACATCCCCGGCCGGTGGGCGGGGGAACCCCCCTCGGTCCGCCCAGTCCGCTCAGTCCTCGCTGGGCGCCGCCGGCAGCTTCGCCTGGATGAGGTCCATCACCGTGGAGTCCGTGAGCGTGGTGACGTCACCGAGCTCGCGGTTCTCCGCGACGTCCCGCAGCAGGCGTCGCATGATCTTCCCGGACCGGGTCTTGGGCAGCTCGGCCACCGGCAGGATCCGCTTGGGCTTGGCGATCGGCCCGAGCACGGTGCCGACGTGGTTGCGAAGGTCCGCCACCAGCCCCTCGTCCTCGGCGGAGGCAGTCCCGCGCAGGATCACGAAGGCCACGATCGCCTGCCCGGTCGTCTCGTCCGCCGCGCCCACGACCGCCGCCTCGGCGACCGACGGGTGCGAGACGAGCGCCGACTCGACCTCGGTCGTCGAGATGTTGTGCCCGGACACGAGCATCACGTCGTCGACCCGGCCGAGCAGCCAGATGTCCCCGTCCTCATCCTTCTTCGCGCCGTCGCCGGCGAAGTACTTGCCCTCGAAGCGCGACCAGTACGTGTCGAGGAACCGCTGGTCGTCGCCCCAGATGGTGCGCAGCATCGACGGCCACGGCTCGGTCAGCACGAGGTAGCCGCCACCCCCGTTGGGCACCTCGTTCGCCTCGTCGTCGACGACCGTCGCCGAGATGCCCGGCAGCGGACGCTGTGCCGACCCCGGCTTGGTCTCGGTGACCCCCGGCAGCGGCGAGATCATCATCGCGCCGGTCTCGGTCTGCCACCAGGTGTCCACGATCGGGGTGCGGTCGCCGCCGATGTGCTTGCGATACCAGATCCACGCCTCGGGGTTGATCGGCTCGCCGACGGAGCCGAGGACACGGAGGCTGCTGAGATCGAACTTCGCGGGGATGTCGTCGCCCCACTTCATGAACGTACGGATGGCCGTGGGCGCCGTGTAGAGGATCGTCACCCCGTACTTCTGCACGATCTCCCAGAAGCGCCCCTGGTGCGGCGTGTCCGGCGTGCCCTCGTACATCACCTGCGTCGCGCCGTTCGAGAGCGGCCCGTACGTGATGTACGAGTGCCCGGTGACCCAGCCGATGTCGGCCGTGCACCAGTACACGTCGGTCTCCGGCTTGAGGTCGAAGACGGCGTGGTGGGTGTACGACGCCTGGGTGAGGTAGCCGCCCGAGGTGTGCAGGATGCCCTTCGGCTTCCCGGTCGTCCCGGAGGTGTAGAGGATGAACAGCGGGTGCTCGGCGTCGAAGGCCTCCGGCGTGTGCTCGGCGGACTGCCGCTCGACGATCTCGTGCCACCACACGTCCCGGCCCTCGGTCCAGTCGACCTCCTGCCCGGTACGCCGCACCACCAGCACCTTGTCGACCCCGTCGACCCGGCTCACCGCGTCGTCGACGGCCGGCTTGAGCGCGGACGGCTTGCCGCGCCGGTAACCGCCGTCGGAGGTGATGACCAGCTTGGCGTCCGCGTCCTGGATGCGGGTGGCGATCGCGTCCGCGGAGAACCCGCCGAAGACGACCGAGTGCGCCGCGCCGATACGGGCGCAGGCCAGCATCGCGACGACCGCCTCGGGGATCATCGGCAGATAGACGGCGACCCGGTCGCCCTTGCCGACACCCAGCTCGGTCAGAGCGTTTGCGGCCTTGCTGACCTCGTCCTTGAGCTCGGCGTAGGTGATGGCCCGGCTGTCGCCCGGCTCGCCCTCGAAGTGGATGGCTACGCGGTCACCAAGGCCGGCCTCGACATGCCGGTCCACGCAGTTGTACGCGACGTTGAGCTTGCCGTCCTTGAACCACTTGGCGAACGGCGGGTTCGACCAGTCCAGCGTCTCGGTCGGCTCGGTGGCCCAGGTCAGCCGACGGGCCTGCTCGGCCCAGAAGCCGAGCCTGTCAGCCTTGGCCTGCTCATACGCCTCCGCGGTGACATTGGCATTCGCGGCCAGGTCGGCGGGCGGCGCGAACCTGCGCTCTTCCTTCAGCAGGTTGGCCAGGCTTTCGTTGCTCACGACATCTCCCTTTCCCAGGGTGTCCGTTGTGTCCCAGGCCACAGCTCATCAGACCGGGGGGTCCGGTGACAAGGGCCGACCCGAAATTGGTTTAGACCTATTGCCGGGCTGTGGGACTGTGGGGTCCTCAGCAGGACACACTCTGGGGCACGTACGGGCCGCAGACAGGGTTCATCCGGGGACGCTTTCCGGGATTCGGCATGTCGAGCCCCACACGCACCGCCGCCCGAGCCCCACACGCACCGCCGGCCGAGCCCCACACGCACCGCCGGCCGAGCCCCACACGCACCGCCGGCCGAGCCCCACACGCACCGCCGACCGGACCGCCGACCGAACCGCCGGCCGCACTGCCAGCCGCACCGCCGACCGCACCGCTGGCCGGATCACGGGAACTGTCTCCCTGCGGTCCGGGCGGGCGCGGCGGCTGCAGTGGACCTGGCGGGGCCGGGGTCGCGCTCACCGCCGCGTATCGCCGCCGCCCGAAGAAGCGGGTGCGCGGCCCCGCCGACTGGGGCCGCGCACCACGATCAGGTCACGCGGGGCGGGTCCGCGCGCCGGGGTTGGCTGACGCTGGGTGGGTCCGCGTGCCGGAGTGGCTGACGCGGGATGGGTCCCCGCACCAGGGTTGGCTGACGCGGGGTGGGTCCGTGTGCCGGGGTTGGCTGACGCGGGGTGGGTCCGCGTGCCGGGCTTGGCTGACGCGGGGTGGGCCCCCGCACCAGGGTTGGTCGACGCGGCGTGGGCCCCCGCACCATGGGTGGCTCACGCCGTGTGGCGCATATCCTCCGCCGCCCCCACGTGATCGAACAGCTCGCCTCCCTCGCCGTCGGCGAGCAGATACGCCTGAGCCTCTCCGACATGGAAGTACATCCCGTGCAGTTCGAGCACACCCTCCCGCAGGGCCCGGGCCACGGACTCATGCGCCCGCAGATGCTCCAACTGCTGCACCACATTCGTCAGACAGAGCTGCTCCACCGCGTCGGCGGGCGCCCGCCCGGCGAGCCGCGCCCACGGCCGGTCCTTGGCGGCCATCCGCTCCAGGCTCGGCTGCCCGTGCCGCAGCCACCGCTTGAGCGGGGTGGGCGCTCCACCGGGTTCCGAGGTCAACAGGGCCTGCATCGCCCCGCACCCCGAGTGCCCGCACACCGTGATGGACCGCACCTTCAGCACGTCCACCGCGTACTCGATCGCCGCGGCCACCGAGTCGTCCCCGCTCTCCTTCCCGGGCAACGGCACGAGGTTGCCCACATTCCGTACGACGAAGAGGTCACCCGGACCACTGGAGGTGATCATCGAGGTGACGAGCCGCGAGTCGGCACAGGTCAGGAACAGCTGGGACGGCCGCTGCCCTTCGCGCGCCAGTCGCGCCAGCTCATCCCGCACCAGGGGCGCGGTGTTGCGCTGGAACGCGCTGATGCCGCGCGCCAGTTGATGGCCACTGCGCCCATCGGGGCCGGCCGACTCGCCCGGCCGGTCGCCGGAAGGTACGGACTGCGGGCTCGCGGAGGTCTCGCAGTGGTGGTTGCGCCAGGGCGTCCAGGGCCGGCAGCGGCAGTGGGCGGAGCTCGCGGGCTCGGCGATCCTGGTGCCGGCCCGGCCGGTGAGCTCGACCGCGCCGCCGCCCGCGAAGTGGGCGTTCCGCCAGTCGTGCAGTGACTCGTATGCCGCGTGGTCCATGAACGAGCCATCCAACTCCACGACGGTGTCTGCCCCTTGGGGGATCAGGTGCAGGGAGCGGCTGAGCCGTGGCACGGCGAGGAACGTCAACTGGCCTCGTACGCGAACGTAATGGACTCCTTCCTTCTCCTCATGCGTGATACGGGTGCGGGCGAGGCGGTTCAGGGCGACACCGACGGCCACGGAGACCCCCAGCGCCACGCCCTGGAGCACTCCGAGGACGACGACGCCGAGCGTGGTGACGGCGTACACCAGGACCTCGCGGTGGCGGGTGACCGTGCGAATGTGGTGCAGGGACACCATCTGGATGCCAACGGCCATCACCAGGGCGGCGAGCGATGCGAGGGGGATCAGCTCCAGGATCGGGACCATCAGCAGCGCGGCAACTACTACGAAAACGCCGTGCACCATCGTGGAGTTCCGGCTCACGGCACCGGCTTGCACATTCGCGGAGCTGCGTACGGCGACCCCGGCGACCGGCAGGCCGCCGAGCGCGCCGGACACCATATTGGCGGCGCCCTGGCCGAGCAGCTCACGGTCGAGATCGGAGCGGGTCACCCGTGTCTGCAGGTCGGGCCGCTTTGCCACCAGCTTGTCGACGGCGACCGCGCCGAGCAGTGACTGCACGCTGCACACCAGCGTCACGGCCAGGACGGCGGCGGCGATTCCCAGCACCGGACCCTCCGGCAGCCCGGCCAGCGCGTGGCTGCTCCAGGACGGCAGGTCCACCTTGGGCAGGATCAGGCCGGCGAGCGAAGCGGTGACGGTGGCGCCGGCGACGGCCACGAGCGCGGCCGGGATCTTGCGCAGCAGCTGACCGATCCGCCCTGGAATCCGCGGCCAGGCGAAGAGAAGCGTCAACGTCAGCACGCTCATCGACACCGCGGCGGGGTGGACGTGCGCCAACTGGTTCGGCAGCGCACGGAGGTTGTCGAGGACGGAGCTCTGTGGCGTCCCGCCCAGCACGATGTGCAGCTGAGCGACGGCGATCGTCACGCCGATGCCGGCGAGCATGCCGTGCACGATCGCGGGGCTGACGGCGAGTGCCGTGCGGGCCACACGCAGGCAGCCCAGGCCCAGTTGGGCGGCTCCGGCGAGGACGGTGATGGCGCAGGTCGTACGCCATCCGTAGCGGTGGATGAGGTCGGCGGTGACGACGGTGAGCCCGGCGGCGGGCCCGCTCACCTGCAGTGGTGAACCGCCGAGTCGTCCGGCGACGAGCCCGCCCACGGCGGCGGCGACAAGGCCCGCCTGGAGTGGCGCGCCGGTGGCGAGCGCGATGCCGAGGGACAGCGGCAGGGCGATCAGGAAGACCGCGATCGAGGCCGACAGATCGGCGCCCGCGATACGGAATCGACGGGGCGGGGTCGGCGGGGGGCTGTGGGGTTCGTGGATGCGGCGTGGCCGAGTCGAGTCGGCGGCGCGGGTGGGTACGCAGGCGGACATGGTTCCCGTCTCCTCCGGGGCAGCGCGGTCGCGGAACAGGTGGTCCCCCGTCCGAAGTGACGGGGGCGGATCGCGGCCGTGGGTCACGGCGTGCAGCGGCGGGATTTTCAACGTTCGGTAAACGGATCGTAATGGACAGTAAAGGTCTAGTGCGAACTTTCGGAGCATATGGGGCACCAAATCACCCTCCAGGATGAACCGAGCATTTCATCGGCTTGTCGTATTTATTCCTTCTCGGTCCCGTGCAACCTTGGCGGCGCTGTCGGCAAATCGCTGCATATCGCCACAGAACATCCACCCAGCGTTGCCCTGACCGAGGGAAGAAGGAGGGCGGAAGATGGCCGCCACTCAGCGGATCGCCGCGGGCCTAGCGCTCGCAGCGGCCTGCTCCACCGCGCTCGCCGGTTGCGCGAGCGATACGAACGGATCCACACAAGGCGCGCACGGCGCGAAGGACGCGGCGGGGGCCCAGGCGCCCAAGAGCGCGGCCCACCTGATCGGCGACGGCTCCACCGCGTACACCGGCGCGCAGCCGCATCTGCCCAGACCCGAGCGGCTGAAGCCGGGCCAGAAGCCCCCGCAGTTCGTGGTGTTCTCCTGGGACGGCGCCGGCGAGGACAGCCAGAAGCTCTTCTCGCACTTCCGTGAGGTCTCCAAGGCAAACAACGCGACGATGACGTACTTCCTGAGCGGCGTGTACATGCTGCCGGAGTACAAGCGCGACCTGTACCGGCCGCCGCAGCACTCGCCCGGCAGCTCCGAGATCGGCTTCAACGACGACCAGGGCATCAAGGACACCGTTCAGCAGCTGCGCGACGCCTGGCTGGAGGGCAACGAGATCGGTACCCACTTCAACGGCCACTTCTGCGGCACCGAAGGCGGGGTCGGTGAGTGGTCGGTCGCGGAGTGGAAGAGCGAGATCGCCCAGGCGAAGTCGTTCGTGAAGTCCTGGAAGACCAACACGGGGATGAAGAAGGCGCCCCCGCTGCCCTTCGACTACGACAAGGAGCTCATCGGCGGCCGCACGCCGTGCCTGGAGGGACAGAAGAACTTCGTGAAGGCGGCCAGCCAGCTGGGCTTCCGCTACGACACCAGCGGTGTCAACGACCAGGTCTGGCCCAAGAAGAAGCGGGGCCTGTGGGACCTGTCGATGCAGCTCGTGCCCTTCCCCGGCCACTCCTACGAACAGCTCACCATGGACTACAACTTCATGGTCAACCAGTCGGGCACCCAGACCCAGGGAGACCCCGACAAGCAGGAGCTCTGGGGCGACCAGATGCGTGACGGTCTGCTCAAGGGCTTCGACCGCGCCTACAACGGCAACCGCGCGCCGCTGATCATCGGCAACCACTTCGAGTCCTGGAACGGTGGCACCTACATGCGTGCCATCGACCAGGTCGTCGAGAACGTCTGCACCAAGTCCGAGGTGCGCTGCGTGTCCTTCCGGCAACTCGCCGACTGGCTGGACGCCCAGGACCCGGCCACGCTCGACAAGCTGCGCGGCCTCAATGTCGGCGAGGCCCCGAAGCAGGGCTGGACGTCCTTCCTCTCGGGCCGTCCCGCCCCTGCCCCGAAGGGCGTCCCCGGGGCACCGGCGGTCAAACCGTAGCGGCGACCCGGGGTCGGTGGCTCGAGCCGTGGCGTTTCCCCGCGGGCCGGTGGCTCGAGCCGTGGCGCTTCCCCGCGGACCGGCGGCTCACGCCGTGGCCACCAGGTCTTCGCCGAGGACGAAGCCGGGGTCGACCTGGGCCGCCAGGTCGGCACCGGTCTTCGCGTTGCCCCAACTGCTCGCGTTCTTCAGGTGGAAGTGCACCATCTGCCGTGTGTAACGCTCCCAGTCGCGCAGCTCGTACGTGGCGTCGGCGGCGGTCTGCAGGGTGCGAAGGGCGTGCCGGTTGGCCTCCTCCAGGAACTCGAACCGGGGCGGGCGCCCCTTCTCCATGGCGCGCACCCAGTCCGAGTGCCCGACGGTGACGAGGAGGTCGTCACCGACTTCGGCGCGGAGGAAGTCGATGTCGTCCTGACCCTGCGTCTTGTTGCCGATGACCTTCAGGATGACGCCGAAATCGCGCGCGTACTCCCTGTACTGGCGATAGACGGAGACCCCCTTCCGCGTCGGCTCGGCGACGAGGAACGTGATGTCGAAGCGGGTGAACAAGCCGGACGCGAAGGAGTCGGAGCCCGCCGTCATGTCGACGACGACGTACTCGCTCTGGCCGTCGACGAGATGGTTCAGGCAGAGCTCCACTGCACCGGTCTTCGAGTGGTAGCAAGCCACTCCCAAGTCGGCCTCGGTGAACGGGCCGGTAACCATCAAACGGACGGCGCCGCCGTCGAGTTCCACCGGCCGCGCGCAGGCGTCGTACACCGGATTGTTCTCGAGCACCCGCAGCAGCCGTGAACCCTCGCCGGGCGGCGTCGTCTTGATCATCGTCTCGGCGGACGCGATGCGCGGGTTGGCGCCGCGCAGGTAGTCCTTGATCAGCGGAAGCCGGTCGCCCATCGCGGGCAGCCCGGCGGCCTCCGTCTCGTCGAGGCCGAGCGCGGCCCCCAGGTGCTGGTTGATGTCGGCGTCCATCGCGACGACCGGCGATCCGGAGGCCGCGAGGTGGCGGACGAAGAGCGAGGACAAGGTGGTCTTGCCGCTGCCGCCCTTCCCTACGAAAGCAATTTTCATGTTCACAAAGCGTAGTCGGGTGACTGCGTGGAGTGCCCGTCGTACGTGAAGAAGACCACTCCTTCGTGGGCGTGGCCGCCGGGGTGCGTAGGGTCGTACTCATGAGTACGACAGGTGCGACCGCCGATCCGCTCGCGGCCCTGGGTTCGCTTCCCGGAGTGGCCGAATCCGTGGAGTCCGTCCGCAAGGCCGTGGACCGGGTCTACGGCCACCGGATCATGCGGCGCCGCAGCAACGAGATCACGTCCGAGGCGGCGCTGCGCGGCGCCCGCGGCTCCGCGGCGCTGTCCGGTGCCGACTGGGCGCTCGAAGAGGTGCGCCGCCGCACCGATTTCAGCGCCGACGACGAGGCCCGTATGGTCGGCGCGGCCCTCAGGCTGACCGCCGAGGCGGGCCAACTCCTGTCCATCTGGCGACAGTCTCCCCTTCGGGTGCTGGCCCGACTGCACCTGGTGGCGGCCGCCGACAAGGGCGACGAGGTCGGCCGGCCGCGGCAGAACGGCGAGCCGGTCGACGAGCCGCTCGTCGAGCTGCCGCTTCCGGGCGCGCACGAGGTGGCCGGGCGTCTGGAGGGCCTCTCGCAGCTGATCATCGCGGGCGGTTCGGCCCCCGCGCTGGTGACGGCGGCCGTCGTCCACGGCGAACTGCTCGCCCTGCGTCCCTTCGGTTCCCACAACGGCCTCGTCGCGCGCGCGGCCGAGCGCATCGTCCTGGTCGGCAGCGGTCTCGACCCGAAGTCCGTCTGCCCGGCGGAGGTCGGCCACGCGGAACTCGGCCGCGCGGCCTATGTGGCGGCTCTGGACGGCTACGCCTCAGGCACCCCGGAGGGCATGGCTGGCTGGATCGCCCACTGCGGCAAGGCGGTTGAGCTGGGGGTCAGGGAGTCGACGGCCGTCTGCGAGGCGCTTCAGCGCGGGGCGGCGTAGGGACCACAACAGGGTTGCGGCGGTACGAGGTCTCGTACCGCCGCTGGCATGTCCACCGGGTTACCAAGCGTCCTCGAATGTTGCCCATCAGGCCGGGAACTGTTGCCCGTCACCTGGTGCGGCTGGCCCGTAATCGACGGGTCGACGTCGCGTGGGTGCTCGGTGTTCATGCGCGGTCCGTGGGGCCTCGGTTGCGTTTAAAGGTGATCCTCTCGGATGTCCTTGGTCTCGCGGGCCGTTAACTTCTTTGTACTCCTGGTCCGCAGCAAGCGGAAGCCCTGGCTGCACTTCTTTACTTTTAGGTTCAAATGGGCACTAACCAGGCATGATGCGCTGTCTGTGCCGCCGTGAGGTGATCACATCGCCGTCGCGCGGCGGCGGCTGGCGTACCAGACGAGTCCCGCTGTGGCCGCCGCCGCTCCTATGGCTACCGCCGCGACGAGTGCCGGACGCGGCGGTACGGACAGAGTGGGCAGCCGCTGCTTCAGTCGGACCGGGCGATGGAAGTCGAGAATCGGCCACGAGCGGGCGAGTGCCTCGCGGCGCAGCGCGCGGTCGGGATTCACCGCATGCGGATGGCCGACCGATTCCAGCATCGGCAGGTCCGTCGCCGAGTCGCTGTAGGCGTAGCAGCGCGCGAGGTCGTACGCCTCGGAGAGGGCCAGTTCCTTGATCGCCTCGGCTTTGGTCGGCCCGTACGCGTAGTACTCCACCTCGCCGGTGAAACAGCCGTCCTCGCCCACGATCATGCGGGTCGCCACCACACGGTCCGCGCCGAGCAGTTCGCCGATCGGCTCGACCACCTCGGCGCCGGACGTGGAGACGATCACGACGTCGCGCCCGGCGGTGTGGTGCTGCTCGATGAGGGACGCGGCCTCGTCATAGATGATCGGGTCGATCAGGTCGTGCAGCGTCTCGGCGACGATCTCCTTGACCTGCTGGACGTTCCACCCGCGGCACAGCGTCGAGAGGTACTTGCGCATCCGCTCCATCTGGTCGTGGTCGGCGCCGCCCGCCAGGAACACGAACTGGGCATATGCGGTGCGCAACGCGGCCCTGCGGTTGATCAGCCCGCCTTGGTAGAACGACTTGCTGAACGTGAGCGTGCTCGACTTCGCAATGACCGTCTTGTCCAGGTCAAAGAAGGCTGCTGTGCGAGGCAAGGAGTGGTTTTCCACGAGGCCGAGCATAGGCGCCCACCATTCGGCGTAAGGTGAGGCGCGTGGGTTTGCCTGAGAGGGCTCTCGGGTACACCATGGAAGTCACGGATCGTTCGCGACCGTGCTAACCCGGTCCGACTCCTCCCCCCCCGAGTCGGCCGTGGGGACGACCCCCGCTCTCCCCCCCGGCGGGGGTCGTCGCATGTCCGGATGGGTTTTCTCCCTCTTTTGCGCGGCCTCGGGGCCCTGTTGTCACCGCTGTGACCGTCCTCTCCGCGTGCGCGTGATCCGTCACTGTGTGTAGCCGCGAGGCTGCTCTGCGGAAGTTGCACAGGGGTCACCGGTAGGGGTGAAGGCGATATTCACAGCCGCTGAGTTGTCCACAGTTATCGACCAAGATCCACACGATTTCCTGGATCGCTGCACCGTGATTCCAGCGCGCTCCGCTCGCGGCAAGTTCGTCCCGGCGAGTTCATGGCCGGTTCCGTTTGTCGGGCGCGTTTGGCCGGTTCGTATCGGCAGTTCATATGGAGGCCGCTTGCCGGTTCTTCACACGAGCGGGAATCGCGGGTCCGCAGAGGACCCTGCGGGCCCCGCGCAAGATGCAGCGAAGGGGGCTGGAGATCGTGGCAGGAGCCATCACACACGACCGGCCGCCCGCCGCCGAGGGGCGGCAGGGCGGACCACTGATCGTCACGGAGGACGCCGACCTGCTCGACGACCTGCTGCGCCTGTGCGCGGCAGCGGGCGCCAGGCCGGAGGTCCACCACGGTGTGCCGGAGCACAGGGGCAGCTGGGAGGCGGCACCTCTCGTCCTGGTCGGCGACGACGCCGCGCTCCGGGTGCGCGGAGCCGCGCGCAGACGCGGAGTGGTGCTGGTGGGCCGGGATCAGGACGATTCCGGTGTCTGGCGACGGGCGGTCGAGATCGGTGCCGACCATGTCCTGATGCTGCCCGATGGCGAGCAATGGCTGGTCGACCGCATCGCCGACGTGGCCGAAGGAGTCGGCAGGCCCGCTCTCACGGTCGGCGTGCTCGGCGGGCGCGGAGGGGCCGGAGCGTCCACGCTGGCGTGCGCGCTCGCCGTCACCTCGGCGCGCGAGGGCCGGCGCACCCTGCTCGTGGACGCGGATCCGCTGGGCGGCGGACTCGACGTACTCCTGGGCGGTGAGACGGCCGAAGGTCTGCGCTGGCCGGCGTTCGCCGCGTCCCGCGGCCGAGTCGGCGGCGGCGCTCTGGAGGAATCCCTTCCCGAACTGCACGCACTGCGCGTCCTGAGCTGGGATCGCGGCGATTCCGTCACCATCCCCCCGCAAGCCGTACGAGCGGTGCTGGCCGCCGCCCGACGGCGGGGCGGAGCGGTGGTCGTCGACCTGCCCCGCCGTATCGACGAGGGCGTCGCCGAGGCGCTCGCCCAGCTCGACCTGGGGCTCCTGGTGGTCCCCGCCGACTTGCGCTCGATCGCGGCGGCCGGCCG
This sequence comes from Streptomyces sp. NPDC058246, assembly GCF_042881985.1. Classification (NCBI taxonomy): domain Bacteria; kingdom Bacillati; phylum Actinomycetota; class Actinomycetes; order Kitasatosporales; family Streptomycetaceae; genus Streptomyces; species Streptomyces sp. NPDC058246. Next base: position 177,493 of record NZ_JBHVWZ010000010.1, on the reverse strand, counting down.
GGTGGCGTCCACGGTCGGCATGGTCCTGCGCGATCTGCGGGTCGCGGTGCGCGGTCCCTACGCGCCGGGGCTCGACGACCGCGAGGTGGCCCGGCTGCTCGGACTGCCCCTGGTGGGCGAAGTGCCCGCCGAACCCTCGCCGTTGGACGGAGGTCCGCCACCCGGGGGAGCGGCCCGAGGACCGCTCGCCCGGTTCTGCGCGGCCTTCTGGGACCGGCTCCCTGTGGAAGGCGGGGGCGTATGAGCTGGGACGCCGATACGAGGATGGACCGCGGGGCGGGGCTTGAGGGGCGTGCGAGGGCGCGGGAGGGGCCTGCGGGCTCGCCGGAGGGGCGTGCGGGACCTCGGGACGGGCGTGGGAGGTTGCCGTTCGAGCACGCGGCCTTGCCCAACGGGCCGACGGAAGCGTGGGATGGGCATGCGGGCTTGTTGGGCGGGCGTGCTGAACTGCGCGATGCCCGTAAGGGGATGCCGTACGGGCATGCGGGCCCGCTGCCCGATGAGGGTACGGAGCTGCTGGACGGAGTGCGGCAGTGGCTTGCCGAGAGCGGCTCCGAGCCGACCCCCGCGCGCGTGGCACAGGCACTGCGCGAACAGGGAAGGGTGCTCGGGGACGCCGAAGTCCTGGGCGCGGCCGAGCGATTGCGCTCCGAGCTGGTGGGCAGCGGCCCGCTGGAACCCTTGCTCGCCGACCCGTCCGTCACCGATGTGCTGGTGTCCGCGCCGGACCGGGTCTGGGTGGACCGGGGCGGCGGCCTGGAGCTGACGGCCGTCTCCTTTCCTGACGCGGCGGCCGTACGACGCCTCGCGCAGCGCCTCGCGGCCGTGGCCGGACGACGGCTCGACGACGCCCGCCCCTGGGTCGACGCCCGGCTTCCGGACGGCACCCGCCTGCACGCGGTGCTGCCACCGGTCGCCGTCGGCTCCACCTGTCTGTCCCTGCGCGTCGTACGGCCGCGGGCGTTCACGCTCGACGAGTTGGTGGCCGCGGGGACGGTGCCGCCCGGCGGGGACCGGGTGCTGAGAGCCCTGCTGGACGCCCGGCTGTCCTTCCTGATCAGCGGAGGGACGGGCTCCGGCAAGACGACGCTGTTGAGCGCGCTGCTGGGGCTGGTCGGACCCGGGGAGCGGATCGTGCTCGCCGAGGACTCGGCGGAGCTGCGTCCCGACCATCCCCATGTGGTGCGTCTTGAGGGGCGTCCCGCCAACCAGGAGGGCGTGGGGCTCGTCGCGTTGCAGGACCTGGTCCGGCAGGCCTTGCGCATGAGACCGGACCGGCTGGTGGTCGGCGAGGTGCGCGGGCCGGAGGTCGTGTCCCTGCTGGCCGCTCTGAACACGGGCCATGAGGGCGGCTGCGGCACGGTGCACGCGAACGCGGCGGCGCAGGTCCCGGCCCGCCTGGAGGCGCTGGGTACGGCCGCGGGGCTCGACCGGGCGGCCCTGCACAGCCAGTTGGCGGCGGCGCTGTCCGTGGTCCTGCATCTCGTACGCGACCGGGCGGGGCGGCGGCGGATCGCTGAGGTGCATGTGCTGGAGCGCGACTCGTCGGGGCTGGTGGTGACGGTGCCGGCGCTGCGGTGGGGCGCGGAGGCGTTCGCGTACGAGCGGGGCTGGGAGCGGCTGCGGGGGCTGCTCCGGGACGGGAGTGAAGGGAGTGGGCTGTGGTGAGGGCGGTCGGTGAGCTGTCGGTGGGGGCGGCCATGGCGTGTGCCGGGGCGGCGGCCTGGTTGATGGGCGACTGGGATTCGGGTGCGCGCAGGGCGCGGCTGCTGTGCGCGGGCGGCGGGGTGGTGACGGCCGGTCCGCCGTCGTGGCAGAGGGCGCTCGGCGGATGGCGGCGGGTGCGCGGGCGGCTGCGGGCCGAAGGCTGGTCGCTGGTGGCCGGGTTGGTGCTCGCGCTGTTGGGCGCGTCCGTGGTGCCCCTGCTCCTCGGAGCGGCCGGAGTTCCCCTGCTCAGGCGGGTACGGCGGGCCGGGGAGGCGAGGCGGGAGCGGGAGCGTCGGGGCGATGCGGTGATCGCCCTGTGCGGTGCCCTCGCCGGGGAGGTGCGGGCCGGGCGGCAGCCGGGCGAGGCGCTGCTCCGGGCAGCGCGTGATGCGGGCGGCCTCGGCGAGGCACGGTCGGTGGTGCTGGCGGCGGCGAAGTTCGGTGGGGATGTGCCGGGCGCTCTCACCGATGCGGCACGGCAGCCGGGTGCGGACGGGCTGGCGGGACTGTCCGCGTGCTGGCGGGTGGCGGTGGACCGAGGCGCGGGTCTCGCGGCGGGACTCGACCGACTGGAGGGCGCGTTGCGCGCCGAGCGTGACCAAAGGGCCGATCTACGAGCCCAGTTGGCCGGAGCCCGCTCGACGGCCGTGATGCTCGCGGGTCTGCCGGTCCTGGGGCTCCTCCTCGGCACCGCGCTGGGCGCCGATCCGCTGCACGTATTGCTGCGCACCGGCGCCGGACTGGGCTGCCTGCTGGTCGGCGGGGTGCTGGAGAGCGTGGGCCTGTGGTGGGCGCTGCGCATCGTGAGGGGAGCTGAGGAGGCATGAGCGGGGAAGTTGTCCACAGGCTGGGGGCGGTGATGTGCGGGACGCTGACGCTCGGGTGGCTGGCCCAGTCGTTCTGGGCGGCGCGGCACGAACGGCGGGTGCGTCGACGACTGACCGCGCTGCTGGCCCTGGCGGAGACGCCTGCGAGACGGCGCTTCGAAGTGCGGGGCGCGGGGCGGCGATGGCTGCCGGTGGCGGGGGTGGTGTGCGCCGGCTGGGTGCTGGTCGGGGGTCTCGCCGGGGTGCTGGTGGGGCTGGCTGCCGGGCTCGGGGTCTGGCGGTGGCGGCGGCGGTTGGGACCGGGATCGGGGCAGGCGGAGGCGTACGACACGGCGCGGGCCACCCGGCAAGTCCCGCTCGCGGCCGACCTGGTGGCCGCCTGCATCGCCGCCGGGGCGGGCCCCGTGGTGGCGGCCCAGGCCGTGGGCGAGGCCCTGGGTGGCCCTGTAGGGGAGCGCCTCGCGCGCGGCGCGGCCGAGGTCCGGCTCGGCGGTGAACCGGCCGAAGCGTGGCGGGCGTTGGCGTCGATGCCGGGTGCTCAGGGGTTGGCGCGCCTCTTGGAGCGAGCGGGAGAGTCGGGCGTGCCCGCGGCGGTGCCCGTCGGGCGGCTGGCCGCGGAGGCCCGCGCCGAATGGGGGCGCGGGGCGACGGCCCGAGCACGTCGGGCGGCCGTCATGGTCACCGCGCCCGTGGGGCTGTGCTTTCTGCCCGCCTTCATCGCGATCGGCGTACTGCCCGTGGTGATCGGGCTGGCCGGGGGGTTGTTGCGAGGTGGTGGTGGGTGAGGGGGGTGACGGCAGACGGGCGAGACCGGCAAGTGATCAAGTGAACGCACTGGCAAGTGAGCACGGCTAGTGATCAACAGGGTTGAACCTTACGGGGGTTGAGATGCGCAAGACGGTACGAGGAGTCGTTCGGGGACGTGAGCGGGTGCGGGCGTGGATGCTCGGCCTGGCGGTGCGGAGGGACGCGGGGATGGTCACCTCCGAGTACGCGGTGGGAATCATCGCGGCGGTGGCGTTCGCGGCCGTGCTCTACAAGGTGGTGACGAGCGGGCAGGTCGGCGGGGAGCTGCAGGGCATCGTGGGGCGGGCGCTCAATGTCCAGATGTGAACGGGGCCTGCGTACGCCGGCGACGGGGAGCTGTCCGCGCAGTTGTCGGGACCGTGGATTCGTGACCGCGGAGGCTGCCGTGGTGCTGCCCTCGCTGGTGCTTGTCGGAATGGCGCTGGTCTGGGCCCTGCTCGCCGCGTCCGCGCAGATCCAGTGCGTGGACGCGGCGAGGGCGGGCGCCCGCGCGGCGGCCCGCCAGGACCCGCCCGACAAGGTCCTGGCGACGGCGCACCGGGCGGCACCGCGGGGCGCGCGGGTCACGGTGAGCCGGGAGGACGACCTGGTCCGAGTGAGAGTCACCGCGCGTACGCCGGGCCCCGGCGCGCTCTCCGTGGAGCTGAGCGACGAGGCCGTGGCTCTGGCGGAGGAGACGGTGGGGGTGGTGGGCCGATGAGGGGAGGTGGTTGGGCTGCGCGGACTCTCCGGGGGATGAGGGCCCGCGCGGGGGAGAAGCCCCTTCGGGACTCGTGGACGCCTCGGGATAGGTGGACCCTGTGCGACGCACGCCTCCGTCGGGATGCACGCGCCCGTCGGGACACGCGTCTCCTTCTCGACGCACGTCTCCTTTGGGACGCGCGCCCCCTTCGCGGCAGGCGGGCTCTTGACTCGGACAGAGGATCGGCGACCGTCTGGGCCGTCGGGGCGATCGCCGTGTTGTGTGTCGTGTTCGGGGCCGTGCTGGCCATGGGACAGGCAGTCGTGACCCGGCACCGCGCGGCGGGGGCGGCCGACATGGCGGCACTCGCCGCGGCGGACCACTGGATGGACGGCTCAACGGGGGCCTGTGCCAAGGCGGATCGTGTGGCCCGGGCCCAGCGCACTCGGCTCGTCCGGTGCGCGGTCGAGGGCGAGACCTCGGACGTGACGGCGACGTCGGGACGGGGCCCGTTCGCCGCGCAGGTCAGGTCGAGAGCGGGGCCGGCGGGGTTCGTCGAACCTGGTGCGGGGGGACCGACTGCGCCGGCCGAGCACGGTTCGACAGGAGACACCGGACACACCCGGGCGGGTGGACTCCGGCCCGGCGGGAGCTACCGCGCCGCATCTCGCACTGAGCCCGTTCGCGGGAGGTGCCACGCGCTCAAAGCCGCCTCCGCCTCCGCCCCGGCGCTCAAGCCTCGCTCCGAAGCCGTCACGCGTTCTCAGTCGCTCTCAGTCGCTCTGAGTCGCTCTGAGTCGCGCTCAGTCCTCCGGTGCCGCCCGCAGCAGCTCTGTGAGGAGCCGTACGGCCCCCCGTTTGTGCAGGGGATCGTTCCCGTTGCCGCACTTGGGGGACTGGATGCAGGAGGGGCAGCCGGCGTCGCACTCGCAGGAGGCGATGGCCTGGCGGGTGGCGGTGAGCCAGGAGCGGGCCGTGTGGAAGGCACGCTCGGCGAACCCCGCGCCGCCCGGGTGGCCGTCGTACACGAAGACGGTGGGCAGGAGCGTGTCCGGGTGCAGGGGGATGGAGACGCCGCCGATGTCCCAGCGGTCGCATGTGGCGAAGAGCGGCAGCATGCCGATCGACGCGTGCTCGGCGGCGTGCAGGGCGCCGCCGAGGATCTCCGGGTTGATGCGGGCCGCGTCGAGCTGGTCCTCGGTGACCGTCCACCAGACGGCGCGGGTACGGAGCGTACGAGGAGGGAGGTCGAGTTTCGTCTCGCCGAGCACTTCGCCGGTGATGACACGTCGACGTAGGAAGGAGACGACTTGGTTGGTGACTTCGACGGAGCCGTAGCACAACCGGCCGTCGCCCCAGGGGACTTCGACGTCGGTCTCCAGGACGGCGATGGAGGTCGTGTCGCGGGCGACCGTCGAATACGGCGGGTCGGCCTGCTCGACCAGCGCGACGGAGTCCTCCAGGTCCAGCTTGCGCACCAGGTACGTGCGGCCTTGGTGCAGGTGAACCGCACCCTCGTGGACGGCCGTGTGCGCGGCGCCCGCGTCGACCGTGCCGAGCAGTCGCCCGGTCCCGGCCTCGACGACCTGCACCGGGCTGCCGCCCTCCCCGCGGATGTCGGTCAGGTCGGCGGCCCGCTCCCGGCGCGTCCAGTGCCAGGCCTTCGTCCGGCGGCGGAGCAGCTTCGCGGCCTCCAGCTGCGGCAGCAGGCCGGCGGTGGCCGGCCCGAACAGCTCCAAGTCGTCGTCGGTGAGGGGTATTTCGGCGGCGGCTGCACACAGGTGCGGGGCGAGGACGTAAGGGTTGTCGGGGTCGAGGACGGTGGATTCCACGGGCTGGTCGAACAGCGCCTCGGGGTGGTGCACGAGGAACGTGTCCAGCGGGTCGTCGCGGGCGACGAGGATCGCCAGCGCGCCCTGCCCCGAGCGGCCCGCGCGGCCCGCCTGCTGCCACAGGGAGGCGCGGGTGCCCGGGTAGCCGGCGATGACGACGGCGTCCAGGCCGGAGATGTCGACGCCGAGTTCGAGGGCGGTGGTGGCGGCGAGGCCTAGGAGTTCGCCGGAGTGCAGGGCGCGCTCGAGGGCGCGGCGTTCCTCGGGGAGGTAGCCGCCGCGGTAGGCGGCGACGCGCCGGGCCAGTGAGCGGTCGATCTCGGCGAGGCGTTCCTGGGCGATCACCGAGATCAGCTCGGCGCCGCGCCGGGACCGTACGAAGGCGATCGAGCGCATGCCCTGGAGGGTGAGGTCGGTCAGTAGGTCGGCCGTCTCGGCGGTGGCGGTACGCCGTACGGGTGCGCCTTTCTCGCCGTGCAGCTCGGTGAGCGGGGGCTCCCAGAGGGCGAACACCAGTTCCCCACGGGGAGAGGCGTCGTCGGCGACCTCGACGACGGGGAGGCCGGTCAGCCGGCGTGCCGCGACCGAGGGCTCGGCGGCGGTGGCGGAGGCCAGCAGGAAGACGGGGGAGGCGCCGTAGCGGGCGCACAGGCGGCGCAGCCGGCGCAGCACCTGGGCGACGTGGGAGCCGAAGACGCCGCGGTAGGTGTGGCACTCGTCGATGACGACGTACTTCAGGGCGCGCAGGAAGGAGGACCAGCGGGGGTGGGAGGGCAATATCCCGCGGTGCAGCATGTCGGGGTTGGTCAGGACGTAGTTGGCGTACTGACGGACCCACTCGCGTTCCTCGAAGGGAGTGTCACCGTCGTACACGGCTGGGCGTACGGCATGGCCCAAAGGTTGTGAAAGTTCCTTCACCGATCGGCACTGATCGGCCGCGAGGGCCTTCGTCGGGGCCAGGTACAGGGCGGTGGCGCCGCGGCCGTTCGGGGCCTCGGAGCCGTCCAGGAGGGCTGTCAGGACCGGGGCGAGGTACGCCAGGGACTTGCCGGAGGCCGTGCCCGTGGCGACGATCACCGACTCACCGTCCAGGGCGTGCTCGGCGGCCCGTGCCTGGTGGGCCCAGGGGTGTTCGATGCCCGCGGCCTGGACCGCGGCGATGACCTCCGAGCGGATCCGGTCCGGCCAGACGGCATGGCGACCCGCACGCGGGGGCAAGTGCTCCGTATGAGTGATGCGCGAAGCCCGGCTCGGCCCCGAGGCGAGCCGGTCCAGGACCGTGCCCGGCGAGGGGCGGGAAGCGGTGTCCGTCGAGGATCGATCGGATCGGTGATTCTTGGCCATCGGCATCGAGTGTGTCACTGGCGTGACGGACAATGGACCCAAGGCGTCGTGCACGCCTGCCGTAAGTGATTGAATGCCATCGCGGCTGGCGAACCGTCCAGGGGGCTCTGCCGAGGTGTCCCATGGGGCGACCGCTCGATAGCAAGGTGCTGGAGGATCCGTGGACCTGTCTCTGTCGACTCGCAATGTGTCCGGCCCTAACGGCGACCGTACGGTCGTCGAGGTCGGCGGCGAAATCGATGTATATACCGCGCCCAAGCTGCGCGAGCAGCTGGTCGAGCTGGTGAACGACGGCAATTTCCACCTTGTCGTCGACATGGAGGGCGTGGACTTCCTCGACTCCACCGGGCTCGGCGTGCTGGTGGGCGGCCTGAAGCGTGTGCGGGCCCATGAGGGCTCGCTGCGACTGGTCTGCAACCAGGAGCGCATTCTGAAGATCTTCCGTATTACCGGTCTCACCAAGGTGTTCCCGATCCACACCTCGGTGGAGGAGGCGGTCAACGCCACCGACTGACCACCGTCACCCGGGTCGTGGGCCCGGTCCGAACAAGTGGGGGGACTGGGCCCTCGGCCCGGTCCCCAGACAGCACGCCCGTAGTCTGAGGGGGATGCATGGCCACCGTTGAACTCCGCTTCAGCGCGCTGCCCGAGCACGTCAGGACCGCCCGACTGGTGGCGGCAGCGGTGGCGCGCAGGGCCGGAGTGGACGAGGCCGTACTCGACGAGGTCAGGCTCGCCGTCGGCGAGGCCTGCTCTCGTGCCGTCGGACTTCACCAGAGCGGCGGCATCTCGGCGCCGGTGCGGGTGACGCTGATCGAGGAGGAGAAGCAGTTCTCCATCGAGGTCGGCGACGAGGCGCCGCGTACGGCGCCCGGTGAGACGGTGCCCGGCGCATCCCCCGGTGGCTCGGACGCGGACGCCGAGGAGGACGAGATGGGCCTCGCGGTCATCAGCGGCCTCGTCGACGACGTGGAGGTCACCGCCGGGGAGAACGGCGGACTGATCAGGATGAGCTGGCCCACCACGCCGCCGGCCGTGCTCGTTCCCTGATCACCTCCCCAGCGCAGCCGGATCCCAGACCCGGCTGCATCTCCGTACACACACGAAGGGCCCTGCTCGGCGGGGCCCTTTTTGCATGCCCCGTGTATGCCCCGCCTGGGCGCCTTCGCCTGTGCCGCCTGGGCTTCAGCCTTTTCGTGAATTAATTCACGATCAATCACGCGATTATTTGATCAAGCGTCAACGCTTTTGGGGCATTACCTCTTTTGGGTTCCTTGGAAGCCCGTCGATCATTTGCTGAAGAGCATGTGTAGGCCAATTCCGTTTACCGAGCACTGTTTTGATCAGGTTCCGGTACCTACAATCCGTCCACATCTTGAGCTCAGCACAGGCGTCAAGGAGGACGAATGGCGGGGCTTTCTACCCCTCATCAGTTTGACCAACCCACAACCTTCGCAGCCGCAGTACTGACCGACGACAATCGTCTCATCGTGATGGTCATCGGGGCCGTCGCGCTCGCGGCGCTCGCGGTCGCCGGGATCCTGGTGCGCCAGGTGCTCGCGGCGGGCGAGGGCACCGACAGCATGAAGAAGATCGCTACGGCGATCCAGGAGGGCGCGAATGCCTACCTGGGGCGGCAGATGCGCACGCTCGGCGTATTCGCCGTCGTGGTGTTCTTCCTGCTCATGCTGCTGCCCGCGGACGACTGGAATCAGCGTGCGGGCCGATCGATCTTCTTCCTGATCGGCGCGGCGTTCTCGGCGACCACCGGCTATATCGGTATGTGGCTCGCCGTACGGAGCAATGTCCGCGTGGCCGCCGCGGCAAGGGAAGCGACCCCGGCGGAGGGTGAGCCCGAAAAGGATCTCACCGCCGTCTCGCACAAAGCCATGAAGATCGCTTTCCGCACGGGCGGCGTAGTCGGCATGTTCACGGTGGGGCTCGGTCTGCTGGGCGCCTCGTGTGTGGTGCTGGTGTACGCGGCCGACGCGCCGAAGGTCCTGGAGGGCTTCGGGCTCGGTGCCGCGCTGATCGCCATGTTCATGCGTGTCGGCGGCGGCATCTTCACCAAGGCCGCCGACGTCGGCGCCGACCTGGTCGGCAAGGTCGAGCAGGGCATTCCGGAGGACGATCCGCGTAATGCCGCGACCATCGCCGACAACGTGGGCGACAACGTCGGCGACTGCGCGGGCATGGCGGCCGACCTCTTCGAGTCGTACGCCGTCACGCTCGTCGCCGCGCTGATCCTCGGCAAGGCGGCGTTCGGCGACTCCGGTCTCGCGTTCCCGCTGATCGTGCCGGCGATCGGCGTACTCACCGCGATGGTCGGCATCTTCGCGGTGGCGCCCCGGCGCTCCGACCGCAGCGGCATGTCCGCGATCAACCGCGGCTTCTTCATCTCCGCGGTGATCTCGCTGGTGCTGGTGGCCACGGCCGTCTACATCTATCTCCCGGCGAAGTACGCCGATCTGAGCGGTGTCACGGACGCGGCGATCAAGGCCAAGAGCGGCGATCCGCGGATCCTCGCGCTGGTCGCGGTCGCGATCGGCATCGTGCTGGCCGCGCTGATCCAGCAGCTGACCGGCTACTTCACCGAGACCACCCGCCGTCCCGTACGGGACATCGGCAAGACCTCGCTCACCGGCGCGGCCACCGTCGTCCTCGCCGGTATCTCGGTGGGTCTCGAATCGGCCGTCTACACCGCCCTGTTGATCGGGCTCGGCGTGTACGGGGCGTTCCTGCTCGGTGGTACGTCGATCATGCTGGCGCTCTTCGCGGTGGCCCTCGCCGGAACCGGACTGCTCACCACGGTCGGCGTCATCGTCGCCATGGACACCTTCGGACCGGTCTCCGACAACGCGCAGGGCATCGCCGAGATGTCCGGCGACGTCACGGGTGCGGGCGCGCAGGTGCTCACCGACCTGGACGCCGTCGGCAACACCACCAAGGCCATCACCAAGGGCATCGCCATCGCGACCGCCGTCCTCGCGGCTTCCGCGCTGTTCGGCTCGTACCGGGACGCGATCACCACGGCCGCGAGCGACGTGGGCGAGAAGGTCTCCGGCGCGGGCGCGCCGATGAACCTGATGATGGACATCTCCCAGCCCAACAACCTGGTGGGTCTCATCGCGGGCGCCGCGGTCGTCTTCCTCTTCTCGGGGCTGGCGATCAACGCGGTCTCGCGGTCCGCCGGGGCCGTGGTCTACGAGGTGCGGCGGCAGTTCCGCGAGCACCCCGGGATCATGGACTACACCGAGAAGCCCGAGTACGGGCGCGTCGTCGACATCTGCACCAAGGACGCGTTGCGTGAACTCGCCACGCCCGGGCTGCTCGCCGTCCTCACCCCGATCGCGATCGGCTTCACGCTCGGGGTCGGCGCGCTCGGTTCGTTCCTCGCGGGCGCGATCGGCACCGGCACGCTGATGGCGGTCTTCCTCGCCAACTCCGGCGGTGCGTGGGACAACGCGAAGAAGCTCGTCGAGGACGGTCACCACGGCGGCAAGGGCAGCGAGGCGCACGCCGCGACGGTGATCGGCGACACGGTCGGCGACCCGTTCAAGGACACCGCGGGACCCGCGATCAACCCGCTGCTGAAGGTGATGAACCTGGTGGCGCTGCTCATCGCGCCCGCGGTCGTCAAGTTCTCGTACGGCGACGACAAGAACGTGGCCGTACGGGTTCTCATCGCCGTCCTCGCGCTTGTGGTGATCGTGGGCGCGGTGTACATCTCCAAGCGGCGCGGGATCGCCGTGGGTGACGAAGGCAACGCGGAAAGGGTGACCAAGTCACCTGACCCTGCGGTGGTTTCGTAGCCGCAAGGCCTCCGTCCGGCGAGGCACGGACCCCGTGCCTGGTCGGATGCGGGTCAACGGGCGGGGGGGGGGGGGGGGTTGGGGGGGGGGGCCGCCCCCCCCGGGGGGGTGTAGACCACGGGAAGAGAAAAACAAAAGAACAGCAGGAA
>NZ_JBHVWZ010000010.1:0-166323 GCF_042881985.1 Streptomyces sp. NPDC058246 | reverse complement strand
GCGGCGGGGGGGGCCCGGCCCCCGGGGTGGGTTGGGTGGGGGTACAGGGGGGGGGGGCCGGGGGGTTTGGGGGCCCCCCCCCCCCCGCCCTGTGTGTGTTCACACCCTCTCCGTGAGCCTTCTCTCGCTTGGTGCAAATGGCTTCAAAAGGAGTCTTAGCGGACATTCGACTCGGGGCTGTCGTCCACTCGGCGTGTATGTTCCGGGGCCGAGAGCCATGGAAGGGACCAATCCGGTGAACAAGAAGCTCGCGGCCGCACTGTCCGGCGGTGCGGTACTCGTACTGGCGCTGTCGGGATGCAGCAGCGACAACAACAACAACGACAAGCTGAACTCCTGGGCCAAGCAGGTCTGCGACGCGGTGCAGCCGCAGGCCAAGAAGATCGAGGCCGCCAACGCCGCGATCCAGAAGGAGACCTCGGACAACAGCAAGCCGGAAGACGTCCAGAAGACGGACGCGCAGGCCTTCCAGGACATGTCCGACGCCTACAAGGCGATCGGCACCGCTGTCGACAAGGCGGGCGCGCCGGCGGTCACCGACGGCGAGAAGAAGAAGACGGACGCGGTCAAGGAGCTCGACGACATCTCCACGTCGTACGCCGACCTGAAGAAGCAGGTCGACCAGCTCAACACCAAGGACCAGGCCAAGTTCGCGGACGGCCTCAAGGACATCGCGACCCAGCTGGACAAGCTGAGCCAGAGCGGGAACGACGCGCTGAAGAACCTTGAGGAGGGGGATGTGGGCAAGGCGATGGCGCAGCAGGAGAGCTGCAAGGGCGCGTCCGCTTCTCCGGCGGCGTCCCAGGGCTGAGCTTGCGTCCGAGGTCCCCGGTGCCGGGGTGCTGTGCGCCTTGCCGGCGCCGGGGCTGGACCTTCTCGCGATTCGCCCGGCACTGCCGGCTGAACGACGGCCCACGGCGGTGAGCGGTGAACGACGGCCCACGGCGGTGAGCGGTGAACGACGGCTCACGGCGGTCAACGACCGCCCACGGCTCAACGGACTGCCACGGCGGTGAACGACTGCCCGCGACGCTGTAACGGCCCGGCTGCGGGTCGCGGGTCACAATGGGGGGCGTGAGTCACTCCAGTCTGTCACCGTTGCCCTCGTTCGATCGTGTTGACGTTGCCGCTCGGCTGCGCGGCGCCCTGCTCGGCGCCTCGTTCACCGCCGACGGACTGCTCGACCTGCTCGGCGCCGCCGCGTACGCGGCGCTGGCGCGCAGTGAGACCGTGCCCGCGCTCCGGGCGACCCGGGGCGACACGCCGCTGGAGACGCTCGTACGGCTCTTCCTGTTGCAGCAGCCGGTGCCGCACGCGCGCGTGGCCGACGTGCTGCCGGTCGAGGACGGTCTGGACAGCGGCTGGCTGACCCGGGTGGGCGGGGACGAGGTCGCCGCGACCGTGGACATCCGGCCGTACGGCGGGCCCGACGGCGAGGACTGGTTCATCGTGTCCGACCTCGGGTGCGCCGTCGGAGGCGCGGGCGGTATCGGCAGCCGCGAGGAGGGCGTCGTCCTCGGGGTCGGCGGGGCCTCCACGACCCTGGCCGGCATCACCGTCCGCGCGCCCGTCGCCGCCGCGCTCGACCTCGGTACCGGCTCCGGGATCCAGGCCCTGCACGCCGCGCAGCACGCCACGCGCGTGACCGCGACCGACCTCAACCCGCGTGCGCTGCACATCACCGCGCTCACCCTCGCGCTCTCCGGCGCCCCGGCGGCCGACCTGCGCGAGGGCTCACTCTTCGAACCCATCGCCGACGACGAGACGTACGACCTGATCGTCTCGAACCCGCCCTTCGTGATCTCGCCCGGCGCCCGGCTCACCTACCGCGACGGCGGCATGGGCGGGGACGATCTGTGCCGCACGCTCGTTCAACAGGCGGGGGATCGTCTGAACGAAGGGGGGTACGCGCAGTTCCTGGCCAACTGGCAGCACGTGGAGGGTGAGGACTGGCAGGACCGGCTGCGCTCCTGGGTGCCGCGCGGCTGCGACGCGTGGATCGTGCAGCGCGAGGTCCAGGACGTCACGCAGTACGCCGAGTTGTGGCTGCGCGACGCGGGTGACCACCGTGAGGACCCGGCCGAGTACCAGGCGCGGTACGACGCCTGGCTGGACGAGTTCGAGGCGCGCAAGGTCAAGGCGGTCGGCTTCGGCTGGATCACCCTGCGCCGGACGGCGGCGGCCGACCGTCCCGCGATCACGGTCGAGGAATGGCCGCACCCCGTCGAGCAGCCGCTCGGCGAGACCGTGCGCGCGCACTTCGACCGTGTCGACTATCTGCGGGCGCACGACGACGCGGCCCTGCTCGCCGGGCACTTCAAGCTGGTCGCCGAGGTAGTCCAGGAGCAGGTCGGGCTGCCCGGCGCCGAGGACCCGGAGCACGTGGTGCTGCGTCAGCACCGCGGGATGCGCCGGGCCACCAAGGTGGACACGGTCGGCGCGGGCTTCGCGGGCGTCTGCGACGGCACGCTGAGCGCGGGCCGCATCCTCGACGCCATCGCCCAACTGGTCGGCGAGGACCCGGTGTTGCTGCGTGACCGGACGCCCGCACAGATCCGGCTGCTGGTGGAGCAGGGGTTCCTGGAGCCGGCCGGGTGACCCGGGGTTCCTGAAGCGGGTCGTGCGGTCGTGCGGTCGTGCAGGTCGTATGGCGGTGCGGGTAGTGCCGGGGGCGCGGCTCGTACGGCGGTGCGGGTCGCATGACGGTGCCCGTAGTGCGGGGGCGCGGCTCGTACGGCGGCGCAGCCCGTACGGCGATGCGCGGGGTACGGCGGTGGGGCCGCCGGCTTCCCAGGGATGTGAACCGGCCAACATCCGGGTCGGCGCCCGGCAGGGCCCGAGCGGCCCCATGGCGTGCTGGTCGCCCGGCGTTCACCGCGGGTTCGTACGTCTGCTTCCGGGGCGTGTCAGTCTCCCCGTCCTGAGGACTCGGGGCGGAAGGACACACACTCATGGAAAGCGGACCGGCGATCTTCGCGGGGGCGGTGTTCGCCCTGTTCGGGGCCGGACTGCTGGCCTGGACCGGGATCCGGCTGCGGCGGGGCGAGCCGGTCGCCCTCGGTGTGAACCGCGTCGCATCGGCGACGCTCGCGAGCGTCGCCGGAACCGGTGCCCTGGTGCTCGGGATGTGGTGTCTCACGCGCGTGTAGGACGCGCGTGAGGAGTACACCTCCGGTAACTGAGAAGTCACGCTCCGGATAGACCCGAAAGGGCTGGTGGACACGCCGGGCGGCAGGAATGGCGGTAGTCGGGTTACCGTTCGAGTGGCCGTTGCGGGCTTTTCCCGTTTGACACGGGGGCGGGATGTACCGTCACACTCCGCAGCGTCAGCACGACCCGACCCCCGGGAGCAAGACCTGGGGAGACCCTCGCGTCGACCGGAGAGAAGAGCGAAGTTGTCCCCGACCAGCGACACCGCACACGGCGGCCGCCGACTCGTCATCGTCGAGTCGCCTGCCAAGGCGAAGACGATCAAGGGCTATCTCGGCCCTGGCTATGTCGTCGAAGCGAGCGTCGGGCACATCCGCGACCTCCCCAACGGCGCCGCGGAGGTGCCGGAGAAGTACACCGGCGAGGTGCGCCGCCTCGGCGTGGACGTCGAGCACGACTTCCAGCCCATCTACGTGGTCAACGCTGACAAGAAGGCCCAGGTCAAGAAGCTCAAGGACCTGCTGAAGGACTCCGACGAACTCTTCCTCGCAACCGATGAGGACCGCGAGGGCGAGGCCATCGCGTGGCACCTCCTGGAGGTCCTGAAGCCCAAGGTCCCCGTCCACCGGATGGTCTTCCACGAGATCACCAAGGACGCGATCCGCAGCGCCGTCGCCAACCCGCGCGAGCTCAACCAGCGCATGGTCGACGCGCAGGAGACCCGCCGCATCCTCGACCGTCTCTACGGCTACGAGGTCTCGCCGGTCCTGTGGAAGAAGGTCATGCCGCGTCTGTCGGCGGGCCGTGTCCAGTCCGTGGCGACCCGCCTCGTCGTCGAGCGGGAGCGCGAGCGCATCGCCTTCCGCTCCGCCGAGTACTGGGACCTGACCGGCACCTTCGGCACCGGCCGCGCCGGCGACCCGAGCGACCCGTCCTCCCTGGTCGCCCGCCTGACATCGGTCGACGGCAAGCGCGTCGCGCAGGGCCGCGACTTCGACTCGCTCGGCCAGATCAAGGGCGCGAACACGCTCCACCTGGACGAGGCGAACGCCCGCGCGCTGGCCGCCGCCCTGGAGAACACGAACTTCGCGGTCCGCTCGGTCGAGTCCAAGCCGTACCGCCGCTCGCCCTACGCACCGTTCCGTACGACGACCCTCCAGCAGGAGGCCTCGCGCAAGCTCGGCTTCGGCGCGAAGGCGACGATGCAGGTGGCGCAGAAGCTGTACGAGAACGGCTTCATCACCTACATGCGTACGGACTCCACGACCCTGTCGGACACGGCGATCTCCGCCGCCCGCGCCCAGGTCACGCAGCTGTACGGCGCCGACTACCTGCCGGCGCAGCCGCGGACGTACGCCGGGAAGGTCAAGAACGCGCAGGAGGCGCACGAGGCGATCCGTCCCTCGGGTGATCGTTTCCGCACCCCGGCCGAGACGGGCCTGACCGGCGACCAGTTCAAGCTGTACGAGCTGATCTGGAAGCGGACCGTCGCCTCGCAGATGAAGGACGCGGTCGGAAACTCCGTCACCGTGAAGATCGCGGGCAGGGCTTCCGACGGCCGCGACGCCGAGTTCAGCGCGTCCGGCAAGACGATCACCTTCCACGGCTTCCTGAAGGCGTACGTCGAGGGCGCGGACGACCCGAACGCCGAGCTCGACGACCGTGAGCGCAGGCTGCCGCAGGTCAGCGAGGGCGACCCGCTGTCCGCCGAGGAGATCACGGTCGACGGGCACGCCACCAAGCCCCCGGCCCGCTACACCGAGGCCAGCCTGGTCAAGGAGCTCGAAGAGCGCGAGATCGGCCGCCCGTCGACGTACGCGTCGATCATCGGCACGATCCTCGACCGCGGATATGTCTTCAAGAAGGGCACGGCCCTGGTGCCGTCCTTCCTGTCGTTCGCCGTGGTCAACCTCCTGGAGAAGCACTTCGGGCGGCTCGTCGACTACGACTTCACCGCCAAGATGGAGGACGACCTCGACCGCATCGCGCGCGGCGAGGCGCAGGCCGTGCCGTGGCTGAAGCGGTTCTACTTCGGCGAGGGCGAGGCGGCCGGTGCCGCCGAGGCCGGCAACGGCGACGGCGACCACCTCGGCGGCCTCAAGGAGCTCGTCACCGACCTGGGCGCGATCGACGCCCGCGAGGTGTCGTCCTTCCCGGTCGGCAACGACATCGTGCTGCGGGTCGGCCGCTACGGGCCCTACGTCGAGCGCGGCGAGAAGGACTCCGAGAACCACCAGCGCGCCGATGTGCCCGAGGATCTGGCCCCGGACGAGCTGACGGTCGACCTCGCGGAGGAGCTGCTCGCCAAGCCGAGCGGTGACTTCGAGCTCGGCGCCGACCCCGAGTCGGGCCACCAGATCATCGCTCGCGACGGCCGCTACGGCCCGTACGTCACCGAGGTGCTCCCCGAGGGCACCCCGAAGACGGGCAAGAACGCCGTCAAGCCGCGTACGGCGTCGCTGTTCAAGTCGATGTCGCTCGACACGGTGACGCTGGCCGACGCGCTGAAGCTGATGTCGCTGCCGCGCGTCGTCGGCAAGGACGCCGAAGGCGTGGAGATCACCGCGCAGAACGGGCGCTACGGGCCGTACCTGAAGAAGGGCACGGACTCGCGCTCGCTGCAGGCCGAGGACCAGCTCTTCACCATCACGCTCGAAGAGGCGCTGGAGATCTACTCGCAGCCCAAGCAGCGTGGCCGTGCGGCCGCCAAGCCGCCGCTGAAGGAGCTGGGCGAGGACCCGGTCAGCGGAAAGCCCGTCGTCGTCAAGGACGGCCGTTTCGGGCCGTACGTGACCGACGGCGAGACCAACGCGACCCTGCGGTCCGATGACAGCGTCGAGGAGATCAGCCCGGAGCGCGGCTTCGAACTGCTCGCCGAGAAGCGTGCCAAGGGCCCGGCCAAGAAGACCGCGAAGAAGGCGACTGCCAAGAAGGCGCCCGCCAAGAAGGCACCCGCCAAGAAAACGGCCGCAAAGAAGACGACGACTTCGAAGACGGCCGCCAAGAAGGCACCCGCCAAGAAGACCGCCGCGAAGAAGACGGCGGCTTCGGAGGGCTGAGCCTTCTGTACGACGGTGGCGGCTTCGGAGGGCTGAGTCTTCTGTACGACGGTGGCGGCTTCGGAGGGC
This sequence comes from Streptomyces sp. NPDC058246, assembly GCF_042881985.1. Classification (NCBI taxonomy): domain Bacteria; kingdom Bacillati; phylum Actinomycetota; class Actinomycetes; order Kitasatosporales; family Streptomycetaceae; genus Streptomyces; species Streptomyces sp. NPDC058246. Next base: position 160,045 of record NZ_JBHVWZ010000010.1, on the reverse strand, counting down.
TGAGCCTTCAGTACGAAGACGGCGGCCCCGGAGGGCGCGTCCCTCGGTGCTCGATGTGCGTGCGCCCCTACACCGTCAGGTGTGGGGGCGCCCGTATGTTCGGCCGCCCCTTCGGGGAGTCAGTGGGTCCGGATAGGCTGTCAGGATGACGCGAGCCGAGCAGCCAACGGCCCATACTCCGGCCCCCGACGACGCCCTGGTCGCAGATTCCCGCGAGCGTGCCGTCCGCGCGCTGCTGCGCCAGCCGCAGTTGAAGCGGCTCTGGAGCGCACAGCTCGTAGGAGGTGTCGCCGACGCCCTGGCCCTGCTTGTGCTGGTCGTCCTCGCCCTCCAGGCGGCGATCTCCGAGGGTTCCTTCGGCGGTGGCTACCGAGGCGTGGCCCTCGCCGTCGCGGCCGTCTTCGGGGCGCGCGTTCTGGCGACGCTGCTCTTCGGAGCCGTACTCCTCGGGCCGCTCACATCCTTGACGTCCCAGGAGGGCCCGCTCGACCGGCGCTGGACCATGGTCGGTGCCGACGGCCTGCGGGCCGCACTCCTCATCGTCGCGCCCCTGTGGATCGACTGGACCCCGAGCGACGTGCTCGCCGTCCTCCTCGTCACCGCCTTCGTGACCGGTGTCGCCGAGCGGTTCTGGACGGTGAGCCGGGAGAGCGCGGCGCCCGCGCTGCTGCCCGCGCCGCCCCCGGAGGGCGCCACGGTGCGCCCGCTGCCGGACCACATGGACGCGCTGCGGCGCCTGTCGCTGCGTACGGCCTTCATGGCGGTGCCGCTCGCGGCCGCCACGCTCGTCGCGGTCTCGCTCGTCAACAACCTGCTGGGTGCCGGGATCGACTGGTTCGACCTGCACCAGGCGGCCCTCGCCTCGTACGTCGCGGCCGGACTCTTCGCCGCCTCGCTCTCGGTGCTCACCTTCATCGAACTGCCCGACGCACGCACCCCGCGCGCGCGCTCGCCCCTGGAGGGACTGCGCCGCCCCAAGACCGGCACCGGTGTCGACAAGGGCCGTACCGGCGTGATCCCGCTGCTGGTGCTCGCCTGCGCGGCGGTCGCCGGGGCGATCGCGGCCGCCGTCGCCGTGTCCGTGCTGCACGCCAAGGACCTGGGCGGCGGACCGGTGACGTACGGGCTGCTGGTGCTGGGCCTCACCGGAGGCGTCGTCATCGGCATCCGTACGGCCCCCTCGGTGCTGCCGTCGCTGTCCCGGCGCAGGCTGCTCGCGCTGGCCATCGCCTTCACCGGCATCGCGCTGCTGGCCGCCGGGCTGGTCCCGGACGTCACCACGGTGCTGCTGATCGTCGCCTTCGCCGGCATCGGCGCGGGCGTCGCCGCGAACACCGGGCACGCGCTGCTCGACCAGGAGGCCGAGGAGCACCGGCGGCCGCGGACGACCGAACATCTGCACGCCGTCGTACGCGTCTTCGTGGCGCTCGGCGCGCTGGTGGCGCCCGTGGTGGCCGCCGCGATCGGCCCGCATCGGCTGGAAAACGGCAAGTTCGTGTTCGCGCACGGGGGCGCCGCCTTCACTCTGATGTTGGTCGGCGCGCTGCTGCTGCCCGTCGCCGCGCTGGTGCTCGCCAAGGTCGACGACCGCTCCGGAGTGCCGCTGCGGCAGGATCTGCTCGACGCGCTGCGTGGCGGTGACGACCCGTCGCCGACGCCCGCTTCGAACGGTTTCTTCATCGCCCTGGAGGGCGGCGACGGGGCCGGCAAGTCCACTCAGGCGGCGGCGCTCGCCGAGTGGATCCGCGCCAAGGGCCACGAGGTCGTGGTGACCCGGGAGCCGGGCGCCACACCGGTCGGCAAGCGGCTGCGGTCGATCCTCCTGGACGTGTCCTCGGCCGGCCTTTCGCACCGCGCGGAGGCGCTGCTGTACGCGGCGGACCGCGCGGAGCACGTCGACACGGTGGTGCGGCCCGCGCTGGAGCGCGGCGCCGTCGTCATCTCCGACCGCTACATCGACTCCTCCGTCGCCTACCAGGGCGCGGGCCGTGATCTGTCTCCGACGGAGATCGCCCGCATCAACCGGTGGGCGACAGACGGGCTCGTACCGCATCTGACGGTGCTGCTGGACGTGGCACCGGAGGCGGCGCGCGAGCGGTTCACGGAGGCGCCGGACCGGCTGGAGTCGGAGCCCGTCGAGTTCCACACGCGCGTGCGGTCCGGTTTCCTGACGCTCGCCGCCGCCGACCCGGGCCGGTACCTGGTCGTCGACGCCGCGCAGGAGCCCGAGGCGGTCACCACCGTCGTCCGCCACCGGCTCGACGTGATGCTGCCCCTCTCCGAGGCCGAGGTGAAGGCCCAGGAGGAGGCCCGCAAGGCGGCCGAGGAGGAGGCCCGGCGCAAGGCCGAGGAAGAGGCCGCGCGCAAGGCCGAGGAGGAGCGCCTGGAGCGCGAGCGCCAGGAGCAGCTCGCCCGGTTGCGCGCCGAGGAGGAGGAGCGCAAGCGGCGCGAGCTGGAGGAGGCCCAGCGGCGCGAGGCCGAGCGCCAGGCGGAGGAGGCCCGGCAGCGCGCAGAGGAGGCCCGCCGCCGTGCCGAGGAGGAGCGGGCGCGCCTGCTGGCCGAGGAGCAGGTCCGGGCCGCCGAGCAGGAGCGGCTGCGCCAGCAGGCGGCGGAAGAGGCGCGCCTGCGGGCGGAGGCCGAGGAGCGCCGCCTGGAGAAGCAGCGGAAGGCCGAGGAGGCACTGCTGAGGGCCGAGGAGGCTCGACGGGTGGCAGCGGACGCGGCGGCGGCTTCGGCGGCTGCTGCGGCAGCTTCCGCGGAGGCGTCGGTGTCGGCTTCGGGGCCGGCGGCTGGGGCGGGTCCGGTTGCGACGGGTCCGGTTGGGGAGGGTCCGGCTTCGGCAGGGACTTCGGCTCGCGGGACTTCCGTTCCTGACAACGAGACGACTGTGCCTACGCCGGTGGTGACGCCGTCGAACGCGTCGGGTGGCCCGGTGGACGAGACCGCGGTGCTGCCGCCGGTGCGGGCGGGCGAGGGACCTGCCGGTTCGCGGACCGGCTCCGGCTCCGGCTCCCGGTCCAGGTCCAGGTCCAGGTCCGATGTGGAAGAGACGGCAAAGCTGCCGAAGCCGCCGGTGCCGACGACGCCGGAGGGTGCGGCGGACGGGACGGCGGTGGTGCCGGGCGCGGTCGACGAGACTGCCGTTCTGCCGCCGGTGGTGCCGGGCGCGGTCGATGAGACGGCGATTCTGCCCCCGGTGGTGCCGGGCGCGGCGGACGAGACCGCGGTGCTTCCTCCCGTACGGGACAGGGGTGCGGGCCGTTCCGCGGGTGCCGCCACGACGGGTGGTGCTCCCGGTGGTGATCCGGCGGACCGCGTGCCGCCGGGCTTCTTCCGGGACGAGCGGGCGGAGCCCCGGCCGGAGCACCGGCCGGACGGTTCCGGGGACCGTACGCGCGAGCTGCCCCAGGTCGACGAGGCGGGCACCCCGCGCCGTCGCCCCCGCTCCGACTGGGCCGAGGAGACTCCGCTGGACGACCTCCCGACCCTGGCGGACGAGCTGCTGGGCCCGCGCGAGGACGACGACTGGGACGAGGGGCAGAGCGGCCGCCGCCGCTGAGTGCCGGCGGTCAGCGCCGTGGGAGCACCGTGAGGGATCGGCCCCGCCCACCCCGGCCGGGGTGAGCGGGGCCGATTGTCAGTGGCGGCCCGCACAATGGACGCGGCAAGGCAAAGTGCGACGAAAGGGCGGTGCCCCGTGCCCGTGTGGGACGACCTGGTGGGCCAGGAGAAGGTGAGCGAGCAGCTCGCCGCCGCTGCCCGTGACGCCGACGCCCTGGTGACCGCGACCACCGACCACACCCCGCCGCCCGAGGCGTCGAGGATGACGCATGCCTGGCTGTTCACCGGCCCGCCGGGCTCGGGCCGCTCGACGGCGGCGCGGGCGTTCGCGGCGGCCCTCCAGTGTGTGAGCCCCGACCGCGCGCTGGGCGGAGTCCCCGGCTGCGGCTTCTGCGACGGCTGTCATACGAGCCTGGTGGGCACCCACGCCGATGTGGAGATCGTCCGCACCGATCTCCTCTCCATCGGTGTGAAGGAGACCCGGGACCTGGTCCGACGCGCCCAGATGTCGCCGGCGACCGGCCGCTGGCAGGTCATCGTCCTGGAGGACGCCGACCGCCTCACGGAGGGCGCGGGCAACGTCCTGCTGAAAGCCGTGGAGGAACCGGCGCCTCGTACGGTCTGGCTCCTGTGCGCCCCGTCAATCGAGGACGTCCTGCCGACCATCCGCTCCCGCTGCCGGCTCCTCACCCTCCGCACCCCGCCGGTGGACGCGGTCGCCGACATCCTCGTACGCCGTGACGGCATCGAGCCCGACATCGCGGCGGCCGCCGCCCGCGCGACGCAGGGGCACATCGGCCGGGCCCGCCGTCTCGCCACGGATCCGAACGCCCGTGCGCGCCGCGCCGCCGTCCTCAAGCTCCCGCTGCGGATCGACGACATCGGCGGTTGCCTCAAGGCGGCGCAGGAGCTGATCGACACGGCATCCGAGGACGCCAAGCAGCTCGCCGAGGAAGTCGACGTGAAGGAGACCGACGACATGAAGGCGGCCCTCGGCGCGGCCCAGGGCGGCCGTATGCCGCGTGGCACCGCCGGGATCATGAAGGAGCTGGAGGACCGGCAGAAGCGCCGAAGAACGCGTACGCAGCGCGACAGCCTGGACCTGGCCCTGATCGACCTCACCGGGTTCTACCGCGACGTGCTCGCCCTCCAGCTCGGCTCCCGTCTGGCCATCGCCAACATGGACGCCGAGGACGTCCTGGAGCGCCTCGCGCGCGGCAGCTCGCCGGAGACCACCCTGCGCCGCATCGAAGCGATCGCCGCGTGCCGCGAGGCCCTGGACCGCAATGTGGCCCCGCTGCTGGCGGTGGAGGCCATGACGATGGCGCTGCGGGCCGGCTGAAGCCGGGCTCAAGCAGGGCGAGGGCCGGCTGAGAGCGAGCGGAGGGCGGGCCGAGGGCGGGCCGAGGGCGGGCCGAGGGCGGGCTGGAGCACCGGAGTGCCCGGGCGCGACCATCGCGCCGGGTGCATGGTGGACGTACGGCGTCGTAGTTGTCGTCGCGCATGGCCGTGGCGTCGTGCATGGGCGGGCCGTCCGGGGCGAGCGTGCCGTCCGCGTCCGCCTCGGCTGTTCCGCCGTGCATGACGGTGCCGGCCGGGGCGAGCGTGCCGTCCGCATCCGCCTCGGCTGTGCCGCCGTGCATGGGCGGGCCGTCGTGCATGCCTATGCAGGTCCGCCCGACAAGTTGACCCAGTCACTCGTAAGAGCCGCATCCGCGACTGAAGGTGATCAATTGATCGCGCAGGGTTACGCTCGCGGGATGTACATCAGGCGCACCCTCCGGCCGACCTGGCCCGTCCGTGCGAGTGGCCTGCTGCTGGCCGCCGCGCTGCTCATCTCCGCCTGCTCCTCCGGGAGTTCGACGACGACGGCATCTACGGCGGACGCGGTGCTGGCCGCGCTGCCGCGCTCCACGCCGTCGGCACTGTCGCCGTACTACGGGCAGAAGCTGAACTGGCGCAGCTGCGGGGTCCCCGGCTTCGAGTGCGCCACGGTGAAGGCGCCGCTGGACTACGCGAAGCCGGGTGCGGGCGACATCAGGCTGGCCGTCGCCCGGAAGAAGGCGACGGGGCCGGGCAAGCCCCTCGGTTCACTGCTGGTCAACCCGGGAGGTCCGGGCGGCTCGGCGGTCGGCTACTTGCAGCAGTACGCCGGTATCGGCTACCCGGCGGAGGTCCGTGCCCGCTACGACATGGTCGCGGTCGACCCGCGCGGAGTGGCCCGCAGTGAGCCGGTCGAGTGCCTCAACGGCCGCCAGATGGACACGTACACGCAGACGGACACGACTCCGGACGACAAGAAGGAGACGGGGCAACTGGTCGACGCGTACCAGAAGTTCGCCGAAGGCTGCGGCGCGCGCTCGCCCGAGCTGCTCCGGCACGTCTCCACGGTGGAGGCGGCCCGCGACATGGACATCGTGCGATCCGCGCTGGGCGACCAGAAGCTGACGTATGTCGGGGCCTCGTACGGGACGTTCCTGGGGGCGACGTATGCCGGGCTCTTCCCGGACCGGGTGGGCCGCATGGTCCTGGACGGCGCGATGGACCCCTCCATCGGCGCCCGCAAACTCAACGAGGACCAGACGGCGGGCTTCGAGACGGCCTTCCGGTCCTTCGCGAAGGACTGCGTGCGCCACAGCGACTGTCCGCTGGGCGGGGCGGGCACGAGTCCGGAGCAGGTGGGCAAGAACCTGAAGGCGTTCTTCCAGCAGCTCGACAAGGCGCCCATCCCGACGGACGACCCGGACGGCCGCAAGCTCGGCGAGGCGCTCGCGACGACGGGGGTGATCGCGGCGATGTACGACGAGGCGGCGTGGCCGCAGCTGCGCGGGGCGCTCACCTCGGCGATGAAGGAGAGGGACGGTTCGGGTCTGCTCGCCCTGTCGGACAGCTACTACGAGCGGGACGCCGACGGCAAGTACGCGAACCTGATGTTCGCCAACGCGGCTGTGAACTGCCTGGACCTCCCCGCCGCCTTCTCCACCCCCGAGCAGGTGGAGAAGGCCCTGCCCGCTTTCGAAAAGGCGTCCCCGGTCTTCGGTGAGGGCCTGGCCTGGGCCTCCCTGAACTGCGCGTACTGGCCGGTGAAGCCGACCGGCGAACCCCACCGCATCGTGGCGAAGGGCGCCGCCCCGATCCTGGTGGTCGGCACCACCCGCGACCCGGCGACCCCGTACCCCTGGGCCCAGTCCCTCGCCTCCCAGCTCTCCTCCGCGACCCTCCTCACCTACGTCGGCGACGGCCACACCGCCTACGGCCGCGGCAGCGCCTGCATCGACTCCGCGATCGACCGCTACCTGCTCCACGGCACCCTTCCCCCCAAGGGAAAACGCTGCTCATAGCCCCGCCCCACACCCCGGGAGCGGGTGCCCCGGGGTGTGTACGGAGCACCCCCCGAAACTGTGTAGACTTACCGACGTTGCTGATCGCACCATAGTGCGGACAGCGCGCCGCCTTAGCTCAGATGGCCAGAGCAACGCACTCGTAATGCGTAGGTCTCGGGTTCGAATCCCGAAGGCGGCTCTGTGGAAGCCCCAGAACTCACTCGCCGTGATCTGGGGCTTTTGCTTTTTCCAGGGGCGGGTCAGGGCGTGGCGAGGCGCACGGCTCGGGCGCCGGGTGGCCGCGCCGTGGCGGAGGTCGTGTGGCCGGATCGGCGGGAGGCCGGAGGCGGCGACGAGCCGATCGAAGAGGTCGGTCACCTTGCCGGGGTGGAGCCGGGAGCCGTCTTCCTGGGTGAAGACGTGGCCGGTCTCGACCCAGGCCGAGCCCCACTCCTTGCGGTCCGCCTCCTGTCGTTCGAGGTGCTGCTTCAGGACGCTGACGGTGTCGTCGTCAAGCGCGACGACGCGGTAGCCGCTGTCGGTCTTGGGGTCGGATGCCTCGACCTCCAAGCCGTCCTGCACGAGCTGCGAGGACACGGTGAGGGAGTGGGTGTCGAGGTTCGTCTCCGACCACGGCTGCCCGCACGCCTCACCACGGCCCAGGCCGCGGAAGGCGATCAGGTGCCCCATCGCGTACAGGCGGTCCCCGGCGACGAAGTCGAGGAAGGCGCCGGTCTGTTGGGGCGTCCAGACCATCACGGGCGACGGCTTCTCGCCCGTCTGCTCCCACTTGGCGACCCGCTCGTCCGTCCACACGATCGCCTTCGGCTTGCGTACGGGATCGATCTCGACATGAGCGGCTGGATTGAACCAGGGGGTGGTGGGGTGGTTGCGGCGGGTGGTGGGGTGCTCTTCGAGCAGCGCGGCCTCGATGGCCGGGACCCCGGTGATCAGGTCGCCGGTGAACAGCTCGTCCACGTTCATCGCTTTCTCCCTTACGGTTGAAACGGACTCCGCGGCTGGTGCCGGGGAGTTGGGCCCGTCCGGCGGCGCTGGAGCGGGTGCTGTCCACCGCGGCCTGGGCGCCGTCCGGATCGAACATCCAGCCGTGGCACGCATACGTGGTGACCGGCGCGCCATTGGCCGAGATCAAGAAGCGTGCCGGCGAGCGCCTGGCCTCAGGTGACCCCTGGGACGAGCCGGAGTACGAGATGTACCCGGCCGCCCTGAAGTCGCCCTACCGGGAGCGGCGGTCCGCCTTCGGGGAGCAGCGCTACGGCGCTCTGGGGATTCCGCGTGAGGATCTGAAGGCACGCCCAGAGGGCCGCTGCCGCGAACTGGGACTGTTTCGGAGCGCCCGGCGCCCTGTTCTGCTACATCGAGCGTGACATGGACCGGCCTCAGTGGTCTGACGTCGGCATGTATCTGCAGACCGTCATGCTGCTCCTGCGCGCCGAAGGACTGCACAGCTGTCCGCAGATGGCCTGGGCGAAGTTCCACAGGACAGTCGGGGAGGTCCTGTCACCACCGGACGAGCTTGTCCTCTTCTGCGGCATGTCGATCGGGTTCGAGGACGTCACCGCAGGTGACGCCCGTATAGGCCGGGGTTCGCTCGACGAGATGGTCACGTTCGTCGACGGTCTGTGACGCCACCCCTCCCCGGCCGGACAGAGTGCCGTTTCATGCCACACCCACGTAAGCATCCATATGCCATATTCAGCATCCATATGCCATATTCCGCTCATCACTCCCATGAAAGGCATGCCATGAAGATCGCAGTCATCGGTGGTACCGGACTGATCGGGTCGCAGGTCGTCAAGAACCTGACCGCCGCCGGGCACGAGGCGGTACCGCACTCGAAGTCCACCGGAGTCGACATCATCAGCGGCCAGGGACTGGACGAGGCGGTGGCGGGAGCCGACGTCGTCGTTAACCTGACGAACTCCCCGACCTTCGACGAAGCCTCCCCGGCCTTCTTCCAGACCTCGATGGACAACCTCCTGGCCGCGGCCCGCAAGGGCAGCGTCGGCCACGTCGTCATCCTCTCGATCGTCGGCACGGACCAGGTACCGGAACTGGACTACTACCGCGCCAAGGCGCTCCAGGAGAACCTCCTCGCCGCCGGGACGATCCCCTACTCGATCGTCCGGGCGACGCAGTTCATGGAGTTCATGGACGCCGTTCTGTCCTGGACCGCCGACGACAGCACCGTCCGGTTGCCCGCCACGCCGATCCAGCCGATCGCCTCCAAGGACGTCGCCGCCGCGGTGGCGGAGGTCGCCGCTGGCGCCCCGCTGAACGGCATCCGCAACATCGCCGGCCCCGACATCTTCACCCTGGACGAGCTGGGCCGGATCACCCTCACCCACAAGGGCGACCACCGCACCGTCGTCACCGACCCCACCGCGGGCATGTTCGCCGTCGTCAAGGGCGACGTCCTCACCGACAAGAACGCCCACCTCGCCCCCACCCGCTACATCGACTGGCTCTCCTGACATCACGGCCTCCTGCATGTCCCGTCCCATCCCGGCGGTCTGTTCGTTGCGCCCGCCCGGTGGCGACTTGCGTCGGACGGGGGCTCGGCTGCGCCCCCCGATCCCGGGTCAGGCGGAGAGGGGCTCGCGTGCACCTATTCGGTCCCGCCGAGATGTACGGGCCACGGCTCTCGGGTGGGAGGGACCGTGGGCGTCGCGACGGTCGACGGCTGACGCATGCCGCTGGATCCCGCTGGATGCGCTGGCGCCGGTCGGCCGAAGGGCAGAGGGCCTTGGGCATTTCGCGGGCCGGGATTGTCCACGAGTGGACACTGAAGCAAGTGGACACCTGAAGCAGATGAGGGAGGTAGATGATTTTGGATGTGTATGAGGCGGTCACGAGCCGACGGGCGGTGCGCGGGTTCACCGACCGGCCCGTCCCGAGGCAGGTGCTGGAGCGAGTGCTGACCGCCGCGGCCTGGGCGCCGTCCGGATCGAATCTCCAGCCGTGGCGCGCCTACGTGGTGACCGGTGGACCGCTGGCCGAACTCAAGAGGCGCGCCGGCGAGCGCGTGGCCTCAGGTGACCCCTGGGACGAGCGGGAGTACGAGATGTACCCCCCCCGCGCTGAAGCAGCTCGGGCCCGGATCCTGAAGGCTGGAGCAGCCGGATTGCGTGAGCGATGCGTGAGCGGACGGGGAAGCATCCGTTGGACGTATCGTCATGGATGCGCGGGCAACAAGTTCCTGACCTGGGGAAACAGGACCGAGTGTGATCATGGAGCACCACCCGTCACGATCTTGCAGGCCCGCGTAATGCGTAGGTCTCGGGTTCGAATCCCGAAGGCGGCTCTGTGGAAGCCCCAGAACTCACTCGCCGTGATCTGGGGCTTTTGCTTTTTCCAGGGGCGGGTCAGGGCGTGGCGAGGCGCACGGCTCGGGCGCCGGGTGGCCGCGCCGTGGCGGAGGTCGTGTGGCCGGATCGGCGGGAGGCCGGAGGCGGCAACGAGCCGCTCGAAGAGATCCGTGACCTTGCCCGGGGCACCCCCGACGGTCGGGGCGCTTTCCAAGAGACGTCCCGGCCGTCGGCGCTCTGCGGCGCGGGCCACGGGGGCTGGATGCCGCGCGTCGCGGAGTGCCGCCGGTCGGGGTGGGGGAGCGTGGCGGCCGGCGCCGGGGCGGAAGGTCACTCCCGGGTGCCCGCCAGTTCCACCGCTCTGCGGCGCAGGGTGATCGCGGCGGGGGCGACGGACGAGATCACCGCGAGCGCCGCGCAGGCGGCCACGGCTGCGCCGATGGTCGTCCAGGGAAGCTCGATCGTGGTCGGCACCGACAGCAGGGCCAGGGCGCTCCACATGCCCGCCAGGTTGAGCGCCGCGACCAGGAGCCCCAGCACTCCGCCGACCGCCACGACCATCAGCGCCTCGGCGCCCACCAGTCGCAGCACCTGCCACCGGGTGGCTCCGGCAAGGCGCAGCACGGCCAGGTCGCGGACCCGGTCGGAGGTCGCCATGACCATGGTGTTGGCCAGCGAGATGCCGGTGTAGAGGAGAGCGATGCCGAGTACCAGCAGGAAGCCCATCCGGGTCGTCCGGTTCGTCTCGGGGTAACTTGCCCGCACCCACTGCTCCTTGGTGAAGACCTGCCCGCCCGAGGTGCGCACCGCCGCACGCAGCCCGGCGGCCACGGCGTGCGCGTCGGCGCCGTCGGTGAGGGCGACGTCGACCCGGGAGACGCTCGCGCCCGGGGTGTTGCGCGGGGTGACGTAGACGCCGTTGTTGCCGGTGCCGGCGGTCATCACCGCGGCGATCCGCAGTGTCTTGCGGGTGCCGTCGCCGAGCCACACCCGCACGTGCTCTCCCACGGTGTGCCGTTGCCATTCCTCGTTGACGATGATCGAGTCGTCGTCGAGATCGCCGGCTCTTCCGGAGACGATCGGCAGGTGTGCGGTGGCGGCCGGCGGGCCGGGATCGGCGGCGCGAGCCTCGTCCTTGATGAGCGACACGCCGTCCTCCAGGACGTAGACGGCGCTCGACGAGGTCGCGGACACCTCGGCACCGGGCACGGCGCGCAGCTTGCGCAGCGTCGCCGCGTCGAAGCCGGCGGCGCTCGCCGGAGTGATGGCGAAGGCGGCCGTCTGTTCGCGGGTCTCCGTGGCCTTCGCCTCGTTCAGCGTCGCGGTGGCCCCGAGCAGCGAGCCCGCGAGGGCGACCGTGACCAGGACAGGCGCGGCGATCGCGGCGGTGCGCCGGACACCGGCGGCGGCGTTCTCCCGCGCCAGCATGCCGCCGGCACCCGGCAGCCTGGTCGGAAGCCAGGCGATCAGCCGGGTCAACGGGCGCACCACGACGGGCGCGAGCAGTGCCACCGCGGTGATCAGCAGCATCGGACGGCTCACGTAGGTCTTGCGGTGCAACAGGTCACCCGGGTCGCTGAACAGGGCCAGGCCCAGGGTCACGGCGGCGGTCAGCAGCAGCGCCGCGCCGAACAGCCAGCGGCCCCGGGTCATCGTCCTGGTGTCCACGGACGCCTCGCGCAACGCCTGGGTGGGGCCGGTGCGCCCCGCCCGCCAGGCCGCGGTCACCACGCCGCACAGTGCGACGAGCAGGCCGGTCGCGCAGGCCGTGTAGTAAGGCCAGGTGGCCGAACCGATGGTGAACCAGCCCGGGGCGAGTCCGCCGTCGACGACCCAGGCGGAGAGCCGGGGTGCCCCGTAGGAGCCGAGCACGCAGCCGGCGGCAGAGGCGAGCACGCCGACCGAGAGGGCCTCGACGAAGACCATCCGTCGGATCTGCCCCGGGGTCGCCCCTGCCGTGCGCAGCAGCCCGAACTCCCGGCGCCGCTGGGCGACCGAGAAGGCAAAGGTGGACGCCACCACGAACACCGACACGAAGGTGGTGACGCCGGCCGCGGTGCCGAACATGGCGTTCATCGCGGTGAGGGCCTCGGTGTCCCAGTCGGCGTCGGCGTCGGCGGAGCGGCGCGCGTCACCGGTGAGGACCTGGACACCGGCGCTGCCGCGCACCGCCGTACGCACGGCCGCCGGGTCGGCGTCCACGGCCAACTGGGTGCTGGTCGGGCATAGTTGGGCCGCGCGTGCGTCGGTGTAGAACACGGCGTTCTCGAAGCCGCGTCCGGCGACGGTTCCGGCCACGCGTACGGTTCCGGCCACGCGTACGGTTCCGACCACGCGTACGGTTCCGACCACGCGTACGGTGCCGCGATCGGTCCGTACGCGCTCGCCGGGCTTCGCCCAGCCGCCGCTGACGACGACCTCGTCGGCGGCGTGGGGTGCGCGTCCCGCGTCGATCTCGTACGGGCCGAAGGTGGCCGTGGACCAGGGGTGGCCGACCAGTTCGCCGGGCCCGCTCCGTGCCCGTACGGTGAACGACCGGTCCTCGACGACGGTGCCGAGCTTCTTCAGCTTCGCGACGACGGCGGCGGGCACGGCGCGCGGCTGGGCGAGCTTCTGCACCCGGTCGCCGATCGGGGTGGACACGCGCAGGGTGTCCGCTCCCCTCACCACGACGGGCGCCGCGGCGAACCGCTCCGGCTTCCGGTCGGGCGCGTGCAGCGACGAGGCGAGGGCCAGACCCATGACGGCGATCAGCGCGACACCGAGCGAGAGCGCGACGAAGCTGCCGACGAAGGTGATCGAGCGGCTGCGCAGGGTGCGCAGGGCGACACTCAGCACGGCGCGGCCTCCAGCCTGGTCATACGAGTCGCGATGTCGTCGGCACTCGCCCCGACCATCTCGCCGTTGACCCGTCCGTCGACGAGGCAGACGACGCGGTCGGCGTACGCGGCGGCGACCGGGTCGTGCGTGACCATGATGACCGTCTGGCCGTCGGAGTCGACCATGTCGCGCAGCAGCTTCAGCACCTCACGACCGGTCTGCGAGTCGAGGGCACCGGTCGGCTCGTCGCCGAAAAGCACCTCGGGACGGGTGATCAGGGCACGGGCGAGGGCGACGCGCTGCTGCTGGCCGCCGGACATCTCCGTCGGCCGGTGTCGCGCCCGGTCGCCGAGACCGACCTGCTCGAGCACCTCGCGCACCCGGGACTTGGCCGGGCGGCGGCCGGCGAGCCGCAGGGGCAGCGCCACGTTCTGCTCGGCGGTCAGGGAGGGCAGCAGGTTGAACGACTGGAAGACGAACCCGATGCGTTCGCGTCGCAGAAGGGTCAGCTTGGTCTCGTTCAGCTTCGTCAGGTCGGTCCCGCCTATGACCACCGAGCCCGATGTGGGGCGGTCCAGCCCGGCGGCGCACTGCAGCAGGGTCGACTTGCCGGAGCCGGAGGGGCCCATGACGGCGGTGAACGTGCCCTCCGGGAAGGAGAGCGAGACCTGGTCGAGCGCGGTCACCGCGCTGTCACCCGACCCGAACCGCCTGCTGACGGAGCGCAATTGGATGGCGTTCTTGTTCATCTGTCCCCACTGTTCGGTGTCGGTCCTCCCGCGCATCCGGCGGGACGGAGTGGTGCAAGAACGGCGCGCCCGCGCGGCGGGTGGCAGGTGTCTGCATCGGCAGCAAGTGGTGTGCCCTGGCGGGCGTTCGGGCTTCCGGCGGTCACCGAACTCAGCCGGGCTCAGCCGTGCCCCGCGGGCCCAGTGCTCGGCGGGCCCAGTGCTCGGCGGGCCCAGTGCTCCGCGGGCCCAGTGCTCCGCGAGCCATCCCGTCATCAAGGCGCCGCCTCTCTCGTCCGCTCGGTGACTCCACGAAACCGCGTGGGGGCATCGCGGCGCAGTGCGGCAGAGGTGAGTCCTGGGGTAGGGCCAGGCCTACCCGCGCCTGCCGCTGCGGGAGTTGGGAGGAGGCCGTGACCGGCCGCCATACCCCCGGAGGTAGGGCCGGCCCTACCCACGGACCGCCCCCTGGACCGATGGCACCGGCCGGGCCGGACCTTCTACGGTGACGGCATGCACCCTCGGAATGTGTGGCAGGCCATGGCCGGGCCGGGCTTCCTGCTCTCGGCATGGCCGTGGCGGTCGGTCGCCTACCTGCTCACCGGCATGCTGACCGGCGCTGTCGCTCTCGTGGGGATCGTGAGCACGGCGGTGGTCGGCGGCGTACTCGCCATCGTGCTCGTGGGGCTTCCGCTGCTCGTCGTCGTGGCCCTCGCCGGAATCCCGGTGGCGTGGGCGGAGCGGCACAGGCTGCGCCTGATCGACCGTGACCCGGTCGCCGACCAGCACCAGGTGCCCGCCGCCCACGGGCTGCGACCATGGCTGACGACGCGGCTGAGGGAACGGACGACCTGGCGGGAGCTCGGATACGCGCTGCTGTTCGCCGGGCTGTTGTGGCCGGTCGACGCTTTCGCGATCACGGTAGGCCTGCTCTTCCCCGTGGCGATGATCGCGACCCCGCTCGTGCTGGCGACAGTCGGCGACGGCCAGGAGACCAAGGTGCTCAAGGTCTGGACGGTCACCTCCTGGCCGACGGCCTTCGGGATCGCCGTACTCGGGCTCGTCCTCCTGGTCCTGGGCGGCTATGCGCTGGGGGTCGCGGCCGGTGCCCGGGCAGAACTGACGCGTCTGCTGATCGCGCCGCGCGAGAGCGATCTGGGGGCCAAGGTCGTGGAACTGACGCGCTCGCGGTTCCGGTTGGTGGATGCCTTCGAGGCGGAGCGGCGGCGCATCGAGCGCGATCTGCACGATGGGGCGCAGCAACGACTCGTGGCGCTGACGATGACACTCGGCCTGGCCCGCCTGGACGCGCCGCCCGGGCCGCTCGCCGACCAACTCGCCAAGGCTCAAGAGGAGGCGGGCAAGGCGCTCGCGGAACTCCGCGAACTCATCCACGGCATCCACCCCAAGGTCCTGGCGGACTACGGTATCCAGGCGGCGGTAGCTGACGCGGCGGACCGCTCCGCGGTTCCCGTGGACGTCGAACTGGAGCTGTCCGGGCGGCTGCCCCAGGCGGTCGAGGCCGCCGCCTACTTCGTCGTCTGCGAGGCGCTCGCCAACATCGCCAAGCACAGCGGGGCGAACCGCGCGGAGGTGACCGGCGGGTACCGCGACGGACTCCTGTTCCTGCAAGTGTCCGACGACGGCCGGGGCGGCGCGGTCGCGGGGACCGGCAGCGGACTGACCGGACTCGCGGACCGGGTGTCCGTGCTGGATGGCAGACTCTCTCTGTCCAGTCCACCGGGCGGACCGACCCTGCTCTGTGTGGAGTTTCCTTGCGAACTGACAGACCGCTCCGCGTAGTACTGGCCGAGGACAGCGTGCTGCTGCGGGAAGGGCTCGTCGGTCTGCTCACCCGCTGTGGCCATGAGGTGGTCGCGGCCGTGGGCGACGCCGTGGCCCTGGCCGCCGCGGTCGAGGAGCACGCCCCCGACATCGTCGTGACCGATGTGCGCATGCCCCCGGGTTTCCAGGACGAAGGGCTGCACGCGGCGGTACAGCTGCGCGAGAGTCGGCCCACGCTGCCCGTTCTGGTGCTCAGCCAGTACGTGCAGCGGACGTACGCGTCCGAACTACTGGATTCCGGCGACGGAACGGGCGTCGGTTACCTGCTGAAGGACCGGGTCGGCCAGGTCGAGGAGTTCGTGGCCGCCCTGGGCGAAGTCGCCGACGGAGGCACGGTCGTCGACCCCGAAGTCGTACGCCAACTGCTGCGCCGCCGCCGCGATCCGCTGGAGCGGCTCACACCGCGCGAGCGGGAGGTCCTGGCCCTGATCGCGGAAGGCAGGTCGAACGGGGCGATCGCTCGCGAACTGGTGGTTTCCGAGGCGGCCGTCGGCAAGCACATCAGCAACATCCTCACCAAGCTGGACCTGCCGCCTGCGACCGAAACCCATCGCAGGGTGCTGGCAGTCCTCGCCTATCTGCGGGCGTGACGTCGGGCCCGTACCGTTCTGGTCGAGGCCGTCAGCCGGTGCACGGCGCACGGCGCACGGCGCACGGTGCACGGCGCCCGCCCGACGGGGGTACGGGGCCGACTGCGGCGCACAGCCCATGCTGGGCGGGGTCTCGTGCTGGGCGGGGTCTTGAAAGAGTTGATGGGCCATCAATTGCTCGCAAATGGGAACAATATGGTAGCGGGGCGAGCTCCGGGTTCATTGGGTCGGCCGTGATTCTGTTCACGTCTGTAATCAGTGGATGAAGATCGTTCCCTCCCGTATGTTCTTCCGTGTCCACCCGGTCGGCTGACCGACGGCGGGGGTGGCGCTCGGGGGTAGGTGGCCAACGGTCGGATCCCGTCTCGCTCTTTGCGGTCGAGATGCCGTCCGACGTGCCTGGCGACACGCCGCTCGGATGCGGCCCCGATGCGAACACGCAGGGGCGACCAGGCAGGCACCCGCACCTGAAAAGGACGGCTCTTCTCACGGAAGTCCGTGGCTGAGTTCGGTACGCACCACCGCCACCCCAAGGACCTGAACGCCTTCATGACGTGCCACATCACCATTTTCGGGCGCCGCCTGCCCGTCTGGCTGATCCCGCTGCTGTCGACCCTCGCCCTCGGCCTGTGGGGGCTGTCCCGGCAGCACAGCGTGTGGCGGGACGAGGCCGCGACCTGGCAGGTGGCGGGACGGTCCGCCGCTGACATCTGGCACATGCTGGGGCACGTCGATGCCGTGCATGGGCTCTATTACCTGCTGATGCACGGGCTCTTCGAATGCTTCGGGCCCAGTACGACGACCCTGCGGCTGCCCTCCGTGCTGGCCATGGCGGTGGCGGCGGCCTGTGTGACCGTCATCGGCCACCGGCTGGCCGGGGTCTGGGCGGGGCTGGGGGGAGGACTGGCGCTCGGGCTGCTTCCGGCCGTGCAGTTCTACCTCCAAGAAGGACGCCCGTACGCCCTGATCGCGGCGGGGGCCGGCATCTCCACACTGCTGCTGGTGACCGCGTTGCAGGGACGTGGCCGGACGGTGCACTGGGCGGCGTACTGGGGCACGGTCCTGCTGTGCGCGCTGCTGAACTGGCTGTCGCTGCTGATTCTGGCCGCGCACCTGGGGACACTGTTCTGGACGCGGCCACGGCGCGGGACATGGAAACGCTGGGCGACGGCCGCGACGGCCGCCGTGGCGGGTGCGCTGCCCTTGATCCTGTTCAGCCGGCGCCAGTCCGACCAGGTGTCCTGGATCCCGCCGCTGACGTGGCACATGATGATCGGCCCGGCGGTCCTGCTGGCCATCGGTGCTCTCGGGGCCCTGCTGGATCGGCCGCGAGCGGGCGCACTGTCGCTGGCGGCCGTCGCACTGCCGCTGCTGGCGGTGCCGCAGATCGGCCTGATCGGGCTCTCTTTGATCCAGCCGCTGTTCCTGGACCGCTATGTGCTGTTCAGCATGTTGGGTCTGGCCCTGCTGATCGGTGCGGCGCTGGGCGCGGCGGTACGGTCGATCAGGCCGCGGTCCCCGAAGGCCTCGCGGTGGCTCGTGCCCGTAGTCGTCGCCGGGGCGGTGGCGGCGCTGTTGCCGCAGTTGGTCGCCAAGCGGTCCCCTGCAAGCCGGGTGGACGACGTGCTGGCGGTGGCGGCGGACGTGCGGCAGCTGAAGAAGTCAGGGGACGCGGTCCTCTTCGTACCGGCGGCCCGGCGCGACACCGCGCTGGTCTCCCCCGACGCCTTCGCCGGCCTGCGGGACATAGCGCTGGCGGCCGGCCCTACGGCGTCGGGGACGCTGAAGGGCGAGGAGGCGGGACCGGGCCGGATACGTTCCGCGATGCTGGCACAGCAGCGGATACTGCTGGTCACTGACGTGCCCGAGGTGGCCAGGCCGGTGTCGGCGGAACGGGACAAGGTGAAGGCCGCCGTCCTGAAGAAGTACTTCACAGCTGTGGAGGACGAGCAGGTCCGCGGGCGGCGACTGACGGTGTACGAGCGGCGCGGCGGGTGACGGTGTGTGAGCGGTGCGGCGGGTGACGGTGTATGAGCGGCGCGGCGGGTGACGGTGTACGAGCGGCCTGAACCAGCCTGAGCTCAGCGCCCGTTCCGTTCGTGCCCGTCCCGCTTGTCCCCGTCCCCTTCGTGCCCGTTCCGTTCGTGCCCGTCCCGCTTGTGCCCGTCGCGTTCGTGCCCGTCCCCTTCGGGCCCGTCCCGTTCGTACGCCGACACAGGGATCGTCTCCTTGCGGAAGAACGTCGGGCGGATGGCGCGGTACAGGAGCATCAGCACGGCGCCGAGGAGGAGGGCGCCGATGCCGGTGACGAAGACGCCGCCCAGATGCCAGTGCGGGGGGAAGGGGAAGGTCCAGGAGGTGCTGCCGTAGTCGGGGGCGGCGTAGACCACGCAGGCGTTGACGAAGAAGTAGAGCAGGAGGACGCCGCCCAGGGCGGGCATGATGCCCTTGGTCCAGAGGTCGCGTGGGGTGCGCGTGAGGACCCTGCGGTAGTACCAGACGCAGGCGAAGCCGGTGAGGCCGTAGTAGAAGGCGATCATGAGGCCGACGGAGCCGATCGAGTCGGCCAGGACGTTCTCGCTCACCCGGGTCAGCATGACGTAGAAGGCGATGGAGGCCAGGCCCATGCCCACGGTGGACCAGGTCGGGGTGAGGAAGCGCGGGTGGATTCGGGCGAAGCGGTCCGGGATGGCCTTGAACGCGGCCATCGAGAGGGTCGTGCGGGCGGTCGGGAGGATGGTGGTCTGGGTGGAGGCGGCGGCCGACGTGAGCACCATCAGGATCAGGAGTTTGGTGGCGACCGTGCCCCAGCCCCCGCTGCCGAAGACCTCGGCGCCCAGGCTGGAGAGGACGTCTCCGGAGTGCTCGGGGTTCGCGAGGCCGATGCCGTGGTCCCCCACTCCGGCGAACGCCTGCGCCGATGTCGTGACCATGAGGTAGACGAGAAGCAGGATGACGGTGGAGGTGACGGCCGCGCGTCCGGGGGTGCGGTCGCGGTCGACCGTCTCCTCGTTGACCGAGACCGCGGTGTCCCAGCCCCAGTAGATGAAGACCCCGGCCAGCACGCTCTTGGTCAGGGCGTCGAGGGAGCCGATGTGGGCGGGGTTGAACCACGACCAGGAGAGTTCCGACGAGACGCTCGGCGCCGTCCCCCCGTACACCTTGACCAGTGCGGTGATCGCCAGCAGGAACAGCACCACGACCTCGATGGTGAGCAGCAGCTTCTGCAGGTTCGCCGAGATCTCGATGCCGACGTAGCAGATCAGCGTCATCACGGCGATCCACAGCACGCCGACCACCGTGACCCAGAAGGTGTCCCGCGCCAGCCCGTTCGCGCCCACGAGCTGAAAGCCGTACGCGCCGGCGATCTGCGCCAGGTTGGCCATCACGATGATGTCGGCGGCGACGATTCCCCATCCGCCCAGCCAGCCGGTACGGGGCCCGAACGCCCTGGACGCCCAGGTGAAGGTGGTGCCGCAGTCGGGGTCCGCCCGGTTGAGCTCCTTGTAGCCGTAGGCGATCAGGAACATCGGGATGAAAGCGAGGATGATCACGACGGGTGACTGGTAGCCGACGATGCCGACGATGACGCCGAGGGTCGCCGCGAGGCTGTAGGCGGGGGCGGTGGAGGCCAGACCGATCACCGTGCTGGCGAAGAGCCCCAGCGCGCCGCTCTTGAGCCCCTTGTCCGTCACTCCCGGTCCGGGCGGGGGGTGCGCCGCGGGCGGGACCGGTGTAGAAGGCAAGCTCATGGCGCCCTCCGGGCCAAGAACGCGGAGTTGCTGCTTCCAGCATGATCCGTCCAGCACGAACCCGCTTGTCAGCGACCGGAAGGGCCTGCTCACGGACCGCCCGGCCCCCCAAGGTCCGCCCGGCCCCCCAAGGTCCGCCCGGCCCCCCAAGGCCCGCCCGGCTCCCCTCAAGGTCCCGCCCGGCTCCCCTCAAGGTTCCCGTCGGGCCAAGGTTCGCGCCGGGCCCCCTCGGGGCCCCGGGCCCCCTCGGCCCCCTCGGGCCCGTCAGGCCAGTGCCGCCGTGATGTCGACGGCCTTCAGGTGGCGGGGGCCGAGGACCCGGGAGGCCGAGGCGGCGGCCGCGGTGAGTTCCTTGGCCGCGGTGGTGGGGGTGGCCGCCGCGAGGAGGGAGGGAGCGTCGGTGAGGGGGGTGGTCATGTCGTCGTGGTGGGTGGGGATGAGGAGGGGCGGGTGGCCGGTGGCGGTGAGCAGTCGCTCGAGGTAGCGGTGGAGGGCCGAGTGGGAGGTCATCGCGATCGCCGCGACGTCCGGGCGGATGCCGGACAGTTCGCGCTCCGCGAAGTTGCTGGCTCCCATGAGGAGGATGGTCGGTCCGCCGTCCACGGTCAGCTGGTACGCGAGGGTGTCGCCCTCGACCAAGTCGCCCAGCGTGGTGGGGCGCCGGGGCGGGGCGGTCAGGCGGCCGGGGGCGAAGTAGCCGTGGTCTGCCTGCTGGCTGTGCAGGCTGCGGAAGACCTCCACGGTGTATCCGTCGAACTGGAGGTACTCGCCGCCCTTGACCTGAATCAGATCGTCCAGACGGGTACGGGGTGTGCCCATCGCGGTGAGCAGATGACCCACTGTCTCGTCGCACATCGCGCGGATGCGGTGCTTCTCCCACTCCGGGCGCGCCAGCAGCTGCGGTACGTCCGCCACGTGATCGAAATGACCGTGGCTGACCAGGATCAGCTCGGGCGGCCCGGTGAGATGCCGTGCCGCCACCCGGTCGACGGCCGCCCTGTCGAGGCGCAGCGGCAGCCGCGGGTCCAGGGCGCCCTGCGCGTCCCGGTAGGGCATCCGGCTCAGATAGGGGTCGAAGAGGATGCTGCGGCGGCCGTCGATGACGATCTCCCAGCCGGAGACGCCCAGCCAGCGCATCTGTACGGGGGTGGAGTACGGCGCGCCCCGCAGGGACGTCGGTGCCGCTCCGGTCAGTCCGGTCGCGGACGCCGCCGCCCCCGATGCCGCCAGGACCCCCTTGAGGACCGTACGTCGCCCGGCCATGTTCTGCCACGCTCCCTGTGACGACCTTGAGTGCGAGGAACGCTATGGCAGGTGATGGCGTTTGGGGTGATTTTCGGTCATTGGGGCCGGCGGTGCGGGAGCGACGGCTGGGGTCGCGCAAAGGGTTACGCGCTCGGTGTCGTGCACGCCGTCTCGGTGCCGTCCGAGACGCATGCCCGGACGTACTCGCCCGAGGTGGCGGACAGGGTCCCGGCGTCGGCGACCCTGCGGTACGAGCCGTCCGGGGCCCGGTCCTCCAGCCACGCCGTGGCGGTGCCGGAGGCCTGGGTCAGCTGGGCCCAGGCGTAGAAGTCGCTCACCGACCAGGTCGGCTTGCCGCCGTGGAGCGCGACCTGGGCGCCCGACGTCAGCCGCGCGGTCTGCCACGCGGACGAGCCCGCCCGCCAGGCGGTGACGGAGGCGGCGGGGACGCCCGTGCAGGGCTGTGCGGCGCAGGGAGCCGGCGGGCCCTCCACGTCCGTCTGGTACATGTTGTCGCCCTGGTGGGTCGCGAACGCCCAGGTCTTGCCGTCGTAGACCAGCCCGGCGATCTGCGTGTTCCCCGGCGCGAGCGGGTTCAGCGCGTACATCTTCGTGGTGCCCGAAGCGGTCAGGGAGGCGCCGGGGATCGGCACGGGGCGCTGGGCGCGGAAGTCCGGGCCCTTGTTCTCGTGGGTCATCAGCTGGGCGTTCACCCCTGCGCGCGGCGGGAGTTCGGCCGTGCCCCAGTAGTAGTCGTGGGCCGGGTCCCAGGCAGGGCGGCCCTCGTAGATCGTCAGCCGGCCGCCCTGGTAGACGTTCGCGTCCTCCACCACCGTCGGTTCGCCGTTGGGCGTCCACTCGGTCACCGTCGCCGGATCGACGCCCGCGCAGGGCAGCGTGTCGCACGGCGCCTTCGGGGGCTCGGTGGTGTCGCCGTCCTGGGTGCACTTGGTGTCGGTGCCGTCCGTCACGCAGGCGCGTACGTTGTTCAGCGCGAAGGCGTGGGTGGAACCGTCCGTGGTGCGTGCCGACTTGGGGTCGGTGACCCGGGTGTACACCTCGCCCCAGCGGCCGGCGCCCTGCCACTCCTCCAGCCAGACCTTGCCGCCCGCCGGCAGCTTGCCGGCCTCGGCCCACTCGAAGTGCGGTGAGCGGTCCCACTTCGGTCTGCCGGTCACCTGCTGCACCCAGGCGCCCGACGGCAGTGTCACCTTGCGGTAGTCGGGGCGGGAGACGTAGTCCCAGGTGGTGAGGTCCTGCGTGGCCGGGTCCACGATCTTGCACACCGGGTCGCAGGGTTCGGCCGCAGCGGTCTTGACCGTCTCCTCGTTGACGCCTCCCACACAGGCGGTGTCGGCGCCGTCGGAGACACAACCGGCCGCGTCCTCACCGGCGTTGCGCGGAGACTTCACGAACATGCCCGTGGTGCCGGGGGTGGTGCGGTACGAGCGCGGGTGCTCGGGGGTGCGGTAGGCGTACGCGGCGTCGAAGACGTTGTACTCGTAGACCAGCCAGGTCCGGCCCTTGCCAGCGGTGAACTGTCCCTCGACCCAGCTGTATTCGGTGGCCGAGTCCCAGGAGGGCCTGCCCGCCATCAGCTTGACCCGGGCGCCGGAGGGGAGGGTGCTCTGCCGGACCAGCCTGGGGGCGGCCGCCCAGGAGTCCACGGCGGACGGGTCGGCGCCCTCGCAGGGCAGCGCCGGACAGGGCGCCGCCTCGGCTGCCCGTGCCGGGGCGGCTGCCCGCGCCGCGGTGATCGTAGTCGGTCCGGTGAGACCGGTGAGGCCTGGCAGCAGGGCCAGTAAGCCCACGGTCATCAGCTGGCCGGTGCGGCGCCGCATGTGTGCTCCCTCGGTCGTCCTGTGAACGCGTCCGCGGAGAACGGGCCGGAGCACCCGGGGGATGGCGCGCCGGCCCGTGGCCGACGAACCGCGTCGGTCACGGGCCATCCAACTCGGGCGTTCTCTTGATCAACTCTCGTACGGCTCCTCGTGCGAACGGCTGTCGTACGGGTCCTCGTGCGAACGGCTGTCGTACGGGTCCTCGTGCGAGCGGCTCTCGTGCGGGCTCCCGTCCGAGCGGCTCTCGTGCGGGATCTCCTGCGATCAACTCTCGTGCGGGTTCTCGTCCGAGCGACTCTGGTAGGCGTCCTCGTCGCCCGCCACGAGCGTGCTCACCCCACCCGGTCTCCCGACAGCGGAATCCCCGTGGCCCGCAGCAGTTGGTCGTCCTGTCGCAGGATGGCCTGCATCAGGTCCCTGAGCCGGGCTCCCGGGTTGATGCCGATCTGCTCGCGCAGGATCTCCTTGGCCCGGTGGAAGACCCGGATCGCGTCGGCCTGCCGGCCCTCGCCGTAGTAGGCCTTCATCAGGCCGACGTACAGGTCCTCGCGCAGCGGGTCGTGGTCGACCAGCTCCGACAGCTGGGAGATCGCCTCGCCGTAGTGCCCGAGGCCGACGTCGATCAGCGCGCGGAGTTCGGCGGCCGCCATGCGCTCCCGGTCCAGCGCTTCTCCCTTCATGCGCAACCGGCTCGAGGTGACGTCGGTGAGGGCCGCGCCGCGCCACAGGGAGAGTGCGTCGTCGAGGCGTTCGGAGGCGATCTGGTGCTGGCCGCGGGCGTGCAGTTCGCGTACGTGTCGCACGGCGTCGCGGAAGACGAACACGTCGATGCGCTGGGCCGGGACCCGCAGTTCGTAGCCGAGGGCGTGCGAGCCGAGCGCGTCGCGGGTGAGCCCCGCCTCGGCGAAGGCGGTGCGGATCATCCAGGCCGAGGTCTGCAGCTGGCCGGAGACCGTCAGGGGCGGCTCGCCGTCCCAGGAGTCCTCGATGATCGCTTCCTTGGTGGTGACCTGTCCGGGCTTCATCGCCAGCGAAGCGAGGAAACGTCGCTGTCGCTGACCCCGGATGGGTATCGGAACGCCGTTTCTCGACAGGGTCACGGGGCCGAGAAGCTGGATCGTCACACTGGTCCTGCTGTCCATGACGGTTCCCCCTTGTATGTGGATCAAGCCGTCGCCCCATAGGGGCTGACGTGTTGACGGATACGGGGGAACCGTCACCGGCGGCGCGGCTCGGCCGGCCACGGTGACGCTTCGTGGAATCGTGCGGATCTGTCCCCCGTACCGTTGGCTCTCAGATGCTCCGTGACCGTTGGTGGGCCGCGGATGGGTCGATCACAGACGGGCCGGCGTCTCAGCCAGGGGCCGAGGCGTCAGCGGTGGGTCGGGCACGGATCGATCGGTCACCGATGGGTGGATGCATCGGCCATGGGTGAGGCTTCAGTTGAGGTTCTTGAGGAACTTCGCCGCGATGGGCCCGGCGTCGGATCCGCCCGACCCGCCGTCCTCCAGGAGGACCGACCAGGCGATGTTTCTGTCGCCCTGGTAGCCGATCATCCAGGCGTGGGTGCGCGGCGGGGTCTCGCTGCCGAACTCGGCGGTGCCCGTCTTGGCGTGCGGCTCGCCGGGCAGGTCCTTGAGGGCCCAGCCCGCGCCGTAGGTGACGGTCGCGCGCATCATCTCGCGCAGACTGCCGACCACGTTCGCGTCGAGCCTGGAGGGGGCCTCGTACGTCTTCTTCACGGCGTCGGGCACCAGGACGGGCTGCCGGAACTCGCCCGCCTTCACCGTGGCCGCGATCGAGGCCATGACCAGGGGCGACGCCTGGAGGCGGGCCTGGCCGATGGTGGACGCCGCCTTGTCGTTGTCGCTGGTGGTGGCCGGGACGCTGCCGTCGTACGTCGTGGTGCCGACGTCCCAGGATCCGCCGATGCCGAAGGCCTCCGCGGTGTCGTGCAGGGCCGTGTCCGACAGTTTCCCGCGCGCGCCGACGAAGAACGTGTTGCAGGACTTGGCGAAGGCGTCCTTGAAGGTCGATCCCGACGGCAGGACGAACTGGTTCTGGTTCTCGAAGCGCTGGCCGTTGACGTAGGCGAACTTCGGGCAGTCCGCCCGGTCGGTGGGGCGCATGCCCTGTTTCAGCAGGGCGGCGGAGGTGACGACCTTGAAGGTGGAGCCGGGCGGGTAACGGCCCTCCAGGGCGCGGTTCATGCCGGAGGGCATGTTGGCCGCAGCCAGGATGTGGCCGTTGCTGGGGTCGACGGCGACGATCGCCGCGTTCTTCTTCACTCCGTCGAGTGCTTCGGCGGCGGCCTCCTGCACTGCGGGGTCGATGGTGGTCCGCACCGGCTTTCCCGTGCTGCTTCCCGTGCCGGTGAGCTGTTTGACGACGCGTCCGCTCTCGCGTTCCACGATCACGACGGACCGGGCGCTGCCCGTGCCGCCGGTGAGCTGCTTGTCGTAGCGGGCCTGGAGACCGGAGATTCCCTTGCCGGTCCTGGGGTCCACGGCGCCCACGAGAGAAGCGGACTGGAGCTCGTCGCCATTCTTGTCGAGTACGGCGGCCCGCTCCCGTGACTCCAGTGCGAGGGTCTGCCCGGGAACCATCTTCGGGTGAATCAGCGGTGTATGGAATTCAACGGTCCATCGGTCGTTCTTCTGAACGAGCTTCGCCTTCGAGGTCCACTGGTAATCGCCTGCCCCGGAAAGGGACATCTTCACGGTGAACGGAATCTCGACTTCCCCTTCCGCTTCCTTCTTCCCGGCACCGGCGGTGATCTCCGTCTTCGACGGCTTCAGGTTCGTCATGACGGATTTGATCAACGACGAGGCGTTGTCCGGCGTGTCCGTCAGTCCGCCGGCCCGCTTGGCGTCCCCTGCCTCCCACGCGTCGAGAAACTTGTCCAGCTGTCCGGTGGCCGCGGCTACCTGGGGATCGTCTCCGTCGTCCCCGGCCAGCGCGTTGAACGCCCAGTAGCCGATTCCAGCGGTCACCGCAAGTGCCACAAACGTTGATACAACCGCGCGACGACGGGACCGGCGCCTGTCGTACCGCGGGTAGTCAACGTAACCATCGGAACGATTCATGTGGCGCAGATTAATCGCCCCTCTCTCTTCGGTCTCTCCCCGAACACATAGTTCAAGACAAGGTAAAGAAGAAAGAAATGGTCGGCCGATGGTGGCGGGTGGAGGTCTCCTCCGCTTGTCGGCGCAATCGTCTCGGCCGAATACAGCAGGGGCACCTGGCCGAGAATGGTCGAGAGCCCGGTTTAAATGGTCTAGACCTCCGAAGGAAATGTCGTCGACATGGCCCGCGCCATGGCCAACAGTGGCCTGAAGTAAGCGGCTTCGCGGAGGCGCGGCAAGTGAAATCGGACGCCGGGTGTCCGCATTGGTGGGGACGAAAGCGGAGTCTCGAGGGGTGCCGAAACGGAGTCTTTCGCTCCACTGATCTCCTGTTTCTCTCCGCGCGCTCCCCGATATCCGAGGGAGAGGCGGTGAAGAGGGGGCCTGGTCAGGGTTGGCGCGAACTGTCCACCGCTGACCGAGTCTGGAGACCATCCATGTCCCGTGTTTCGACCGGCCCCAGCACCAAGCCGACCGCCGCGCACGCCCTCCTGGCGCGACTGCGTGACCATGGTGTGGAGAAGGTGTTCGGGGTCGTCGGCCGCGAGGCCGCGTCGATCCTCTTCGACGAGGTCGAGGGGATCGACTTCGTCCTCACCCGGCACGAGTTCACCGCCGGTGTCGCCGCCGACGTCCTCGCGCGCATCACCGGCCGCCCGCAGGCCTGCTGGGCCACCCTGGGCCCCGGCATGACCAACCTCTCCACGGGCATCGCCACCTCGGTCCTGGACCGTTCCCCGGTCATCGCCCTCGCCGCCCAGTCCGAGTCGCACGACATCTTCCCCAACGACACCCACCAGTGCCTGGACTCGGTGTCGATCATCGCGCCGATGTCCAAGTACGCGGTGGAGCTGGAGCGTCCGCACGAGATCACCGACCTCGTGGACTCCGCGGTGACCGCGGCCATGACCGAGCCCGTCGGTCCCTCGTTCATCTCCCTGCCGGTCGACCTGCTCGGCTCCTCCGAGGGCATCGACGCCTCCGTCGAGCACCCGCCGGCGCACACCCCGGCCAAGCCGATCGGCGCGGTCGCCGACGGCTGGCAGGAGGCGGCCGACCGGGCCGTCGAGCTCCTGAAGGGCGCGCAGCACCCGGTGCTGGTCGTCGGAGCCGCAGCGATCCGCTCCGGCGCCGTGCCCGCCATCCGTGCCTTCGCCGAGCGGCTCAACGTGCCGGTGATCACGACGTACATCGCCAAGGGCGTCCTGCCGCACGGCCACGAGCTCAACTACGGTGCCGTCACCGGCTACATGGACGGCATCCTGAACTTCCCCGCCCTCGAAACGCTGTTCGCGCCCGTGGACCTCATCCTCACCGTCGGCTACGACTACGCCGAGGACCTGCGGCCCTCCATGTGGCAGAAGGGCGCCGAGAAGAAGACCGTCCGCGTCTCGCCCACCGCGAACCCGATCCCGCGCGTCTACCGGCCGACCGTCGACGTCGTCACCGACGTCCTCGCGTTCGTCGAGCACCTCGACGCGGCGACGGCCTCCCTGGCGGCCAAGGAGCGGCACGACATCGCGCCGCTGCGCGCCCGCGTCGCGGAGTTCCTCGCGGACCCGGAGGTCTACGAGGACGGCATGCGCGTCCACCAGGTCATGGACTCCATGAACACCGTCATGGCGGAGACCGCCGGGCCGGGGGAGGGCACGATCGTCTCCGACATCGGCTTCTTCCGGCACTACGGGGTCCTGTTCGCGCGCGCCGACCAGCCCTTCGGCTTCCTCACCTCGGCCGGCTGCTCCAGCTTCGGCTACGGCATCCCCGCCGCCATGGGCGCCCAGCTCGCCCGCCCCGGCCAGCCCACCTTCCTGATCGCGGGCGACGGCGGCTTCCACTCCAACAGCGCGGACCTGGAGACCATCGCCCGCCTCAACCTGCCGATCGTGACGGTGGTCGTGAACAACGACACCAACGGTCTGATCGAGCTCTACCAGAACATCGGCCACCACCGCAGCCACGACCCCGCGGTGAAGTTCACCGGCGTCGACTTCGTCGCCCTCGCCCAGGCCAACGGAGTGGAGGCAACCAAGGCGACGGACCGCCAGGAGCTGCTCGCCGCGCTGCGCAAGGGCGCCGAGCTGGGCCGGCCCTTCCTCATCGAGGTCCCCATCGCCTACGACTTCCAGCCCGGTGGGTTCGGAGCACTGAGCATCTGATCATGGCCTCCCAGGACCTTCCCGCGGCCTTCGGTTTCCTGGCCTCCGCTCGTCCGAGCGGGGGCCGGATCCCCCACGCCGCCTTCGCCACCCGGGGCAGCCACACCGGCGTCGATCTGCGCCTGCGCGCGCAGACCCTCGGCGCCACCCTGGTGCACGCCCCCTCGACCCCACCCGACTCGGCCCAGGCACGCGACGGCGACACCGCCGTCCTGCTCGCCGGTGAGATCTACAACCGCGACGACCTGTTCTCCGTCCTGGGCGCGGCCGGCCCGGAGAGCGGGCAGTTGGGCGACGCACAGCTCGTCCTCGGCCTGCTGCGCCGCTACGGCCTGCACGCCTTCCGTCTCCTCAACGGGCGGTTCGCCGCCGCCGTCTGCACCGGCAGGCGGATCCTGCTCGCCACCGACCACGCCGGATCGGTTCCGCTGTACGTGTGCGCGGGCCCCGGCGAGGTCACCGCGTCGACCGAGGCCAAGACCCTTGCCGGGACCCTTTCCGGGCAGGGGAGTCCACGCGGCTTCCCCTTCGCGGACGCCCGCCGGGTGCGCGGCCTGCCGGGCGTCTACCAGGTGCCGGCGGGCGCCGTCATGGACATCGACCTCGACTCCGGCACCGCCGAGACCCACCGGACCTGGGCCCCGCCACTGGCCCGCCGGATCATGGACGAGGACGACGCCGTGGCGGCCGTACGCGCGGCACTCGACCGGGCCGTCGGCGCGCGCGTCGCCCCGGGCGGTACGCCGCTCGTGGTGCTGTCCGGCGGCATCGACTCCTCCGGTGTCGCCGCCCTCGCACACCGGGCGGCCGGCTCGGTCGACTCGCTGTCGATGGGCACCGACGTGTCCGACGAGTTCCCCGAGGCCAGGGCGGTCGCCGACCACCTCGGCAGCAGGCACCGGGAGATCACCGTCCCCACCGCCGACCTGCTGGGCCAACTCCCGTACGCGGTCTGGGCATCGGAGTCCGAGGACCCGCACATCATCGAGTACCTGCTGCCGCTCGTCGCCCTGTACCGGGCGCTCGACGGACCGGCGCGCCGGGTGCTGACCGGGTACGGCGCCGACATCCCGCTCGCGGGCATGCACCGCGAGGACCGGCTGTCGAACCTCGACACCGCGGTGGCGTACGACATGGCGACCTACGACGGCCTCAACGAGATGTCGCCCGTGCTGTCCGCCGTCTCCGGCCACTGGTCCACCCACCCCTACTGGGACCGCGACGTGCTCGATCTGCTCGTCTCGCTGGAGGCGGGCCTCAAGCGCCGCTACGGGCGGGACAAGTGGGTGCTGCGCGCCGCGATGGCCGAGCTGCTGCCCGAACAGACCGTCAAGCGACCCAAGCTGGGCGTCCACGAAGGCTCGGGCACCACCTCCTCCTTCTCACTGCTGCTCCTGGAGGAGGGCGTCCCGGAGCGGTCCGTCGACGTGGCCAAGCAGCAAGTGGTGCGGGAGCTGTTCGACCGCACCGTGGTGGGCGGCGAAGCCCCCGAGGACGTCAGCACCGACGAGGTCGTCCGGTCGGTGGCCGACCGCCTCGAACGGGGGGCGGCATGACGTCGTACGCCCGCTCCCTGTCCCTGACCGCCGTCGAGACCCCGGAGGGGGACTGAGCCGTGGAACGCATCGACTCGCACGTCTCGCCCCGCTACGCCCAGATCCCCACCTTCATGCGCCTGCCGCTCGAACAGGAGCCCCGAGGCTACGACGTCGTCGTCATCGGCGCTCCCTACGACGGGGGCACCAGCTATCGGCCCGGCGCCCGCTTCGGCCCGCGGGCCATCCGCAACGAGTCCGGGCTCATCCACGGCGTCGGCATCGACCGCGGTCCCGGCACCTTCGACCTGATCAACTGCGTCGACGGTGGCGACATCGATCTCACGCCGTTCGACATGAACATCGCGATCGCGACGGCGCAGCGGCACCTGGCGGAGCTGCTGAAGAGCAACGCCGCCTTCATGATGCTCGGCGGCGACCACTCGCTGACCGTGGCCGCGCTGCGCGCCGTGGCCGAGCAGCACGGCCCGGTCGCCGTCGTGCACCTGGACGCCCACTCCGACACCAACCCCGCCTTCTACGGCGGCCAGTACCACCACGGCACGCCCTTCCGGCACGGGATCGACGAGAAGCTCATCGATCCGGCCGCGATGGTGCAGATCGGCATCCGCGGCCACAACCCGAAGCCGGACTCGCTCGACTACGCCCGCGGACACGGTGTACGCGTGGTGACCGCCGACGAGTTCGGCGAGCTGGGCGTCACCGGCACCGCCGATCTCGTCCGGGAGCGGGTGGGCCGGCGGCCCGTGTACGTGTCGGTCGACATCGACGTCGTCGACCCCGCGTTCGCACCCGGGACGGGCACCCCCGCGCCGGGCGGGCTCAGTTCGCGGGAGCTCCTGGGGCTGCTGCGCTGCGTCGGCGACCTCAAGCCGGTCGGCTTCGACGTCATGGAGGTCTCGCCCCTCTACGACCCCGCCGGGATCACCTCCATCCTCGCCACCGAGATCGGTGCGGAGCTGCTCTACCAGTACGCCCGCGCTCATCGCCCACCGCTGTAGACGCAAAGGAGACATCGCACCCATGGCTTCTCCGATCATTGACTGCGCACCGCACCGGGAGCAGTTGCGCGCTCTCGCGGCCGAACTGCCCGAGGTGCCGCGCGCGGACCTGTACGGCTTCCTGGAGAAGGCGAAGGAGCTGTCCGCGAAGCTGCCGCGCGAACTGGCGGCGGCGCTGGACACCTTCCACGCCGAGGGCACCGAGGACGGCTATCTGCTGCTGCGCGGGCTGCCGTTGGAGGCGGACGACCAGCTGCCCGCCACGCCCGACTCCACCCCGGCGCCGCTGGACCGGGGGCGGCTGGTCATGGAGGCGATGCTCGCCGTGACCGGGCGCAGGCTCGGACTGCACACCGGATACGCCGAGTTGCGCTCCGGCACCGTCTACCACGACGTGTATCCGTCACCGGGCGCGCACTACCTGTCCTCGGAGACCTCCGAGACACTCCTCGAGTTCCACACCGAGATGGCGTACCACGTCCTCCAGCCGAACTACGTCATGCTCGCCTGCTCCCGCGCCGACCACGAGCGCCGGGCGGAGACGCTGGTCGGTTCGGTGCGCAAGGCGCTGCCGCTTCTCGACGAGGCGACCAGGGCGCGGCTGTTCGAGCGCAAGCTGCCCTGCTGCGTCGACGTGGCCTTCCGCGGCGGCGTCGAGGACCCGGGCGCCATCGCCAACGTCAGGCCGCTGTACGGGGACGAGAACGACCCCTACCTCGGCTACGACCGTGAGCTGCTCGCCCCCGAGGAGCCGGCGGACAAGGAGGCGGTCGCCGCCCTGTCCAAGGCCCTGGACGACGTCACGGAGTCCGTGAAGCTGACCCCCGGCGACCTCCTCATCATCGACAACTTCCGCACCACGCACGCCCGTACGCCGTTCAGCCCGCGCTGGGACGGGAAGGACCGGTGGCTGCACCGGGTCTACATCCGGACGGACCGGAACGGGCAGCTGTCGGGGGGTGAGCGGGCGGGGGACGTCGTGTCGTTCTCGCCGCGGCGGTAGGCACGTCCGGCGGTTGTGTGGTGGTACCGCGCCCCCTCTCCACCCGTGGGAGGGGGCCGCGGCTCGTTCGGGTCGTCCGCGTCGCCATGGGGGCGATGCATGAATATGCTGACTCTTTGGAAGTAATGCAATGCAAGCAGGGTGGACGGGGTAGACGGGAGACGATGACGATGACCGAGTCCGACTCCGAAGAGATGAAAACGCCCGACGGGTTCGTCGTGCACACCGCGCCGGTCGGGCTGGCCGACGACGGCCGGGACGACTTCACCGTGCTGGCCTCCACGGTTCCGTCCCAGGTCAGCGGGGTGTTCACGCGCTCCCGGTTCGCCGGGCCGAGCGTCCTGCTGAGCCGGGAGGCGATCGCCGACGGCCGGGCGCGGGGCGTGGTGGTGCTGGCCCGCAACGCCAACGTGGCGACCGGGCGGGAGGGTGAGGCCAACGCGCGCGAGGTGCGCGAGTCCGTCGCGCGCACCCTCGGCGTGCCCGCGGACGAACTCCTCATCGCCTCCACCGGGGTGATCGGCCGCCAGTACCCGATGCCGCGGATCCGCGAGCACCTCAAGACGCTGGCCTGGCCCTTCCCGGAGGGCGGCTTCGGCCGGGCCGCGCGCGCCATCATGACGACCGACACCCGGCCCAAGGTGGTCCGCCGGCGGTGCGGTGCGGCGACGCTCGTCGGCATCGCCAAGGGCGTCGGGATGATCGAGCCGGACATGGCGACGCTGCTGACCTTCTTCGCCACGGACGCCCGGCTCGACGCGGCCGAGCAGGACCGGATCTTCCGACGGGTGATGGACCGCACCTTCAACGCGGTGAGCATCGACACGGACACCTCCACCAGCGACACGGCGGTGCTGTTCGCCAACGGGCTCGCCGGGGACGTCGATCCCGTCGCCTTCGAGGAGGTCCTGTACGAGGCCGCGCTCGCCCTCGTCAAGGACATCGCGAGTGACGGGGAGGGGGCGAGCAAGCTCATCGAGGTCCGGGTCACCGGGGCGCGTGATGCCGCGCAGGCCAAGCGGGTGGGGAAGACCGTGGTGAACTCGCCGCTGGTGAAGACGGCGGTGCACGGGTGCGACCCGAACTGGGGGCGGGTCGCGATGGCGATCGGGAAGTGCTCGCAGGACACGGACATCGACCAGGACGTGGTGCGTATCCGGTTCGGGGAGACGGAGGTCTATCCGCCCGGGTCCGCCGATGCGGGGGAGGAGGACGCGGTGCGGGCCGCTGTCGCGGACCACCTCAAGGGGGACGAGGTGGTCATCGGGATCGACCTCGGTGTCGCGGACGGGGCCTTCACCGTGTACGGCTGCGACCTCACCGAGGGATATGTGCGGCTGAACTCGGAGTACACGACCTGAGGTTGACGCCGGGCGCGCTCTCCCCGGCCCCCGGGTATACCGACCCGCTTCCGGCTATGCGTGCCGCCGCCCGGGCCGGCCCTCGGTCGCTCCTCCCCCCACAAGATGTGGGGGGAGAGCATCCGGCGAGGAGGGCCGCAGGACATGGAGAGCACTCGGGCAGACGGGTTTGGTGCGGGGGCGCGCGGGGTGGTGAGGCCGACCGGGACCCTGGGCGGCACACTCCGGCTGGTGCGGACGGACGACTTCGACTCGCTGGACCCCGGCAACACGTACTACGCCTACACCTGGAACTTCCTCCGGCTCATCGGCCGGACCCTGGTCACCTTCGACACCGCCCCGGGCAAGGCGGGCCAGCGCCTGGTGCCGGACCTCGCCGAGTCGCTGGGGGAGTCGTCCGAAGGCGGGAGGGTGTGGACGTACCGCCTGCGGGCGGGGCTCCGGTACGAGGACGGCAGCCCGGTGACGTCCGGGGACGTCAAGTACGCCATCGCCAGGAGCAATTACGGGACCGATGTGCTGGGAGCGGGGCCCACCTACTTCCGGCATCTGCTGGGGACGAACTACGGCGGGCCCTGGCGCGAGCCGGACATCGACGGGCCGGTCACTCTGGAGACACCGGACGAGCGCACCCTCGTCCTGCGGCTCGGGGAACCCTTCGCGGGGATGGATCTGCTGGCGACCATGCCCAGTACCACCCCGGTGCCCCGTCGGCTGGACACCGGCGCCGAGTACCGGCTGCGGCCGGTCGCCACCGGGCCGTACCGCGTCGTCTCGTACACCCGTGGCGAACTCGCCGTACTGGAGCCCAATCCGCACTGGGACCCGGCGACCGATCCGGTCCGCAGGCAGCGCGCCGGGCGGATCGAGGTGCACCTCGGCAAGGACCCGCACGAGGTGGACCGCATGCTGCTGGCCGGGGAGGCGCACATCGACCTCGCCGGGTTCGGGGTGCAGCCCTCCACCCAGGAGCGGATCCTCGCCGACCCGGCGCTGCGCGCCAACGCCGACAACCCGCTCACCGGGTTCACCTGGATCTACTGCCTGTCGAGCCGGATCGCGCCGTTCGACAACGTCCACTGCCGGCGAGCCGTGCAGTTCGCCACGGACAAGGCCGCCATGCAGGCGGCGTACGGCGGCTCGGTGGGCGGGGACATCGCCACGACCATCCTTCCGCCGACCATCGACGGGTATCAGGCCTTTGACCGCTATCCCGTCGGCGACGACGGGACCGGAGATCTGGACGCCGCCCGGGCCGAGCTCGCTGCCGCCGGGATGCCGGACGGTTTCCGGACGAAGATCGCCGCCCGCAAGGACCGGCTCAAGGAGTACCGGGCCGCCGAGGCACTGGCGGCCGGGCTGGCGAGGGTCGGGATCGAGGCCGAGGTCCTGGACTTCCCCTCCGGTGACTACTTCGACATCTACGGCGGCTGCCCGGCCTATCTGCGCGAGCACGGGATCGGGATCATCATGTTCGGCTGGGGCGCCGACTTCCCGGACGGGTACGGGTTCCTGCAGCAGATCGTCGACGGGCGGGCGATCAAGGAGCGCGGCAACCAGAACATGGGTGAGCTGGACGATCCGGAGATCAACGAACTGCTCGACCGCGGGGCCACCTCGGGTGATCCGGCCGAGCGCGCGGAGATCTGGCACCGCATCGACCGGCTGACCATGGAGCACGCGGTGATCGTGCCGTATCTGTACCCGCGCTCCCTGCTCTACCGGCACCCGGACGCCCGCAATGTGTACGTCACCGGGTCGTTCGGCATGTACGACTACGTGGCGCTCGGTGCCAGTTGAGCCCAAGGGGCGTCGTCCTGCCGGTGCCGCGCCGGCAGGGCGATGCTCCGGCAGGACGCCACCGCCTCCTGGAACTCGGCCTCGAAACGGGCCAGTTGGTGCAGGAACCGGCGGGTGGGGCTGGTCAGCTCCGTGCCGCGCGCGCTGCGCAGCAACAGCCCCGCGCCCAGGCCGACTTCGAGGCGGTGGATGCGGCGGGTCAGCGCGGACTGGCTGATGGACAGCACGGTGGCCGCGCGGTTGATGCTGCCGTGCTTGGCCACCGCCCGCAGCACGTGCAGGTCCTCGACGTCGAACTTCCTGGTCGCGGCGGCGGTCGCGCTCGGCGCCTGGGCCTCCCGCGCCGGGCGTACGGGGCGGGTGATCCGTGCCGTCTCGTCCCGGTGCCAGCGTGCCCACCACGGGTCGCGCAGCAGACGCTGGTGGTGCTGGGCGAACCGGCGCAGATAGCGGTCGGCGAGCAGCGCGGCGAGCTGCTCGGCCAGCGCGCGGGGGACGACGGTCGGATCGACGAGCAGGCTGGTGGTGCGGTGCGGGCGCTCCACGACCGGGCGGTGCACCAGGGAGGGCGCGAGCACGGCCGGATGCGTGGGGGAGCCGAGCCCGATGGCGTCGCCGCGGCGCAGCATGCCGCGCGCCACCGAAGCGCCGGTGACATGCAGTGCGGCGGGCGCGGGCAGACCGGCGGCCTGGAAGACGCGGGCCACCAGGACCTCGGAGTCGGGGCCGACCTCGGAGACCCAGTTCTCGTCCCGCAGATCGGCGAGCGCGACCGCGTCCCGGCCGGCCAGCGGGTGATCGAAGGGCAGCGTGACCCAGAGCGGATCGTCGAGAACGGCATACGTGCGCACGGCCCGCTCGACCGAGTCGCGCGGGGCGTCGACGCTCCATGTGTGCGCCGCGTCGACGTGGTAGCCGGCCAGCCTGCGCAGGACCTGCTGCGGGGTGTCGTGGTGCACCGACAGAAGGATGTCCAGCGTGGCCGCGGCGTCCTCGACCACGTCTTCCAGGAGCGGTTCGGCGGAGGCGATGGCCAGGACGGCGGGTGCGTCCACCGCCTCGGAGCCGCGCCCGAAGATGTTCGTCTGTACGGCCAGATCGATCTGGCGGAAGAAACGGCGCCCGGCCACCAGCAGACGCGAGCCCGCCGAGGTCAGCCGCGCGGTGTGGCGGCTGCGCAGGGTCAGCGGGAGGCCGACGGTCTCGTCGAGGCGGTCGAGCCGGCGCTCGACGGCGCCGTGCCGCGACCCGGTGCGCCGGGCGACTTCCGCGAGATCACCGCACTGCCCCACCGCGTCCAGCAGCGACAGGTCGGGGCGGGTGAAGGGAAAGGCGGAAGGGGAGGCCGAAGGTGAGGGTGAAGGTGAGGAAAGGGCGGGAGAAGAGGAAGAAGGGGAGGGAAGGGATTTCGGCCGGACGGGAACAGACTTTATCGCAGGCCCCATTGTGGGCGTTATCGCAGACGTTGGTTCTGACCCGTAAGACAATGTCGGTTTCCTTTTGGTCAAGGACTGTGCCGCTTGATTGTCCGCAGTGCTTCAAGGAATTCCTGGTGGCTTCGCTGCGGCGATGTTAGGCACGTCCTCTCTCCGGGCTCTCCTCGCGCCCGGAGCCGGAGACCGTCAGGCCTGGTCGGTCGGGCGGATGAAGATCTCGTTGACCGTCATGTGGGCGGGCGCCGTCACGGCGTAGCGCACCGCCTCGGCGATGTCGGCGGCCTGCAACTGCCGGATCTTGCTCACCCGTTCCTCGATGGCCGTCTTGGTCGGCGCGTGGGTGATGTGCTCACGCAGCTCGGTCTCGACCGTGCCCGGCTCGACGACCACCACGCGCACCCCGCGTTCGGTGACCTCCTGGCGCAGTCCCTCGCTGAAGCCGTTCACGGCGAATTTGCTGGCGTTGTAGCCCGCGGCGCCGCGGCCCGCCACGCGCGCGGCGATCGAAGAGATCTGTACGACCGTGCCCTGGCTCCCCAGCAGGTGCGGCAGTGCCGCGTGGGTCATGTACATCAGCCCCAGGACGTTGGTGTTGATCATGCGGGTCCAGTCGGTGGTGTCGGCGCCCTCGACGGGACCCAGCAACATCACCCCGGCGTTGTTCACCAGGATGTCGAGCCGGCCGAGGGTCTGCACGGTCGAGCGCACGGCGTCCCGCACCGCCCGCTCGTCGGTGACGTCCAGTTCGAGGACGTGGACGGTGGCGCCGGTGGCCTCCAGTTCGTCCCTCAGGGCGTGCAGCCGGTCGACGCGGCGGGCCGCGACGGCCACCGCGGCGCCCTCGGCGGCCAGCACCCGCGCCGTGGCCTCACCGATTCCCGAGCTCGCGCCCGTGATGAGCGCGACTTTCCCGTGCAGTGCGGAAACCTTCCCCGGTGCGGAGGCCGTCTGCGGTGCGGAAACCTTCTCCGGTGCGGAGGCCGTCTGCGGTGTTGAAGTCATCATTCCCCCGGTGGGTGACGGACAGGGAGCGAGAATGGCCGAGACCTGAGAATGGCGTGCTGCCTGAAAAGGGTCTGGCCGTCGCGACGCTATCAGCCGCTCCATCGACCGGTGAATGCCTTTCCGTGCCTCAGGTTATGACTGTTTCCGGCCGGTTATGCGTGCCGGGCCGCGGGCCAGGACGTCTCCGGGCGGGCACGGCAGATTGGGTCGGCGACAGCACGTCGGCGCGACTCCTGTGCAGCGGTCTGCGCAGCGATAGGCGGTGGATGATGCAGAACGACGCGGCACTCCAGGAGCAGAACGACGGGGCTCCCGGGGCGGAGAGGGCGGCGGCACCCTCGTACCCCATGCCGCGCGTCTCTCCCGTGGACCCGCCACCCCCGCTCGCCGCGCTCCGGGCCGGCCGCGCCGCGAGCCGGGTGACGCTGTGGGACG
This sequence comes from Streptomyces sp. NPDC058246, assembly GCF_042881985.1. Lineage (NCBI taxonomy): Bacteria > Bacillati > Actinomycetota > Actinomycetes > Kitasatosporales > Streptomycetaceae > Streptomyces > Streptomyces sp. NPDC058246. The sequence goes on along the minus strand of NZ_JBHVWZ010000010.1, from coordinate 122,130 downwards.
GCAGCGAGGTCTGGCTGGTCACCTCGCACGCCGGTGTGCGGGCCGTGCTGGGCGACCGCCGGTTCACCGCCGTCACCAGTGCTCCCGGCTTCCCGATGCTGACCCGCACCTCGCAGCTCGTGCGCGCCGCACCCCACACGGCCTCGTTCATCCGCATGGACGACCCGGACCACTCCCGGCTGCGCTCGATGCTCACCCGCGACTTCCTCGCGCGCAAGGCCGAGGAAATGCGGCCCGTGCTACGGGAGTTGCTGGACGAGATGCTCTCCGGTCTGGTGGCCGGTGAGCGTCCGGTCGATCTCGTCGCCGGTCTGACCATCCCCGTGCCGTCCCGGGTCATCGCCCTGCTGTTCGGAGTGGGCGAGGACCGCCGGGACTTCATCGAGAGCCGCAGCGCGATCCTCATCGACCGCGGTTACACGCCCGATCAAGTGGCGGCGGCGCGCGATGAGCTGGACGGATTTCTGCGGGAGCTCGTCGAGGAGCGGGTCGCCGGTCCCGGCACCGATCTGGTGAGCCGCCTGGTGACCGACCAGGTACGGCCCGGCCGGCTGAGCGTCGAGGAACTGGTCCCGATGTGCCGGCTGCTGCTGGTGGCCGGGCACGGCACGACCACCAGCCAGGCCAGCCTCAGCCTGCTCAGCCTGGCCACGGACCCTGGCCTCGCGGAAGCGCTCACCAAGGACGAGGGCCTGCTGCCCAAGGCGGTGGAGGAGTTGCTGCGCTTCCACTCCATCGTGCAGAACGGGCTGGCCCGCGCTGCCACCGAGGACGTACGGCTCGACGACGTGACGATCAAGGCCGGCGAGGGCGTCGTCCTCTCCCTCTCGGCGGGCAACCGCGACGAGCAGGTCTTCCCGTCGCCCGACACCCTCGACCCGCACCGCGACGCCCGCCGCCATCTGGCCTTCGGACACGGCATCCACCAGTGCCTGGGGCAGTGGCTGGCCAAGGTCGAGATCGAGGAGATGCTGGCCGCCGTGTTGCGCCGGATGCCCGGCGTGCGGCTGGCCGTGCCGTTCGAGGAGCTGGACTTCCGTCACGAGGTGTCGAGTTACGGGCTCGGCGCGCTGCCGGTGACGTGGTGAGCGACGTGACCGGAACGGGCGATGTGACCGAAGCGGGCGATGTGACCGAAGCGGGCGGCGTGACCGAAGCGGGTGGCGTGACCGAAGCGGGCAGCGAGAACGATCTGAGCGCCGTGCCCGGGACGAGCCGTCTGACGGTGTCCGTCGACCGGGACGTCTGCTGTGCCATGGGGCGGTGCGCCGAGGCCGGGCCCGGCATCTTCGGCCAGGACGCCGACACCGGCACCGTCGTCCTGCTCGACCCCACCCCCGCCCCCGCACTGCACGCGGCGGCCCGGCTCTGTGCCGAGCTGTGCCCGTGCGGGGCCATCACGGTCACCGAGGACTGAGGAGCGATGATGATCAAGGCCCCTGGTTCCGACGCCGTCGTCGGCTCGGCGGCAGCAGCCGACGCAGCGGCAGCCGACGCAGCCGCCGACGACGCGGCAGCAGCCGACGCCGCCGCGGCGGCGCTCGCCGCCGACGACTCCCCGATGGGGAAGGCGGCCCGGTGGGCGGTAGGGCTGCTGACGGCGCCCGGCCTCGCCCCGGACGCGTCCACGGCCGTCCGCTTCGTGCCGACCTTCCCCGCCCGGCACGCGGGGGGCTTCTCCGCGACGCTGGCCCAGTGGCGGGCCGAGGGGCCGTTCACGGTACGGGAGTACCAGCCGGTGGCCCACAAGGGCTGGGTCGTCCTGTCCGGGCCGACCGGCGTGCGCCACACGCTGTCGCTGACCCTCGACTCCACCGGGCTGATCCGCATTCTCGCCCTCCAGCCCGAGACGGTGATCCCCGAGATACGCACCTGGGACGAGCTGGAGGAAGCGCTGCGCACCCCCGGCGTCGGCCACTCCGTGCTCGCCGCCCGCATCACGCCCGCCGGAACCGTCGTCCTGCACGAGTCGGACGCCGCCCGGCCGATGCCCACCGGGTCGGCGTACAAGCTCTATGTGATGCGAGCCCTCGTCCACGCCCTCCAGCACACGGGGCTGAGCTGGGACGACGAGGTCACCGTACGGCCCGAACTGCGCAGCCTGCCTACGGGCGACATGCAGGATCTGCCGGACGGCACCCGCGTCACGGTGCGCGAGACGGCGTACAAGATGATCGCGATGAGCGACAACACCGGCGCCGATCTGCTCGCGGACCGGCTGGGCCGGGACGCCGTGGAGCGCGCGGTGGTCGCCTCCCGGCACCACGACCCGTCCCTGCTGCGCCCCTTCCTCACCAGCCACGAGGTCTTCGAACTCGGCTGGGGAGCACCGGAGTTGCGTGCGGCCTGGGTGGAACGGGACGAGGCCGGACGCCGCGAGCTGCTGCGGCAGATCGCCCGGCCGATGACCGTACGCGGCTCCGACCTGGGCCCGACGGTGCACCGGCTGGGCCTCGACTGGCACATGACCGCGTACGACGTGCTCCACGTCCTCGACGGTCTCCGCCAGGACAGCGAGCGCGACACCACCGGCACCGTCGAGCACATCCTGACCGCCTACCCCGGCGTTCCGGTGGACCACGTCCGATGGCCACGGGTCTACTTCAAGGCCGGTTCCTGCCCCGGCGTGATGATGTTCTGCTGGCTGCTCCAGGACCGGGACGGCACCGCCCACGTGCTGGTGCTGCGGCAGGCCGCCGACGAGCAGAAGCCCATCGGCGACGGCCTGTTGCTGCGCGGGCTCGGTGCGCGGGTCATCAACTCCGGTCTGCTGGAAGCGGGGCCACCGCACGGCGAGGGCGGCAACGGGAAGGCAGACGGGGAAGACGACGGGAAAGCCGACTGGAAGGCAGTCGGGGAAGCCGACGGAGAAGCAGGCGGGAAAGCGGACGGGAGAGCCGACGGAGAAGCCGACGGGAAAGCCGCCCGGTGAGCGTCAAGGACCGGCTCCTCGCCGTGCTCGTCGCCGTGCTGTGGGGGCTGAACTTCCTCGCCGTACGGATCGGACTCGACCACTACCCGCCGTTCTTCCTCTCCGCGCTGCGCTTCGTCGTCCTCGCCGTGCCGGTGATCCTCTTCGTGCCCCGGCCGAAGGCGCCGGTGCGCTGGCTGGTGGTCTACGGACTGGGCTTCGGCGCCCTGCAGTTCGGGCTGCTCTTCCTCGCCATCGACCAGGGCATGCCGTCCGGGCAGGCCTCGGTCGTGGTGCAGGCGTCGGCGCCGTTCACCATGCTGCTCGGCGCGCTGTTCCTGGGCGAACGGGTCTCCCGGCGCCAGCTGGGCGGCATAGCCCTCGCCGTCCTCGGCATGGCCGTGATCGCGGTCGAACGCGCCCGCAGCGCCGCCCTGCTCCCCCTGCTGCTGACCCTGCTGGCCGCGCTCGGCTGGGCGTTCGGCAACATCGCCAGCCGGCAGGCCCGCCCCGACCACCCCCTGCGCTTCGCCCTGTGGATGTCCGTCGTCCCCCCGCTCCCGCTGCTGGCCCTGTCCGCCGCCATGGAGGGCCCCACCACGGGCTGGCGCGCCCTCGGCGACTCCTTCGGGCCCGACGGCTGGACCGGCCTGGTGGCCCTGCTGTACACGGCTCTCGCGGGCTCGGTCGTCGGCTCCGGCATCTGGACCACCCTCCTGAAGCGCTACGAGGCGGGAGTCGTCGCCCCGTTCTCCATGCTGGTGCCGGTGGTGGGGGTCGCGGCGGCGTGGGCGGTGCTGGGGGAGGAGCTCACGGGCTGGTCGCTCACGGGCGGGTCGGCGGTGGTCCTGGGGGTGCTCCTGGGAACGGGCTGGACCCCCGGGCCCCGTGAGGGGCGCGGGGCTGTGACATCCGCGGCTCCGCCGCGTGGGCGTGACCAGCCGCGAAGTGCCAGCGACGGCCGGAGGGGGAATCAGTCCCCGGAACCGACGAGCCCCGTCCAGGACACCCACCGCTCATAAGGCACGAACCCCATGGCCGCGTTGACCGCGATCATCGCGTGGTTGTCCTCCGCGTTGGCGGTCTCGACGAGCCGTACGGCAGGCTCGTGCCGCAACACGTACGCGAGATTCGCCAGCTTCAGGAGCATCCCGAGCCGATGCCCGCGATGCGCCCGGTGCACCACCGTCATCCCCTGAAGCGCGTACGCGGGATTCCCCGTGGTCTTCGAGACGCTGGTGTACCCGGCCAGCCGGCCGCTCGCCTCGTGGACGACACCCGTGTGGTACGCCCGCCGCCCCCGCCCCACCCGCATGGTCTCGAACTCCCGGGCGTAGCTGGTCTCGACCTCCTGGTCCTCGTCGAAGGCCTCGTCGCCCAGCGACTGTTCGAGCACGGACACCCGTACCGCGTACGCGTCGGGCGTGATGGTCCCCCAGGTGACCAGGGAGTACCCCGCGGGCACCGAGGGGACGCCGTCGGCCAGCGGATCATGAACCTCCAGGTCGAGCCACTGGTGCACGCCGGCCGGTACGGACGAGCGCTCCGCCCCCATCGCCGCCGCGAAGGCGGCCGGCCCCGGGTCGCGCGCCGGACCGCCGGGCAGCTCCTCCACCACGGTCGCGGCGAGCGCGGACCGCCCGTGTCCCGCGGCGATGTCGACCGCCCGCCCGTACAGCGCCCGCCCGATGCCCCGGCGGCGCAGCTCCGGACGTACGAGGAGCTGGTCGACCCGTGCCACGTCGGCGCCGTCGGGCAGCGCGAGCCGCAGCGCGCCGACGACGCGGCCGCCGTGCCCGTCATGGCGGACGACCCAGTCCTCCAGCTTGGTGGCGGGCGGCGGGAAGCGCAGCGAGCCGGTCATGTCGGCGGTGCACGGAGGCGCGGACCCGGGGACGTCGCCGGCGGAGTCGGCCAGCAGCCGCAGCCACTGGCCGACCGTGGTCTCGTCGTCGGCGGACAGCGGGCTGAAGCGCAGCTCGCGCGTGAGGTCGTTCACGTGGTGCTCTCCCGGTCGGTGCGGTGGGTGGGGTGGGTGCGCGGGGTGCCGTGGGCGGGGTGGGCGTGCTCGGGATCGACGCCCATCGCCTGGACGTCGTAGAGCCCGAAGGCCGGATGGACGTACACATTGGTGACCCACGGGTTGCGGAAGTGCAGGGTCTTGTCGTGGACCAGGGGGAGGATCACGGCGTGCTCCATCACCAGGCGTTCGACGGCCTGCCACTGGCGGGCCCGCTCACCGGGGTCGGTGGTGTGCAGGCTCCGGTCGATGAGCTCGTTGACGCGCGGGTCGTCGAGCTCGGCGATGTTCCAGTTGCCGCCGTTGCGTTTGATCTGGCGGCCGTCGACGAGGGGCGCGAGGAAGCCGTACTCGGTGGGGAAGTCGGCGCCCCAGTCGGTGACGACGAGCCCGAGCCGGTGCGTGCGGATGGTCTCCGGGTGCCCGGCGCCCAGGCTGAAGTAGCTCGCGACGTCCAGTTCCTTCACGGTCAGCCGGATGCCGACCCGGGCCACCGACTCGGCGAGCGCGTCGGCGACCAGCCGGAACTTGCCGCGCTGGGTGCCGATCACCGCGTCGAAGCCGTCCGGAAGCCCCGCCGATTCCAGCTCGGCGCGTGCCGCGTCGAGGTCGCCGCGCAGGTCCGGGCCGGTCGGGTAGCGGTCCAGGGTCTGGTGGGCGGGCAGCCGGGGCGGGAACAGGGCGGTGGTGAGGTCGCCGCCGGTGACCGGGCCGCCGCGCGCCTGCTGGAGCAGGATCTTGTCGGCGGCGTAGTGCACGGCCCGGCGCGCGTGCACGTCGTCGAAGGGCGGGATGTGCGGCTGGACCGACACGAAGTGCAGGAAACTCGTCCGGGGGTTGTCGGTGTACGACCGCAGGACGCCGTCCGTCGTGACCCGGTCCTGCGCCGCGTGCTGGAGGCCCCGGCCTTCGAGGTTGACGTCGAACTCCCCGGCCATCAGCCGCTCGTCGAGCTCGTCGACGTCCACCCCGATGGTCAGCTCCACCCGGTCGGGCAGCGCCGGGCGGACCGGGTCCGTCGCGCGATCCCAGTACGGGTTGCGCTCCAGGTGCAGGAACGCGCCCGGCCGGTGGACGGCGACGCGGTACGGGCCGCTGGAGCGCGGGTCCTTCCCGTACGCCGCCCCGGTGTCGGCGCGCCTCGGCACCGGCGCGGCGCAGGGCTGCGCCATCAGATGGTCGAAGTCCGAGAACGGGCGCCGCAGATGGAAGACGATCGTGCGCGCGTCGGGGGTGCGGACGGACCGCAGCGGGTCGGCCGTCCGGTACGGGCCCGGGTACGGCCGTGCGGGATCGTCCAGGAGCGGTACGAGGTAGGTGGGGCCGCCGGGCAGGACGTCCTGAGCGAACACCCGCTGTACGGCGTGGCGCAGGTCGTCCGAGGTGATCGGGGTGCCGTCGTCGTAGCGCAGGTTCTCGCGCAGCCGGTACGTCCAGGTGCGCCCGCCGTCGCTGACCTGCCCGGGGCTCTCGGCGAGGTCCGGGACGGGGACGAGCCCGGCGGGGCCCGGGTCGGTGGGGTAGGCCATGAGGGTGCGGTTGAGCATGCGCTGCAACAGCCAGACCCACACGTAGTAGGTGCGGGCCGGGTCGAGGGAGTCCACGTCGGCCGAGGAGACCAGGCGCAGGGTCCCACCGCGCCGCTCCGAGGGGTTCACCAGCGAGCCGACGGCGGCGTCCCAGCCGGCGCCCGCGCCCGCGTCCGTACGTAGGCCCGCATCCGTACGTGCACCCGTATCTGTGCCCGTATCCGCAGTCGTGTCCGAACCCGCCGTCGCCGCGGAAAGTCGTGCCCTCATCGTGTGGTCTCCCCCAGCCGTAGCAGGAACGAGTACTCCTCGCTCGCCAGGCAGCCGCGGGCGAGTTTCGCCTCGACGCTGCCGATCCCGGCGTGCAGGACGGACACGCCCTCGCGCGCGGCGGCTTCGAGGACGCGGTAGTACAGGACGTCGTAGTAGAGCGGCAGCTTGCCCTGGGCGTCGTAGTCGAAGCCGGCGCGGTGGCCGAACCACTGCTCCTCACCGCGGGCCCGGGAGCGCAGCACCATGCCGAAGCCGATGATGCTGCCGTCCTTGCGGGCCACCGAGACCATGGCGTCGTCGCCCATCACCTCGGAGATCCAGCTCAGCAGACCGGCCGAGTGCTCGGGGCTGGCCGGATTGCCGTACTTCCGCAGCAGGTTGCAGTCCAGCTCGCCCAGGCGCGGGGCCAGCGCCTTGGTCAGCGGTTCGAGGTGGACCTCGACCTTCGCCTCGGCCAGGGCGCGGCGCTCCAGGCGCACCCGGCGGCGCCGGTGCTTGCTCATCTCTTCGAGGAACTGGTCCCAGCCGCCGGGCGGAATGGGCAGCCAGGCGTAGTGCGCGGAGAGGTGCGAGCGGTAGCCGCGGCGGCGCAGCAGGGCGACCAGGCCGGTGTCGCGGACGTCGACGTGGGGGAAGCAGACGGTCGCCGCCCCGCGCTCCGCGCCGAGTTGCTCGGCCCGCTCCACCAGCGCCTCGACGTCCGAGGGCAGTGCGTCGGGACCGGCCGGCGGCCGGGTGCGGCCCAGGTGCCGGCCGCCGCACACCAGCGACGGCAGCAGGGCCGCCGGATCGCCCTGGGCCACCTCGTCCAGGACGGCGACGGCCTCCGGCGTACCGCCGTCCTCCAGGGCCCGCGAGAGCATCGCGTCCGGCCGGGCGAGCAGCCACGGCACGGAGTCGTCGGCCCACGCGGCGACGAGGCCCGCGACCGGCCTCCCGTCCCGGTGCTGGACGAGAAAGTCCATCGTGGTGCCGGAGTTGCGCTCCTGCACCGCGAGCCAGCGGGACGTCTGGAAGAAGTCCTCCGCGCCGAGCAGGCCGTCCCAGCCGGCGGCGGGCAGCCCGGCGGCGTCGGCCACCGGCCGGACGTCGCCGTGGCTGCCCAGATACGGACCGGAGCCCTTCACAGCGTCTCCGCCTCGTCCGCCCCGTCCGCCACGGCGGCCGTGTTGGTCCCGCCCGCCTTGCCCGCCTCGCCCGTCTCACCCGGCTCGTCCTCCTCGACCACGAAGTCGAGGTACGCGGCCGCCTTGTCGGCGAGGGCCTGCGCTTCGAGCCGGTCGGGCCCGTTGCAGTAGGTGAAGCCGACGCAGGAGGAGTTGTCCATGCGCTGCAACAGGTGGTCGCCCGGTTCCACGTGCAGCAGCACCTGGACACCCGGCACCGAGGCGGCGGCCTCCACCCCGTCCACGCGCTTGAGCACACCGCGCCGCTGCGGGTAGATCATCCGGACGGCGGCGCCCCCGGAGTGCCGGACCGGCTCGATCGGCGGGACCTCGCCGATCGTCAGCAGCCAGGCGTCCAGGATGGGGCTGCGCCCGGTGACGTCCGTGACGAGCATGGTCATGCAGCTCGACGGCGTCCGCGGGTTGGCCTCGATGACGCGCCAGCCGGACTCGGTGCGCCGGACCTCGGTGTGACAGGGCCCGTGGTCGTAGCCGATCGCCTTGAGCGTGCCGCGGACCACGGAGTAGAGCTGGTCGCGCTCCTCGTCGGAGAGCGGGACGGGGAAGGTGTGCCCGCACTCGATGTAGGCCGGGTCGCCGAACAGGTCCTTGGAGGTGACGCCGAAGACGTGCGTGTAGCCGTCCACCGTCATCGTCTCGACGCTGACCTCGACGCCTTCGACGTACGTCTCCAGGAGCACGTCTCCCGAACGCGGCTGGCCGCGCAGACTGTGCCGTATCCCGGACAGCTCTTGCCACGCCTCGACCAGCTGGGCCATGTCGTCGACCCGGCGGACCCCGTAACTGATCGCCTCCGCGGGCGGTTTGGCGATCATCGGGAAGCCCAGCCGGCCGGCCGCCGCGTCGAGCTGCTCGCGGCTGCTGACCAGCATGTGGGGGATGTTGAACGGTACGTCGCCGAGTGCGACGCGCAGCCGGTCCTTGACGTTGGCGGTCTCCACGGCCGCGGGATCGGGACCCGGCAGGCCGAGGCGCCGGGCGGCCTGCGCGGCGAGCACCGTGTGGTAGTCGGAGAACGACGTCAGACCGTCCACGAGAGGGGCGCCGTCCTCGCCGGTCACCGCGGAGAGCACCGCTTCGAGATCGGTGGTGTCGACGTCGATCACGCGGTCGACGGCCGCGGCGAGCGGGTGGGAGTCCCAGTCGTGGCCGTGTGTGTACCAGGCCCGGTCGCCGGTGAGCAGCCACACCTCCAGACCGTGCTCGCGGGCCTGGTGCAGGCCCAGGACGAACGGGTGGTTCTGCATGTGCTCGACGATCGCGATGCGCCTGCCGGCGAACTTCGCGTAGTCGGCCAGGGGTGTTGTCATGGGACCGCCTCCATGGTCCGCCGCCGAACACGTCGGTGGCGTTGCAGTCGACTGGCGTTGAGCACCAGTTGAATGCCTGGGCCACGGCGGGGCCATGAATCGGGTGGTCACGTGCATAGGCGGCGGGCGAGGCGCATAGGAACGGCGCCCCCGTTCACTCGCCGCGCGGCTGGAGCCCTGCCAGTAGCGCGCCGAAGAGCGCGAAGAGCGCCAGGAACCCGGCGGTGGCGGCCGTACTGACGTCGTCCTCGACCACATGGCCGCCGAGGAAGAGCCAGAGAGCGGCGCCGACCAGCACGAGGAGGTGATTGCCCCGTTCCTTCACCGCCCGCATTCCGGCCCACAGCAGCAGCGGCATCGACCCCACGCCCGCGATGCCCGCCAGCAGCGACTCCAGGGAACCGGCCAGGAACGCGTCCTGGTTGGCCTCCCGCACCCCCGACGCCCACTCCCGGCAGGACGTCCAGATCCAGTAGCAGACGACGGCGGACACCGCCGAGACGACGGCGCCCTTCACCCAGCGGGCGACGGCCTTGCGGTTCGTCATGTCCCTCAGCCTTCCATGGCAGGGCAACGGGGGCCTGAGTACGCGTACTCAGGCCCCCGTCACCTCTTCAGGGTCTGCCTACAGCGAGTGCTGCAGGCTGTCGGCGTACAGCCGCGCACCCGCGATCTTCGGGTGGAAGGACTTCATGGACGGCGCCACATTGCCCGGCAGCCAGTTCCAGTCCCGGTTGTCCGCCTGCGAGTGGCCGGAGAGGACGATCCCGTGCACGTCCTCCGGGTCACCGCAGATCGCCTTGCCCGCGAACTCGTCACGCGGGTCGGAGAAGACCGCGTTCGCGCCGTACTGGGCGTTGGCGTCGTTGACCGCGCCCTGCATCTCGGTGGCCAGGGTGTCCGCCATGCTGTTCAGCCACGGCCCCTCCTCGGTGCCGATGCCGACGATGCACTGCCCGTCGTTCTCCAGGAGCTTCGGGTAGCCCATGAGGACGATCTTGGCGTTCGGCGCCTTCAGATGGATGGAGTTGAGCATGCCGGCCAGGCGCGGCCGGATCTGCTCGTGCAGCCACTTCGGTGCCCACTCGTTCAGCGGGCCGGTCGACTGGCCGTTCTTCTGCCCGGTGTCCGGGTCGACGGCGTCGATGGAGTTGTCGTTGCACACGGTCAGGGCCGTGATGCACTCCTGGACGATGTCGGCGAACCGGGCGTCGTTGCCGCCGATGGACAGGGTGACCAGCGTGGTGTTCTGGTCGAGGTAGCCCTGGCTGATCTGCGGCAGCTCGCTGCTCTGGCCCTCGCGCAGGATGTTGTAGTGGCGGGCGCCCGAGCAGGCGATGAAGTGGTAGTCCATGTCGGAGTCGCGGTCGTCGGCCATCGCCCCGATCGACTTGGTGTAGCCGGGCAGCGTGGCCTGACGCGACCAGGCGTACTTCGAGCGGTGGCACTTGTCCTCGGTGTCGGGCTGCTGCTTGTCGTAGTAGTCGGACTCCGGGTAGTAGTCCGCGCCGCCGTTCTCCGAGGCGCCCTCACCCGAGGAGTACGAGTCGCCCATGGCCACGATCGTGTTCTTCGCCTTGCTGCTCAGCGGCTGGAAGCCGACCGAGTCCCAGGCGACGTCCTCGGTGCCCTTGCCGTCCTGCGTCACGTTCGACAGGGCCACCGTGGGCGCCCCGGTGAAGTTGAAGACGCCGATCGACACCCACTTGTTCTCCATCACCCGCTGCGGCAGCGCGCGGTTGGGGCTGGTGGAGTTGGTGCCGCCGACCTTGTACATGGCCTGACGGGTGTGCGCCCCGTGGTCGGGCAGGTGCACCCACACCCGCATCCAGCCGCGGTCCGGCTTGTTCAGCGTCCAGGTGCCGGTGGTCTGCAGCCGGGTCGCGTCGCTGGTCCCGCTCTTGTTGGTGTGCGAGAACCAGAAGTGGTTGCCGTAGGCGGCGCCGATCTGGTGCAGGTCGATCCGGGAGGAGGCGCTCCCGAAATCCATGTTGAAGGAACCCGCGGACGAGACCGTGCCGCACGATCGGGTGTCGGATCCGGCCGGGATCGTCCCGTCGGCGAGGTCGTCGACGACGAACGTCCCGGAGGGCAGGTCGGTGGTGCAGCGTGGCGGGTAGGAGTTGGCGTCCGGCTGCTCGGGATAGGTGTCGTCGAACCGGTGGATCGGGTTGCCGCACTGGGCGCTGGAGGTGCAGTTCTTCCAGGTCGCGGCCTTGGTGAACCAGCACTTCAGGTACAGCGGGTCGGAGGTGCTCGGGTCGCCGGGCAGCAGGCAGGGTCCGCCGCCGGTGTTGTTGGTGGCGTCCGTGCTGATCTTCGAGGCGTCGCAGTTGTTGCTGCTGTCGCAGAACAGGGCGATCGGGGGCTTGGCCGCCGTGCGGTAGGCGTTGGTGTTCCACCACGCGGCGCGGTAACCGGCCTGGAAGTCACCGGGCTTGAACATCGCCGAGATCGGGCGGGCCGCCCAGCCGATGACCTTCTCCTCGTACGGCCAGTCCTGCGGGTGCGCGGCGTGGCTGTAGTCGTCGGCGCCGGCCGCGTCCTCCAGGAACGGCGTGCGGTTCTCCTTCCACAGCGGGTTGGCCGGGTTGTTGGTCCAGCCGAGGCCCCACTTGCCGGAGTTGCTGCCCGCGTCCGCCTTGAGGTGGTAGCCGGTGTTGTACGACCACAGGGCGGCGAACCAGTTCTCGATGTACTTCGGGCTGCCGTCGTTGATGACGATCCCGTCGGCGCGGGTCTGGTTCCACTTCTCGACCAGGATGTTCACGCCGGCCGCGATGTTCGCCGCGTAGTCGAGCGCGATGGCCTCCTGCTGCTGCGTGGTCTTCGTCGGCTGGCCCTTGCCCGGCAGCCGCATGCCGTCGGTGACCTGGGTGACGCCGTAACCGCAGTCGGACTTGGTCCAGTCGATCGCCCACGGGTCGGTCTGCGAGCCGTCGGAGGAGTACTTCACGCCGTAGAAGTTGCCGATCAGCGGGTTCGCGGTGACACCCGGCACGGCGTAGCGGGTCGCCTGCCACATGTTCGACTCCTGCGCGGTGACGCCGAGCATCACCTGAGCCGGGATGTGCCAGTCGGCGCCGCTGCCGCCGCTGAGCGACTGGAGCGGGAACAGGGTCTGCGGCGCGTACGCGCTCATCCCCGTGTTCTTCCAGTTCGCCGCGCGGGTGGCGCCCTTGTTGAGGGTGCCGACGACCGCCTGGTCCACGGCCCACTCGATCTGCCGCGGGGTCGGCTGGAACGCCTGCTTCTTCGGGTCGTTGCGCGGGACCGAACACGTGCGGTCCGTGTCGACCGGGGTCGCCATCGGTGTGGCCTTGCCGGACGGCGCCGGAGCGGTCAGGACCGGGCTCGTCGCGGTCGCGGCGCGCTGGGCGCCCGCGCTGCCGATCCGGTTCCCGGGCGCGGCGTCGAGGACGGTCGTCCTGCCGGTGTCCAGGGCCTTCAGGGTGATCCTCGCGGCGCGCGCCGAGAAGGAGTCCTGCTGCGTGATCCTGGAGTCCTTGCCGTCGGCCCACGCGGTGGTCACCGCGGCGCCGCCGCGGCTGGAGATCCGGGCGTCCTTGGCGATCCCGCCCGGGTTGCGGACGGCACCCGGCAGCGACCCGTTGGTACGGGCCTTGCCGGTGACGTACACGGTTCCCGCCGACGTACGCGTGAGGTCGAAGCCGGTCAGCGACCCCTGCGCGAGCAGGGCGGCCCGCGCCTTGCCGTTCGCCGACTCCAGCGCCCCCGCGGTGACACGGGAGACGGCGGCCTGGTCGTCGGCCGACGACTTCTTCTTGCCGCCGGGCAGCCGGTCGATGAAGGTGACCCCGCCGTCGGCGTCGGGCTGGAGCTGGAACGGTACGGCGTGGGTGCGGGCCACCGTCTTCACCGTGGAGCCGTCGATCCGTACGACCTGGTTGCCGCGCGCCGCGACGATCCTGCCGTCGACGGGGACCGCCGAGGTGACCTGGCCGGCCACCTTCGTCCGCGCGGTCTTTCCGGTGGCGGCGGCGACCCTGACCAGCCGCGTCTCGTTCGTCTTGGACGTGTTCTCGTCGGTGAACTGCGAGAACACGGCGTCGTCACCCGTGCCGCAGCCCGGCGAGAAGTAGCCGAGCGTGGCCTGGAACGGCAGCTTGCGCACGGCGCCGCTGTCCAGGTTCACGATCGCGGCGAAGGCGCCCCGGCTCATCAGCTCGGGCTTGTTGGTGAACGTACGCGGCGCGTACGCCACCGCGGCGTACCTGCCGGACTTGGTCACACAGGCGTTGCCGATCCAGGTGTCCGTCTCGAACCCCGGCTCGGACAGCGAGGCCGCGGTCTTCCACGCGTAGCCGTTCTTCTCGTCGGCCACCATCACATGGAAACCGGTGCCGTCACCCGATGTCGTGAACGCCCGGTCCGAGGACGACCTGTAGTCCTTGCCGAGCAGTTCGGCCCGCTTCTTCGCGGGAACCGAGCTGGGGTTGTCGTCGTTCGTGGCCTCCTTGGCGGAGGACCAGCCGTTGGTTGCTCCTGGCGGGACTGCGTCCGCGTAGGCCTGCGTCGTACCGACCCCGCAGGCCACCGCTATGGCGACGGCCGTGGCGACCGGGACACGCGCATATCTCACAATGCTGCGTCTCAACTTCCTGTCTTTCTTCTGGGGTTCACGCCCTGATCAGGGCGTGCGACCGCACCCCGGGACCGACGTCGACAGACAGGGGAGGCCGGCTCGCGGGGGCGGGGGTGTGCCGCCCCCGTGCCGCACCTGTGGGGAGGCGCGAGCATGGTGGCACCGGGCGCTCTTCGCGCCGTCCCCTTCAAATCCCCTGAGGGCGCGGGCTGTTGAGGCACTCGAATACTCGCCGAAAGCTCTCCGAGGGCTCTTCGCGGACTCTCTCCCGGCTCTTTCCGGCGGGGATGAGTGTCCGTACTCAGGTGTCCCGGCCGCCCCCTCTGCCAACCTGGCGGCATGCCTTCCCGACAGAGCCGTACGAGCCATAGGAGCGGTGAGAGCCGTACGAGCCGTACGAGCCTCAAGCACGCTCCCCGCGCAGCCCTCTTACTCGCGACCGCCGCCGTCTGTCTCACCGCCTGCGGAACCGAGACCACGGGCGCGCAGTCGCCCCGCACCCCGCCCGACTCGCCGCCCTCCACCTCCACCTCGTCCTCGCCGCCCGCGAGCCCGCAGGCCGAGCCGGACCACGGCGACAGCGCCCCGCACAACGCCGAGAACAACATCGGCCGCAGACCGGCGGACATGACCCCCGCCGACGAGGCGGCCGCCAAGGAGAAGGCCAAGAAGGTCAAGCCGGTCCTGGAGAAGCTGCGCGAGCAGGGGCGCATCAGCCCCGAGGACGTACGCCCCGCCCTCGCCTCGCTCGGATTCCGCGCCGCGGACCTGCGCGTCCAGGACCCGTGGTCGACATGGAAGGTGGACCACGCGGAGAAGGTGCCGGGCAGCGCGTACGGCATCTGGGTCGGCAGGACCGCGTGCATCTCCGGCACGGTGACCGGGGACGGCGTGTGGACCGAGGTCACCGGCCCCTATCCCGAGACGGCCTGCATCGCGCCACCGGTGGCCCACTGACTTCGCACACGGCCGGCTCCCGCACACCGCTGACTCCCGCACACGGCGGGGAGCGGGTTTCCGGCCCACGGCGGGCGGCCCGGTCTCCTCGTCACACATCGGCCCTCCCGCGCGTCAGGGAGGCGACGGCGCCGCAGCACGCGGGCCGGTGAGAGGGAGATGACCAACATGACCGTTCTGATGGTGCGTGCCGCCGTGAAGCCCGAGTCCGTCGGAGAACTCGAGGACGCCCTGAAGAGGATGTTCACCGCGATCGAGCGCGAGCGGCCGACGGGCGTGCGCTACGCCTCGTACCGGCTGCCCGACGGCGTCACCTACGTCGTTCACCTGGAAGTCGCGGACGGCATCGAGAACCCGCTGACCGCGATCGCGGAGTTCCGCGAGTTCCAGGCGGGCCTGAGGGACTGGCTGGCCGGCCCGCCGACCGCCGAGCAGTTCGAGGTCAGGGGCTCCTACTCGGGCTGAACGGTGCGCCCGCGGACGGCGGATGGCGTACATCCGGTTGTATTACGGATGTACGCCGGGGCGGACGTGAGGGGGAATTCCGGTGAACGGCTAGCATCGCGGCACAGTTGTCGGCCGGGATGGGGTGGATGTCGTGTCACAGGCGGAGGAGGGGCCGCGGGTTGCCGTTGCCGTGGTGACCATGGGCAACCGGCCCGCCGAGGTCGACGCGCTGCTCACCTCCGTGGCCAAGCAGGACGTCGCGCCCGCGCGGATCGTGATCGTCGGGAACGGCTGTCCACTGCCCGAGTTCGCCGCACGCCTCGGCCTGCCCGGGCAGGTCACCACCATCGAGGTCGACGAGAACCTAGGGTGCCCCGGCGGCCGCAACGTCGCCCTCCAGCGCCTCAGCGAGCTGGCGGACGTCGACGTCGTCGTCGAGCTCGACGACGACGGACTGCTGGTCGACGCGGATGTCCTGCGGAAGGTACGCGATCTGTACGCCGCCGATCCCCGGCTCGGCATCGTCGGTTTCCGCATCGCCGACGAGAACGGGGAGACCCAGCGCCGGCACGTGCCCCGGGTCGGCGCCAAGGACCCCATGCGCGGTGGACCGGTGACCGGCTTCCTCGGCGGGGGGCACGCGCTCTCGATGCCCATGCTCGCCGAGATCGGTGACTGGCCCGCCGAGTTCTTCTTCGCGCACGAGGAGACCGACATGGCCTGGCGTGCCATCGACGCCGGGTGGACCGTGCTCTACGAGCCCGGGCTGCTTCTCCAGCATCCGAAGACCTCGCCCGCCCGGCACGCCATCTACTACCGGGTGACCGCCCGCAACCGGGTCTGGCTCACCCGCCGCCGACTGCCCCTTCCGCTGATCCCGGTGCACCTGGGCATCTGGATTCTGGCCACGCTCGTACGGACCCGGTCGATCGGTGGCCTGAAGGCCTGGTTCGGCGGCTTCGCGGAGGGGCTGCGGGAGCCGGGCGGAGAGCGCCGCCCGATGCGCTGGCGGACGGTGTGGCGACTCACCCGCCTGGGCCGCCCGCCCGTCATCTGAGACCTGACGGGACGGTCATACGGAGACCCCGGTCGTTCACCTCCGACGACCGGGGCCTCGCGCGACCCCGGATCCGGCCACGGCGGCGTCACTCCCCCGAGTTACGCGTCGTACGCGCGCACCGTCGGGCCAGATCCGATGGAGTGATCACATCAGGCCACGCCAACGGATCGCTAACATGAGGCCAACGGTTCTCTCGGGGGCCGTGAGACGGTCGGCAGGAAGCCGCCGGAAGAAGGCGCGAAGTCGCCATGGGCGCGGCCGGAGCGGTCGTGCGGGAAGGCAGTGGGGCGGCGTGATGCGGAACGGGCTGCGGTTCGGGCTGCTGGGGCCGCCGGTCCTGTACGCCGCCGACGGCGAATTCCGGTCGATCGGCAGCGGCAAGATGCGTGCCCTGCTGGCCGCGCTGCTCCTGGAGCCCGGCCGGATCGTCTCGGTCGACGTCCTCAAGGACGCGCTGTGGGGCGGGGCCCCGCCCGCGTCCGCGCAGGCCTCCCTCCAGAACCATGTGACACGGCTGCGGCGCCTCCTCGACGACCCCGACCGGCTGCGCGCGGTCCCGCCGGGATACGTCCTGCGGGTCGGCGAGGGCGAGTTGGACGTCCGCGTCTTCGAACAGCACGCCACGGCGGCGCGCACCGCGCACGCCCGGCGCGACTGGGAACGGGCGCTGCGCGAGTCCGCCGCGGCGCTCGCGCTGTGGCGCGGCACCCCGCTGAGCGGACTGCCGCCCGAGACAGGGGGACGCGCCTTCGTCCAGCGACTGGAGGAGGCCCGGCTGCTGGTCCTGGAATGGCGGTACGAGGCCGAGCTGCAGCTCGCTCCCACGGCCGCCCGCCGCGACCGTCTGGCCCCGGAGCTGGCCGCCCTCACCGCCGAGCATCCGCTCCGCGAGGCCTTCCATCGCCTCCTGATGCTCGTCCTGCACCGCACCGGCCGGCAGGCCGAGGCTCTCGCCGTCCACCGCGACCTGCGAGCCCGCCTCCTGGAAGAACTCGGCGTCGAACCGGGCCCCGCGGTCCGTGAGGCCCACCTGGAAATCCTCCGGGATCGAGGCGACGAGGCGGCCGCACCGGACCCCACCGAGGACTCCGAGCGAGCGCAACGGGGGCCGGCCGCCGCCCCGGCGGACCCCGGCCCGCCGCGCCCCGCCCAACTCCCGCCGCCTCCGGCTTACTTCACGGGGCGCGCCGACATCCGCGAGACGCTGCGCCTCACGCTGGATCCGGGGCGTGCGGCGGTGGGGCCGGGTTTCCCGGAGCGCTCCGGCCCCGGTGTGGTCGTGATCAGCGGCATGGCGGGCGTCGGCAAGAGCGCTCTCGCGCTGCATGTGGCGCACGGGCTGCGGGAACGTTTCCCCGATGGTCAGTTGTACGTCAACCTGCACGGCGCCACCCCGGGCATGACCCCGCTCACCTCCGGCCAGGCGCTCACGGCACTGCTCCGTGACCTCGGAGCGGAGCCTCGCCGGATCCCCGAACACCCGGACGCGGCGGCCGCGTTGCTCCGGTCGATGCTGGCGCCCACCCGCACCCTGATGGTGCTCGACGACGCCGCGCACGCCGCCCAGGTGCGGCCCTTGCTGCCCGCGGGCGCGGGGTGCGCGGTGATCGTGACGAGCCGTTCGCCGCTCACCGTGCTGGACGGGGTGCACCGTTTCCCGCTCGCTCCGCTGTCGGACGAGGAGAGCGCGGCGCTGCTCCGCGCGGTCTCCGGCCGCCGGGACGGTCTCGACGGCGGGCACCCACTCGTCGAACTCACCGGCCGGCTGCCGCTCGCCCTCCGCGTCGTCGCGGCCCGGCTCGCCGCGCGCCGCGCGCTCACGCCGGACGTGCTCGCCGGTCAACTGGCCGCCACGGAAGGTCGGTTGCACCATCTGGAGTACGACGACCTGAGCGTCCGCCGCTCCCTGGCCGTCGCGCACGACGCGCTGCGCGCCTCGGACCGCGAGGCCGACCGGGACGCGGCGTTCGCCCTGTGCCGTATCGGCGCGCTCGACCTTCCCACGTATGGGGCGCGCCTCCTCGCCCGTCTCACCGACACCGACGAGCGCCGTGCCGAGGCCGCCCTCGACCGCCTCGTCGACGTCGCCCTCCTGGAGGAGACGGCCTACGGCCGCTACACACCCCACGACCTCGTCCGTGACTTCGCGAGAGAGATCGCGGGGGCGGCCGAGGGACCGGGTTCGACCCCGGCCGACAACAGTTCAGCGGTCACCGAACGCGCTCTCCGCTGGTACACCGGCGTAGCCGGGCGCTCCCTGGAGGCGATCCTCGAACCCGGCCTCGACCGCGAGGACCGCAGCCGCCCCACCACCTCCCAGCCACCCCCGCACTCGGTGGACGTCGCGGCCAC
The DNA here is from genome assembly GCF_042881985.1 of Streptomyces sp. NPDC058246. Taxonomy (NCBI): domain Bacteria; kingdom Bacillati; phylum Actinomycetota; class Actinomycetes; order Kitasatosporales; family Streptomycetaceae; genus Streptomyces; species Streptomyces sp. NPDC058246. The sequence goes on along the minus strand of NZ_JBHVWZ010000010.1, from coordinate 103,478 downwards.
GCCCTCCTTCCACTCCGCCAAGGAGGCCTTCGCCTGGGGCGACCTGGAGCTGGAGAACGTGGTGACGCTGGTGGAACGCTCCGCCGGCAGCTCTCCGTACGTCCCCCTCCTCGTCCGCCTCCTCAACCCGTACGTCCAACGCAGCGGCCGGGTGGCCGAGTTGGAGATCCTCCAGCGGGCCGCGCTCGGAGCGGCGCGACGGCTCGGCGACGAGGCCGCCGAGGCGTACGCGCTCGGAGACCTCGCGGGACTGCACTTCATGACGGGCCGTGCGGGCGACGCCCTCGCCCTGAACGACGAGGCACTCGCGATCTGGCGCCGCCTCGGCGTCCTGTCCTGGGTGCGCCGGGGACTGAACAACCGCGGCATGCTCCTCGAAGGACTCGGCCGCTACGCCGAATCCGGCGAGGCTCTGCTCCAAAGCCTCGAATTCTCCAGGGAGTTGGGTGACCCGCACATGGAGGCCATCACCTACAGCCACCTCGGCAACCTGTACGAGCACACGGACCCGCGGGCCGCCATCGACCACCACAAGCGCAGCCTCGCGATCGGTGACACGGTCCGGGACGTCATCATCCGGCACTCCGCGCACTGCAACATCGGCTACGCCCACCTCACCCTCGGCGAACCGGCCGCCGCCGTACCGCACTTCGAGGAGAGCCTGCGCATCCTCGGCAGCCACGGCGACTGGCACGGCGAGTCGCAGACCCGGCTCGGGCTGGTGCGCGCGCTGCGCGGGGTGGGGGACTGGGAGCGTGCCGTGGGCGAGTGCGATCTGCTGCTGTGCCGGGCCGACGGTCGGGCCGACCGGTACACCGGGGGTCTCGCCCGCCACCAGCGGGGCCTGCTGCTGCGCACACGCGGGGACACCGAGGCGGCCTACGCGCAATGGGAACTGGCCCTGGAAGCACTGGAGGAGACGGACAGCCCGGTGGTCGGCGAGCTGAGAGAACTCCTCGCGGAGCGGTGAGGGAACTCGCGGAGCGGTGAGGGAAAGGGTGAGGGAAAGAGGGAGTGGTTGGTGAGGTGACCACAGTGCTGTGAGGAAAGCCGGAGTGGTGGGGGACCACGGAGCGGTGAGGCGACCTCGGGGCGGTGAGGGGGACGCGGAGTGGTCGGTGTGAACGGGTGATCACTTGGCATCCGCGTAGCACTCCACCACCGCCGTGGTGAACGGGAAGCGGACCGGTGTCTCCCCGAACGTCAGGCGCCCCGCGAGCTCGGCCGCGTCACGGATCGCGGCCACCACCGTCTCGGTCTCCTCGGCGGGGCAGTGCACGATCACCTCGTCGTGCTGGAAGAAGACCAGCTCGGCCGAGAGATCCGCGCAGCTGCGGCGGAGCGCGGCGAGCACCAGCAGCGCCCAGTCGGCGGCGCTGCCCTGGACGACGAAGTTGCGGGCGAAGCGGCCGCGGGCACGGGAGTTGGACGAGGCATAGCCGGGAACCCAGCCCTGATCGGGGGCGCCGGGGACGGTCTCGGCGGGGTCGTCCTGCGGCAGGCCCGCCTCCTCCCCGCCGCCCTCCGTCGCCCCCGCCGCCGGGGGACAGGTCCGCCCCAGCCAGGTCCGGACGAGCCGGCCCTCTTCCCCCGCCCGCGCCGCGTCGTCCACGTACGCCACGGCCTTGGGGAAGCGGCGGCGCAGCAGGGCGAGGTTCTTCAGCCCGTCGCCGGACGTCTGCCCGTACACCGCGCCCAGGACGGCGAGCTTGGCCTGCGCCCGGTCACCGGCGAACGCCCGGTCCGACACGGCCTGATAGAGATCGGCCTCCCGGCCCGCGACCTCCATCAGACCGGGGTCGCGGGAGATCGCGGCCAGCACACGCGGCTCCATCTGGTCGGCGTCGGCGACGACGAGCCGCCACCCCGGATCGGCGACGACGGCACGCCGGATCACCTTGGGGATCTGGAGGGCACCCCCGCCATTGGTCACCCACCGCCCGGTGACGGTGCCGCCCGGCAGGTACTCGGGCCGGAACCGCCCGTCGCGCACCCAGTCCTGGAGCCAGGACCAGCCGTGAGCGACCCAGATCCGGTACAGCTTCTTGTACTCGAGCAGCGGCTTCACGGCCGGATGGTCGACCGACTGGATCTCCCACCGCCGGGTGGACTTGACCTTGGTCCCGGCCTGCGCGAACGCCTTGACGACATCGGCGGGCAGATCAGGTCTGACCCGTCTCCCGAAGGCGGCCGACACCTCGTCCGCCAGCTCGGCCAGACGACGTGGCTCGCCGCCGCCCGCGTACCGCTCCCCGAGCAGTTCGTGCAGCACCTCGCGGTGGACGTCCGCGCTCCACGGCAGTCCCGCGTCGTTCATCTCGGCGGCCACCAGCATTCCCGCCGACTCGGCCGCCGTGAGCAGCCGCATCCGCTCCGGGTGCGCGCCGGCGTCATGACGGCGCTGCTGATCCGCGTACACCTCCAGGAGATCTCGCAGGGGCACGTGGACCGGGCGGGGCTCGAAGAGCGACGACTGGGAGCCGGGCTCGGCGGACCGCTGCGGCGGATCAGCCGGTACGGGGCCGCCGCGCAGCCTCGCCAGCGCGGCGGCCGCCGACCGGGGCTCGCCGAGCCGCCCCTCGTGCCCGAGCAGCAGGGTCTCCGCGGCCTCCATGTCGTAACACCGCTCCACTCGCACCCCCGTGGCGAGCAGTCGCGGATACACCTCGGCCGTGGACCGCCAGACCCACCGGCTCACCTCCGGCCGCGATCGCACGGCCTCGGCGAGATCCGGCTCCCGGCGCACCGGCCCGGCGGGCAGCCCGCCGGGGCCGAGGGCGGCGACCTCCACGCCACCGTCCTCGGCCGGCGCGAGAGCCCAGCGCTCGGTCATGATTCCGAGTCTCGCAGCCGGGTCTGACAACGCCCCGGCCACGCGCGCCGACGCACCTGAGCGCTCCTGGCCCCGCCGGCTCGCTCAGCCCGTGCCGGCCGCGCCCTTTCCCTTCACGATCTCCTCGAGCATGCGCGCGATGTGCCCCTCGGTCGTCGCCTTGTCGACGCCGGCTCCGCTGAGGACGCCCTCGCCGTTCTCGTACTCCAGCAGGGCCAGCAGGATGTGTTCGGTGCCGACGTAGTTGTGGCCGAGGCGGAGGGCCTCGCGGAAGGTGAGTTCCAGGGTCTTCTTGGCGGCGGGACCGTACGGGACGAGCTCCGGGACCTCGTCGACGGCCGGCGGAAGCGCCGCCTTCGCCGCCTCGCGCACCGCGTCCAGGGACACGCCCTGCGCGGTGATCGCCTGCGCGGCGAGCGCCTCGGGCTCGCTGAGGAGACCGAGGACGAGGTGTGCGGGCAGCCCCTCGGCATTGCCCGCGGCCTTCGCCTCGGCGTGCGCGGCCATGACCGCCTGGCGGGCCCGCGGGGTGTAGCGCGCGAAGCCCTGGCTCGGATCGAGGTCCGACTCGGCCTTCGGGACGAAACGCTTCTGGGCCGCCTGCCGGGTGACCCCCATGCTCTTGCCGATGTCCGTCCAGGACGCGCCCGAACGCCGCGCCTGGTCCACGAAGTGCCCGATCAGGTGGTCGGCCACGTCGCCCAGGTGATCCGCGGCGATCACCGCGTCCTGGAGCTGGTCAAGTGCGTCGGGGTGGGCCTTCTTGATGGCCTCGATGAGGTCGTCGAGCCGTACGGATGCCGTGCCGAGTGGATTCGTCATGCGTCAACCGTAGGTTGACAGTCCCGGAGTGTCAACCCAAAGTTGACACTCGCCGCTGCCGGGGGCCACCCGCCCCGTCCCGGGGGGCGTGGGGGGCCGACCGCCCTTCCTGCGACGAGCCGACGTGCCCCGCGATGAGCTGTCGTACGTCCGCGGCGAGCTGTCGTACGTCCGTGACGGGAGCGTCGCCGCCACCGCGTCCCGCGCTGATCCATTCGTCCGCACCCGCCCCAATTCCCCCAGGTGGCCGGCCGGTTCACTGTCCACAGGGTGTGGATACGCCGATTCCCGCGACACGGGGGCAAGCCCGACTCGACGCGGCCCGACTCGACACGGCACCCGCTCCGGCCCGACCCCGGCGTCCTGCGGGTGGCGGCCGGCCCTGCCAGGGCCCGTGGGCCCGTGGGCCCGTGAGCCCGTGAGCCCGTGACACGATCGAGGAATGAGTACGTCCAGCACCGTGGAGCGCGCCTTCGAGGCCGCCCTCTACGCCGAGACCGACGCGGCCCTCGACACGGGTGCCTCGTTGCTCGCCGCCGACCCCGCGGCCGACGCCGAACTCACCCGGCGCGGCGAGGAGTTCGTCACCGCGGCCTGGCGACGCGGCTGGCAGCCCGCCGACGTCGTACGGATCGTGCGCCGCGAGCTGGACGACGTACACGTACGCCTGGTGTCGGCGCTGATCCTGAGCGAGAACAGCAAGCGCAGCGAGAGCCGCAAGCGCACCGAGAACGCCAAGCGCAGCGAGAGCGATGGGAGCGGCGGTCCGTCGCGGGGCCCGCGCTGGGCGGCCCAGCTCGAAGACCTGGCCCCCGAGGCCCGGACCCCCCGCACCGACCGCTTCTCGTACGCCACCACCGCGTTGGAGCTGTACCGGCTGCTCCTACGCCTCCCCGCCATCGAGCCGCTGGACATACCTCGGGCGGCCGCCGCCCCGCACGACTCCCGCATGCTCACCCGTATCCGCGCGCTGCTGGCGAAGGCCGAGGCGACCGGGTTCCCGGAGGAGGCCGAGGCGCTGAGCGCCAAGGCGCAGGAGCTGATGGCGCGGCACAGTATCGACGAGGCGCTGCTCGCGGCGCGTACGCACGCCAAGGACGCGCCCGGCGCCTGCCGTATCGGGATGGAGGCGCCGTACGAGACGGCCAAGGCGGTCCTCCTGGACGCGGTGGCCGGGGCGAACCGCTGCCGGGCCGTGTGGAACGAGGCCCTCGGCTTCTCGACCGTCGTCGGCTTCGAACCCGATCTGGAGGCGGTCGAACTCCTCTACACCTCGCTGCTCGTGCAGGCCACGGCGGCGATGACGAAGGCGGAGGCGGCGCAGCGGGCGAGCGGCCGGAAGCGTACGAAGACCTTCCGGCAGTCCTTCCTCGCCGCGTACGCGCACCGGATCGGCGACCGCCTCGCGTCCGTCGCCGAGGGCCAGGTGACGGCCACGGAGGGGGAGTTGCTGCCGGTGCTCGCGGCCCGCGACGTGGCGGTCGCGGACCACATGGACCGGCTGTTCCCCGAAACGGTGACGACAAGGCTGCGCGGGGTCACCGACGCGGCCGGCTGGCACGAGGGCTCCGCGGCGGCCGACCGGGCACAGGTCAAGGGCCGCCGCCCGATCCCGTGACGGGACCACCGCGTGTGGAGGGACTCAGTCCCCCGCGGGCTGGAACGGCGTCACGGAGGCGTCCAGCTCACCCGCCCGGCCCTTGCCCGCGACGGGCCCGTACGACCACGTGAAGTCCTGCGCGGCGGTGGCTCCGGGCAAGCTGATCTTCAGCGTCTTCAGGTCGAGGGTCTTCGCGTCGTCCGCCTTGCCTCGTACGTAGCTGATGGTGAAGGACGCGGTGCCGTTCGCCGCCAGGGTCAGCTTCTCCGGCTTCGCCGCCTTGTCCGCGACGATGTCCGTGGAGGTGCCGCCGGCCTGGACCTCGAGGCCGGGGAAGCCCTCCAGGAGGCACTTGGAGCCACGGTTGGTGATCGTGACCGGGACGTTGCCCGTGTCCCCGGCGGCGGGGGCGGCGTTGGCGGGTCCGACCTGGATGCCGACCTGGTCGATCTTGCAGGTGCCGGATGATGTGCCGGTCGTCTTGTTGCCGCCGTCGCTGTTGCCTCCGCTGTCTCCGCCGCTGCTGTCGCAGGAGGTCAGGGCGAGGGCGGCGGCGAGGACGGTGACGGCGATGGGCAGGGCGCGCATGGGTTCCCCCGGGGGGTGGTGCCGGTGACGGTGTTCATGGGGGATCATCACGCATTTCCCTTCGGACGGTGTGCGGTCCCCGGGTCGTTCACCCCAACCATGCCGTGAATGCCCATGAATATCCCTTGCGTCGGCGCGTCGAGCCGGCTCCGGGCGCTGAGGCAGACCACGCGCGCGTGCTTGACGATCGAGCGGCGACGTCTCGAACCCCTGGCCGTGCCGAGCTGGGCGGCCCGGGACGGGTACGCACGGGACGGGTACGCACGGGACGGGTGCGCCTGGGGCGGGTACGCCTGGGACGGCCACGCGAACGGCCGCGGAACCCGAAGGATTCCGCGGCCGATGGCCGATGGCCGATGGCCGATGGCCGATGGCCGATGGCCGATGGCCGATGGCCGATGGCCGATGGCCGATGGCCGATGGCCGATGGCCGGTGGTCGGTGGCCCGTGGCCCGTGAAGAGACGCCGAGCGCCGAGCGGTGAGCGCGGTCAGGAGCCCAGGCTCGCCGTCGGCAGCCCCGTGGGCAACTGTCCGCCCTCGGACTTCGTGTAGATCTCCTGTCCGAAGCCCGCCCACTTGACCCGCAGGGACGTGGAGTCGATGTGGGTGACCATGCCGGACGCGCGGTCCTTGTTCCCGTCCGTGCACTTCAGGTGGATCATCTGCATGCCCGCCTCGTCGCCGGCGGTGCCGCTGCACACGGAGCCCCCCGTGGCGAAGAGCGCGGCCTGATTACCGGTGATCACCAGTGCCACGGCCTTGCCGTCCGTCGTCGCCAGCCAGCTGCCCGCCAGCTTGCCGCCGCCGGTGGAGGTGCCGCCCGAGCCGCCGCCCGTGTCGGCGCTCTCCGTCGCGGAGGTGCTCGGGGTCGCGGACTTGTCCCCGGAGCCGTCGCCGCCACTGCCGCAACCGGTCAGCACGAGCGCGACCGCCAGACCCGCCGCCGCGGCCGCGATGCGCGCCCGCGTGCGGGTGCGGGTGCGGGTACGCGGGAAGGTCGCCGAACTCGCCGTAGTCACTGAAGCCCCCAAAGGTGGTGGTGATGCCGGGGTCGCCTGAACGACCGCAGCAAGTTACCAGGAGGACTTGCGCACGCCGGGGAGGAATCCGGCGTGCGCTTGCTCACGCAGATTCACCCGGGAGAGGCCGAAGGTGCGCAGATAACCGCGCGGACGGCCGTCGACACTGTCGCGATTGCGTACGCGGGTGGGGCTGGCGTCGCGCGGCTGCCTGCGCAATTCGTTCTGGGCGGCGGCCCGTTCGGCGGCGGTCGAGGACGGCCGGCGGATGATCTCCTTCAGCTCGGCCCGCCGGGCGGCGTACCGCGCGACGATCTCCTGGCGCTTCTCGTTCTTCGCGACCTTGCTCTTCTTCGCCATCAGACCTTCACCCCTCGGGCACGGATCCGCGCCACGGCCGCCTCGACGCCGATCGTGTCGACGGTCTTGATCCCCTTCGCGCTCAGCCGCAGCCGTACGTAGCGGCCCTCGCTCGGCAGCCAGTAGCGCTTGCGCTGGACGTTCGGGTCGAAGCGGCGGGAGGTGCGCCGGTGGGAGTGGGAGATGGAGTTGCCGAAGCCCGGCCGGGCCCCGGTCAGCATGCAGTGGGCGGACACGGTGACGCACCTCTCCTGATCGGTGACCAGTAGCGACTGGTAATGGGATTCATTTTCAGTAAGATACCAGGCATGGCACGCAACGAACTCCGTCCGGTCATCAAACTCCGGTCCACGGCCGGGACCGGCTACACCTACGTCACCCGCAAGAACCGCCGGAACGACCCGGACCGGATGACCCTGCGCAAGTACGACCCGGTCGCCGGCCGCCACGTCGACTTCCGAGAGGAGCGCTGACCGCCATGCGCGAGGGAATCCACCCGGCGTACGGCCCGGTCGTCTTCCGCGACCGCGCCGCGAACCACGCCTTCCTCACCCGCTCGACGCTCGCCGCCACGGCGGGCGAGAAGACGATCGAGTGGGAGGACGGCAACACCTACCCGGTCGTCGACGTCGAGATCACGAACGTCAGCCACCCCTTCTACACGGGCAACGCGCGCGTCCTGGACACGGCCGGACGCGTGGAGCGCTTCGAGCGCCGTTACGGAAAGCGGAGCTGACGGTGGCCGAGCTCTCCCGGCCCCGGCTCTCCGTCGCGATCGTCGGCGGACTGCACGCCGATGCCCGCAGGGCGGCCGTCGAGCAGCTGCTCGCGGCCGTCCCCGGCAGTGTCGCGCTCCACCACGACCTGGCGACCGCCGCCGCGGGCACGGTCGTCCGTACGATCCGGGACCGCACCGGCATCCTTTCCGCCGGCGAGGCGCCGCTGGTCAACGACTGCGCGTGCTGCGCCCTGCGCGAGGACCTGGTGCCCGAGCTGGAACGACTCGCCGATGCCGGGCTGACCCGGCTGGCCGTGGTCGAGCTGTGGGACTCCGTCGAGCCCAAGGCCATGGCCGAGGTCGTGGCGTCGAGCGGCCTGACGCTGACCGGCGTGATCACCGCCGTGGACCCGGCGCTGCTGCTCCCCTGCCTCGGCAACGGCGACGACCTCGCCGACGTCGGCCTCGCCGCGGCCGCCACCGACCAGCGCACGGTAGCCGACACCTTCGCCCGCCAACTGGAGTACGCCCCCGTCCTCGCCGTCATCGACTCGCCGGACGCCGACGACGAAGACCGAGCCCTGCTCGCCCAACTGCACCCGACGGCCCGCCAGGTGCCGATCGAAGGCCTGGACGCGTCGAGCACGGACTTGGGGCCGGACAGGTCGGCGCTCGCCGAGGCCGCGCTCGTTGGGTTCGACGTGGAGGCGGCTGCCGCCGCACAGCATCCGGCCTGTGCGCTGCTTCCGGCCGAGGCCGATGACCACGGCGTCTCCACGCTCGTATGGCACCGCCGAAGGCCGTTCCACCCGGAGCGGCTGTATGCCGCGCTGGAGGACCTGACGTGTGCGGCCGCGCGCAGCCGGGGACGGTTCTGGCTCGCCGACCGGCCCGACACGCTGCTGCACTGGGACGCGGCCGGGGGAGCGCTGTGCGTGGAGAGCGCGGGCCCCTGGCTCGCCTCGCTGCCGGACGCGGCGTGGGAGATGGTCCCGCCGGTGCGCCGGGCCGCCGCCGCTCTCGACTGGCACCCGGAGCACGGCGACTGCTGCCAGCACCTCGTCTTCACCTCGCCAGGACTCGACCGCGAGGGACTCGAACTGCTCCTGGAGTCCTGCCTGTTGACCGACGCCGAGTACGCCGCCGGGCGGGCCGCCTGGAAACGGCTGCCGCCCGCCTTCGACACCCTCCTGGAGGTCTGACCCGCATGGCCCGCAAGATCGACCGCAAGCCCGTCAAGTCCCGCCCGAATCCGCTGGATCAGGCCGGAATCACGTACGTCGACTACAAGGACACCGATCTGCTGCGGAAGTTCCTTTCCGACCGCGGCAAGATCCGCAGTCGTCGCGTCACACGCGTGACCGCGCAGCAGCAGCGGATGCTGGCCCGCGCGATCAAGAACGCGCGGGAGATGGCGCTGCTGCCGTACTCGTCCCGGTAGGCCCGGCCGGGCGGCTCATAGGTAGGAGATTCCCTACGGTTGACTCGTAGGGAATCTCCTACCTATTGTCGTTCCATGAACAGCGCACCCACGAACAGCACGCCCATGAACACCACGTCCACGAACTGCACGCCCACGAACACCGCGTCCACGAACATCACCCACGCCTCCTTCGTCACCCTCCCCGTCGCCGATCAGGACCGCGCCCTGCGCTTCTACACGGACGTGCTCGGCTTCGAGGTCACCGCCGACCTGGACGTGCCGCCCGGCCGCTGGCTCCAGGTCGCCCCCGAGGGCGCGCAGACCGTCTTCACGCTGTCCGGTCCGGACATGGGTGGTTTCACTCCGGGTGAGACCCGGGGGATCATGTTGGTGACGACCGATGTCGACGCCGACTGCGCGCGGCTCGCCGCCGCGGGTGTCGCGGTGGAGGGGCCCGACGAGTTGCCCTGGGGCCGGATGGCCTCGTTCCGTGACCCGGACGGCAACGGTCTGATGCTGCTCACGGAAAAGGCCATGGGCAAGGCCGCGGGCAACGCCACGGAGAAGGCCACGGAGAAGGCCACGGAGAAGGAAGGCTTCTGATCGCGCCATGACGGTGACTGGGACTGGGGTCGGGGCAGGGGAAGCGGCCGGAGCCGGGATCCGGGCCGAGGCCGATGCCGGCGCCCGCGAGGACCGACTCTTCGCCGCGCTCGCCAACGCCACCCGCCGCGAAGTCCTCCGGCTGCTGCGCGACGAGGGACCCCAGCCAGTCCAGGCGCTCGCCGACCACTTCGACATGCGCCGTCCCAGCCTCTCGGAACACCTCAAGGTGCTCCGGGAGTCCGGACTCGTGTCCGAGGAACGCGCGGGGCGGCAGCGGATCTACCGCCTCGAAGCCGCACCGCTCGCCGAGGTACAGGACTGGCTCCATCCGTACGAGCGGTTCTGGCGCGACAGGCTCAAGGGCCTCGGCGATCTCCTGGACCGCATGCCCGACGATGACGAGACATGAGCCCCGTTCCAGAATCCGTGCCCGAGAACGACCTCACCACGATCCGCGTCGACCAGTTCCTCCCGCACCCTCCGGCCAAGGTCTGGCGCGCCCTCACCGAGCCCGAACTGCTCGTGCAGTGGCAGATGCGGGGGTCGGAGAACTTCCGCCTCGAAGTCGGCCACCAGTACACGCTGACCTCCGTGCCGCGACCCAACACGAACTTCTCCGGCAGCGTTGACGTGCGGGTTCTCGCCTACGAGCCGGGGCGGATGCTGCGCGTCCGGTGGGCCGACGCCGACCCCGCCCATCCCGCGGACTGGACCATCACGTGGACATTGGAACAGGAAGGGCGCGGTACGCGTCTCTTCCTAGTGCACGAGGGATTCGATCCGGACGATCCCGCACAGATGATGGCGCGGAAGATCATGGACGGGGGCTGGAGGTCGCATGTCCTGCGATCTCTGGGGCAGGCGCTGGACCGGATGTAGCCGGACTCGGTTCGTATACAGACGGTGAGAGCAGCAGGCCGTAGTCAGGCGCGCGACGGCCGGTAGTCAAGTACCGGTAAAAGCTGTAACCGCAGGACCACCCCGCGTGCACGTGCATCTGCCCATGCATCTGCACGTGAACAGAGCTATGATCCGGGTCAGTTGACCACTGCATCTATGGCCACTTCAGCCACTGCACGACCGGGGAGCGACCTGTGGACCACGACGTGTACGACGTGGATGACGTGTACAACGGCATGGCTGACGACGTGTACAACGGCATGGCCGCGACCGCGCTGAACGGGGTGGCCTGGCAGAAGAGCCGGCACAGCAACTCGCAGGGTTCCTGCGTGGAGTTCGCACGGCTGCCCGGCGGTGACGTGGCGGTGCGGAACTCGCGGTTCCCCGAAGGGCCCGCGCTCGTCTACACACGCGCCGAGATAGAAGCGATGCTCCTGGGCATCAAGGACGGCGAGTTCGACCACCTGATCGCGAGCTGATGCCGGGCAGCTGAGCCCGCGACCTGGCGCGACGGTCACTCAACGTCGCGTAACGCGCGTAGAACCGCGGCGCCAAAAGGCGCCGCGGTTCGTCATTCGGCGGGAACGGCGGCCGGGGTGCCCGGCGGGCTCAGCCGGAACAGCGCCCACACGACCTTGCCGCTGAGGGTGCCCGCGAGCGGGTGCCAGCCCCAGCCGTCGGCGAACGAGTCGACCAGGAACAGCCCGCGGCCCGACTCGGCCGAGAAGTCCTCGGAGTCACCCGCGACCGGACTGTCGTGACTGGGGTCGCGCACCGCGCACACCAGACGTGAGGTCCACCGCATCAAGTGCAGCCGCACGGGCGGGCCTTGATCGTCCTTGCGGGGGGTGTCCGAGGTGTCAAGAGGTGCGGCCCGCAGGGCCTCGTTGGAAGGGTGGTGGCGGGAGAGGGGCAGGCCGTGCCGCAGCGCGTTGGTGACGAGCTCGGAGACCACCAGGCAGACGTCGTCGAAGCGGTCGCCGATGTCCCACTGGTCCAGCGTTCTGCGGGTGAACTTCCGTGCTTCGCGCACCGCTTCGTAGCGGGCGGGCAGGGCGCAGGAAGCGGCGTCGGACACGGCCGCGGGATCGAGCGGCGGAAGTCCCTGCCGTAAGGGCTCGAGCATGGTCGATCCATTCGTCCCCATGCGAGGCACTCCCGGGTGTTCGCGGTCGTTGCGATGCAGCGGTGGCGCGAGGACCATGGTTCCGAATGCGTACAGCAGATGCAAGGGCAGATGCACGTGCACGCGCCCGAATTGGACCTTCCTCTACCGGTTCTTGAGCATTTCTTCTGCCACCTTCTTCCCTCTTGTTGTCCCTCTCCTGATCTTTTCCTGTGTGACTCCTTTGGCTACTTTCCGTTTCCGTAATCGAACGAGTACTGCTTGAAGTGTTTTAGTGGCAGACTTCGGCCCCGGAAGACGGTTGGGGAGGCGGACGAACGTGAGCGCTGGTGAGTCGAGCGGCTCGGTGGTGCGGCGCATGCTGCTGGGGTCACATCTGCGGCGCCTGCGAGAGGCGCGTGGCATCACCCGGGAAGCGGCCGGTTACTCGATCCGTGCCTCCGAATCGAAGATCAGCCGCATGGAGTTGGGACGGGTGAGCTTCAAAACGCGCGACGTCGAGGATCTGCTGACGCTCTACGGCGTCACCGACGAGGCGGAGCGCACCTCCCTGGTCTCGCTCGCCAAGGAAGCCAACGTCGCCGGCTGGTGGCACAGCTACTCCGACGTCCTGCCCAGCTGGTTCCCGACCTATGTCGGCCTCGAAGGCGCGGCCCACCTGATCCGCTCGTACGAAGTGCAGTTCGTGCACGGCCTGTTGCAGACCGAGGCGTACGCGCACGCGGTCGTCGCGCGCGGCATGCGGGGCGCGTCCGTCGCCGACATCGACCGGCGTGTGGCGCTGCGCCTGGAGCGCCAGAAGTACCTCGTCTCCGAGAACGCCCCGGAGTTCCACATCGTCCTCGACGAGGCCGCGCTGCGCCGCCCGTACGGCGACCGCGAGGTGATGCGGGGCCAACTCCAGCATCTGATCGAGGTGTCGGAGCGTCCCAACGTACGGCTTCAGATCATGCCGTTCAGCTTCGGCGGCCACTCCGGGGAGAGCGGCTCCTTCACCATCCTGAGCTTCCCGGAGTCCGACCTGTCGGACGTCGTCTATCTGGAGCAGCTCACCAGCGCGCTCTACCTGGACAAACGCGAGGACGTCACCCAGTACGAGGGCGCGCTCAAGCAGCTGCAACAGGACAGTCCCGGCCCGTCCGAGAGCCGCGACCTGCTCCGGGGCCTGCTCCAGCTCTCCTGAGGGCCTTCACGGGTTCTCCGGAGCTGTTCTCCAACTCCCTTGAAACACAAGTACGATGACGTCTGATCAGGCGTTGATCGGATGTCTGCCTCGGCAGCGCAGGGACTGAGGGATTGAGGGAGCACATGTCGTCCTACTTCACCGACCTGGCTCAGCAGTACATCGACGGCGAGTGGCGCCCGGGCACCGGCTCCTGGGACATCATCGACTTCAACCCGTACGACGGCGAGAAGCTGGCCTCGATCACGATAGCCACGGTGGACGAGGTCGACGAGGCCTACCGGGCGGCCGAGCGTGCCCAGAAGGCCTGGGGCGCGACCAACGCGTACACCCGGCGCGCGGTCTTCGAGAAGGCGCTGCGGATCATCGAGGAGCGCGAGGCCGAGATCACCGAGGCGATCATCGCCGAACTCGGCGGCACGCACCTCAAGGCCGGCTTCGAACTGCACCTCGCCAAGGAGTTCCTGCGCGAGTCGGTCCAGCTGGCGTTGCGCCCCGAGGGCAAGATCCTCCCCTCGCCGACCGACGGCAAGGAGAACCGCCTCTACAAGGTCCCCGTAGGCGTGGTCGGCGTCATCAGCCCCTTCAACTTCCCCTTCCTGCTCTCGCTGAAGTCCGTCGCGCCCGCCCTCGCGCTCGGCAACGCCGTGGTCCTCAAGCCGCACCAGAACACCCCGATCGTCGGCGGCTCGCTCGTCGCCAAGGTCTTCGAGGACGCGGGCCTGCCGGGCGGTCTCCTCAACGTCGTCATCACCGACATAGCCGAGATAGGCGACGCCTTCATCGAGCACCCGGTCCCGAAGGTCATCTCCTTCACCGGCTCCGACAAGGTCGGCCGCCACGTCGCCACCGTCTGCGCCGCCAACTTCAAGCGCTCGGTCCTCGAACTCGGCGGCAACAGCGCGTTCGTGGTCCTGGACGACGCGGACCTCGACTACGCGGTCGACGCGGCCGTCTTCAGCCGGTACGTCCACCAGGGCCAGGTCTGCATGGCCGCCAACCGCATCCTCGTGGACCGGTCGATCGAGGCCGAGTTCACCGAGAAGTTCGTCGCCAAGGTCAGGAAGCTGAAGGTCGGCGACCCCAGCGACCCGCAGACGATCATCGGCCCGGTCATCAACTCCTCGCAGGCGGACGCGATTTCGGGCGCCGTCGAGCAGGCGATCGCCGAGGGTGCCACGGCCCTCGTGCACGGGACGACGACCGACAACCTGGTCGAGCCCTCCGTCCTGACGGACGTCCCCGCCGACTCCGCCCTCCTCCGGCAGGAGATCTTCGGGCCGGTCGCGTTCCTCATCCCCTTCGACGGCGAGGAGGAGGCGGTCCGCATCGCCAACGACACGCCGTACGGGCTGAGCGGCGCCGTCCACACGGGCGACATCGAGCGCGGCGTGAACTTCGCCAAGCAGATCGACACCGGCATGTTTCACGTCAACGACGGCACCGTGCACGACGAACCGCTGGTCCCCTTCGGCGGCGAGAAGCACTCCGGCATCGGCCGCCTGAACGGCGAGACGGCCGTCGACTCCTTCACCACCCAGAAGTGGATCTCGGTCCAGCACGGGCGCAGCTTCTTCCCGTTCTGAGCCTTCGGCCCAGACGCCCGGCAGCTGGAGGACCTCGAGGACGGCGCGACTCCAGGCGGGCGAGAGACAGGGCGGGCAGGGCACGTCCTGGAGCCGGCCTCGTGCGCCCTAGGCTGGACCGCATGTCAGCGATCCGTCTCCTCGTGCTCGGCGCCGTCCGCCAGCACGGGCGGGCCCACGGCTACCAGGTGCGCAACGACCTGGAGTACTGGGGCGCGCACGAGTGGTCCAACGCCAAGCCCGGCTCGATCTACCACGCGCTCAAGCAGATGGCGAAGCAGGGACTGCTGCACGCCCACGAGATCGCCCCGTCCACGGCCGGCGGCCCGCCGCGCACCGAGTACGAGATCACCGACAAGGGCACCGAGGAGTTCCTGGCGCTGCTGCGCGAGTCCCTGACGTCGTACGACCAGAAGATGGACGTCCGGTCGGCGGCGATCGGCTTCATCGTCGACCTGCCGAGGGGCGAGGCGGTGGCGCTCCTGGAGGAGCGGATCCGGAAGATCGAGGAGTGGCGGGCCGCCGTCACCGAGCACTATGTGCCCGAGGACGGCCCCGAACAGCTCGGCCACATCGGCGAGATCATGAACCTCTGGGTGCACTCCGCCGACGCCGACGCCGAGTGGACGCGCGGCCTGATCGCCCGGATCGAGGGCGGGGCCTACACGTTCGCGGGGGAGGGCGAGCCGTTCGTCGGGGTTCTGGCGGAGGGCGAGGAGAACCCGTACGCGACGGGGACCCCGCATCCCGGGGACCGCGGCTAATCAAGTTTGACGAATGGGTCTGCCGGGGTTACTTTCGAGAGGTAGTCAAGTTTGACTAGCGAGGGAGAGGGTGCAGTGGCCGACGCGGCGATCACCGTCGAAGGGGCACGCAAGAAGTACGGCGGGACACAGGCACTGGACGGGCTCGACCTGCTGGTCGGCCGCGGCACCGTGCACGGGGTGCTCGGCCCCAACGGCGCGGGCAAGACGACCCTGGTCCGGGTCCTGACCACGCTGCTGCGGCCCGATGCGGGCCGTGTCGAGGTCGCCGGGCACGACGTGGTCCGCGAGGCCCGCCGGGTACGGCCGCGCATCGGCCTGCTCGGCCAGCACGCCGCGCTCGACGAGGCACTCGGCGGCCGGCAGAACCTGGAGATGTTCGGGCGGCTCTTCCACCTCGGCGCCCGGCACGCGCGCGTGCGGGCCGACGAGCTCCTCGCGCGCTTCGGTCTCGCGGACACCGGCCGCAAGGCGGTCAAGCAGTACAGCGGCGGCATGCGGCGCCGCCTGGACCTCGCCGCCTCCCTCATCACCGACCCGGAGGTGCTCTTCCTGGACGAGCCGACGACCGGGCTCGACCCGCGCGGCCGCACGGAGGTGTGGGCGGCGGTGCGCTCCCTGGTCGGCGGCGGCACCACGGTCCTGCTCACCACCCAATACCTGGAGGAGGCCGACCAGCTCGCCGACCGGATCTCGGTCGTCGACCACGGCCGTGTCATCGCGGACGGCACGGCGGACGAGCTGAAGGCCCGCACCGGCGGCGACCACATCGACGTGGTGCTGCGGGACGGTGGCCAACTGGGCGCGGCGGTAGCCCTGTTGCCGTTCCCCGCGGAGGGCGTCTCGGTGGACGCCGACCGCCGTCTGCTCAGCGCCCCGGTCACCGACCGCATGGCGGCGCTCGCCGGAGCCGTACGCGCCCTGGAGGAGGCCGGGATCGAGGCGGAGGACATCGCCCTGCGGCGGCCGACGCTGGACGAGGTGTTCCTGCACCTCACGGGGGACGACCAGCGAGTGAAGGAGGCCGTGTGAGCACGACGTACGAAGGAGGCCGCGTGAGTAGGTACGAGACCGGCCGCCCGGGGGCGTACGCCCTCGCCGACTGCTGGACCATGACCCGCCGCGAACTCGCCCACTGGGCACGGCAACCGGTTCAGGTGGTCGTCGCTCTCGCCTTCCCCGTGATGCTGCTGCTGATGTTCGGCTATCTGATCGGCGGTGGCCGGGGCGTCGAGGGCGACTACGTCGACTATCTGGTCCCCGGCATGCTCGCGCTCACCATGGCCTTCGGCCTGGAGGGCACGATGCTCGCCGTCACCCAGGACCTCGACAAGGGCGTGATCGACCGCTTCAGGGCGATGCCCATGGCCAACGGCGCGGTCCTGGTGGGCCGTTCCGCGGCCGACATGCTCCAGTCGGGGCTCGGCCTCGCCGTCCTGATCGGTGTCGGGTACGCGATCGGCTGGCGCCCCCACGGCAGCCCGGGCGCCTTCCTGGGAGCCGTCGGGCTGCTCCTTCTGTTCCGTTTCGCGATGCTGTGGATCGGCATCGAGCTGGCGCTGGTCGCCGGGAAGCCGGAGCTGGTCCAAGCCGTCCAGATCCTGGTCTGGCCGGTCGGCTTCCTGTCCAACGCCTTCGCGACCCCCGACTCGATGCCCGGCTGGCTGGGCGCGGCGGTCGAGTGGAACCCGATGTCCCGGACGGCGACGGCGGTACGCGACCTGTTCGGCGGCCCGGGCGGCGAGCCGGGGCACGTGTGGGCGGCGGTGATCTGGCCGCTGGCCCTGCTGGCGGTGTTCTTTCCGCTGGCGGTACGGCGGTTCGGGCGGCTCAGTGTGTAGTGGGGGTCAGGCCTCCATCAGGCTGCGCAGGTCGATGTCGACCGGAAAGGGGACGACGGTGGTGAGCTTGTCGGTGTGGACCGGGCGGTCAGGGCGCGGGATCAAGACCCCGCTGTCCTCGTCGAGCCAGAACTGGTGCACCTCCGGAACGTCGTCCTCGCCGCGCTCGACGCGCCAGTAGTGGGCGATTCCGGCCTCGGCGTACATGCCGGGCTTGCGGAAGCGGTCGTCGGTGCGTGAACCAGGGGAGACGATCTCGATGGCGAGGACGACGCTCGCGACGGGCGTGCAGTCCATGGTGCGGATGTCGACCTCGGTCTTGTCGTACACGACGATGTCCGGCCTCGGGACATTGTGATCATCGAACTGGGTCCAGCGCTCGACGTCGGTTCCGTATGGGGGGCGCTGGGCGCTCCTCAGCCGGAAGTACAACTCGTTCCGGACCCGGTCGTGCCACCACGTCGTCACCCCACGTACCACGATGTTCCCATCCACGAGATCCCAGTCGAACGGGACGTCCAGTTCCTTGACCTGGTCCCATGTCCAGCCCTCCTCGGGCGGGTACATCCAGTTCTCGGAGGTGGCCCGCAACGCCTGCTCGCCGGTGTGTGCCTCTGCGGCCATGACTGCTCCCATGAAGGAGATCGTGAGTGGTGGTGCTCTCAGCTGTTCCCCGTACGACAGTAGTGTCACTCGCCGGAGTGAGGGGACAACGTTCCTGCGGCTCTAGTGGTGGAAGCTCGTCGCCCTGTCCTTGTCGCGGGTCAACGGGTGCTGCTGGCGGCGCAGTTCGGGCAGCAGGCGGGTCAGGTCCTCCAGGAAGAGGTCGGAGAGATCGGTCGTGAAGCCGTTGCGGCACACCACGCGCAGCACGGAGAGGTCCTCGCGGTTCGCCGGGAACGTGTACGCGGGCAGCAGCCAGCCGTGCTCCCGCATACGCCGGGACACGTCGAAGACGTCGTACGCGGTCACCTCGGGCGCCGTCGTGAAGGCGAACACCGGCAACTCGTCGCCCCTGGTGAGGAGGGTGAAGTCGCCCAGCGCCTCGATGCGCTGGGCCAGGCCGCGGGCCACGTCCCGGGTGGTCTGCTGCACGGCCCGGTAGCCCTCACGGCCGAGGCGCAGGAACGTGTAGTACTGCGCCACGACCTGCGCGCCCGGCCGGGAGAAGTTGAGCGCGAAGGTAGGCATGTCACCGCCCAGGTAGTTGACCCGGAAGACGAGTTCCTCCGGCAGTTCGGCCGGCGACCGCCACAGCGCCCAGCCGACACCCGGGTAGACCAGGCCGTATTTGTGTCCCGAGGTGTTGATGGACGACACCCTCGGCAGCCGGAAGTCCCAGACCAGGTCCTCGTCGATGAAGGGAGCGATCATCGCTCCGGAGGCGCCGTCGACATGGACGGGGATGTCCAGGCCCGTACGTTCCTGGAGCTCGTCGAGGACCGCGCACAGCTCGGCGATCGGCTCGTACGACCCGTCGAAGGTGGACCCGAGGATGCCCACCACGCCGATGGTGTTCTCGTCGCAGAGGTCGGCCGCCGCCCGCGGGTCGAGGTGGAACCGGTCGCCCTCCATGGGGACCTGGCGCGCCTCGACCTCCCAGAAGTTGCAGAACTTCTCCCAGCAGACCTGGACGTTGACGCCCATCACCAGATTCGGGCGGGCCGCGGGATAGCGGTCGGCGTTGCGCTGGGTCCACCGCCGCTTCAGCGCCATCCCGGCGAGCATGCACGCCTCGCTCGATCCGGTGGTCGAACAGCCCACCACCGCCGCCGGATCCGGCGCGTTCCACAGGTCGGCGAGCATCGCCACACAGCGCCGCTCCAGCTCGGCCGTGCGCGGGTACTCGTCCTTGTCGATCATGTTCTTGTCCCGGCACTCCGACATCAGGACGCCGGCCTGCGGTTCCATCCAGGTGGTGACGAAGGTGGCGAGATTCAGCCGGGAGTTGCCGTCCAGCATGAGCTCGTCATGGACGATCTGGTACGCGGTCGTGGGCGGCAGCGGGGTCTCGGGGAGCCGGTGTTTGGGCGGGGCCTCGACCATGCCGCTGACCGGATTCGTCTCCCCGTAGAAGGGGTTGACGGACATCGGGCGCTCGTCGGGCTTCGCGTGGCCTTTGTGGAGCGGCATGGGGTCTCCTCGTGTGCTAGCGGACCGGGGTTCCGTCGTCGTGAAGCTGCATCTGGGGCCTGCCGGTCACCAGCAGCCAGGCCGGCAGCGACGCGATGCACAGCAGGGCGATGATCGAGGGAGAGGCCACCAGGACGGCGGCCGTGAACAGACTCACCCAGCCCTGCCGGGTGATCGCAAGGAGCATGCCCAGCACCCCCGCGGCGACACCGAGCGCCGGGTGGACGGCGGGCACCAGGGCGTGGGCGCACAGGCCGAAGGCGGCGCCGATGAAGACCGACGGGAAGATCCGGCCGCCGCGGAACCCGCAGGACGCGGCGACGAGCAGCGCCGCCAGCTTCACCACCGTCATCGTGGCGAACTGCCCGGCCGACCAGCCCTCGGGGTCCTGGGCCAGCTCCGCGACCTCGTCGAGGCCCTTGAAGAGCGTCAGATGCCCGCCGAGGGCGCCCAGCAGGCCCAGCACGAGCCCGCCCACCGGAAGCGCCACCATGGGGTGCCTGAGCCGTGCGAAGGCGCCGTGGACGTACGGGAAGGCGTAGACCGCGAGCATGCCGAACAGGGCGGCGGCGGAGGCCACCACGAGCGCGGCCAGCACGTCCCGCCAGGTGGGCCGCCCCAGGGCGGGCAGGTGGAGATCGAAGGTCGGATGGGACACCACGGTGGTCGTGATGGCGCCCGCGGCGGCGGCCGCCAGCGGCGCGAAGAGGTTGTCCCACAGCAGGCCCTTCAGCTGCTGCCCGGCGAGCGCTTCGGAGAGGAGCAGCGCCGCCGCGACCGGCGTCCCGAACAGCGCGCCGATCGTCCCCGCCTCGGCCAGCGCCGCCCACAGACCGCCCGGCAGCCGCGGCGCGAGCCTGCGGCCCAGCCAGAACGCGAGCGCGACGTTGGTGGCGATGACCGGGTTCTCGGGCCCCAGACTCGGCCCGCCGGCCAGCATCAGCGCGGTCGCCACCAGCAGGCCCGGCAGGACGACGGGCGGCATCGGCGCCGCCGCCAGACCGAGGGTCGCCGGATCGGGGCCCGCGTGTCCCGGCGCCTTCCAGACGACCAGCCCGACCATTACGCCCGTCGCGGTGAGGACGACGAGCATCCAGAACACGGAGTACCGGCCGATGCCCAGCGCGTCGGGCAGGTTCCCCCACAGGACGCCCTGGAGCTTCTCGGCGAGCGCGCTCACCCCGACGAACAACAGACTGGCCGCGACCCCGACGACGAGCGCGGGGAGGATCAGCGGCAGCAGCGACCGCGCGGGGGTCGCCCGGGCGGTGGTCCGTGTCCGCCGGGCCGCGTGGTGGGTCACGCGGTCACCCTAAGCGGGCAAACAGGACATCACATCCGGAGGATCTCGGGTCCCCGCCCCCCCCGCATCGGCAGCACCGGACCCGACGGCGCCTGCGCAGAATTGCGCTTGCACCTCACGTGACGTGAGGGCTCAGCCTGAAGCGCGTACCGAGAGAAGGAGCGGAAGTGAGCTACTCAGTGGGCCAGGTCGCCGGTTTCGCCGGGGTCACGGTGCGCACGCTGCACCACTACGACGAGATCGGCCTGCTCGTACCCAGCGAGCGCAGCCACGCGGGCCATCGGCGCTACAGCGACGCCGACCTCGACCGGCTGCAGCAGATCCTGTTCTACCGAGAGCTCGGCTTCCCGCTCGACGAGGTCGCCGCCCTGCTCGACGACCCGGAAGCGGACCCGCGCGCGCATCTGCGCCGCCAGCACGAGCTGCTGACCGCCCGGATCGAGAAGCTGCAGAAGATGGCCGCGGCCGTGGAGCACGCCATGGAGGCCCGCAAGATGGGCATCAATCTCACGCCCGAGGAGAGGTTCGAGGTCTTCGGCGACAAGGATCCCGAGCAGTACGCCGAGGAGGTGGAGCAGCGCTGGGGTGGCACGGAGGAGTACGCCGAGTCGCAGCGCCGGGCCGCCCGCTACACCAAGGACGACTGGAAGCGCATCCAGGCCGAGGCCGACGCCTGGAGCGAGCGCTACCAGGCCCTGATGGACGCCGCCGAGCCGCCGACCGGCGAGGCGGCCATGGATCTGGCGGAGGAGCACCGGCAGCACATCCGCACGTGGTTCTACGACTGTTCGTACGAACTCCACGGCTGTATCGCCGGGATGTACGTGTCCGACGAGCGCTTCAAGGCGTCCTACGACTCCATGCGGCCGGGCCTCGCCGAGCACCTGAGGGACGCGATCGTGGCGAACGTGGCACGGCACGCGGGAGAGCGCTGACGACGGCGGCGGGCGCGGGAAGCCTGACGGCGGCCCGCGGGGGAAGCCCGGCGTAAGGGGCGTCCGCTACGGCGGGCGCCCCTTACCTGCGTTACGTGCGTTACCTGCGTTACGTGCGCTGCGCGCGTCACGTGCGTGCGGCTACCGGCTACTCCTTGGCCAGGACCACCGCCGTCCCGTACGCGCACACCTCCGTCCCCACGTCCGCCGCCTCCGTCACGTCGAAACGGAACATCAGCACGCCATTGGCGCCCCGCGCGCGTGCCTGCTCGACGAGCCGCTCCATGGCCTGGTTGCGGGTCTGCACGAGCGTCTTGGTGAGCCCCTTGAGCTCACCGCCGATCATCGACTTCAGACCCGCGCCGATCTGGCTGCCCAGGTGCCGGGAGCGCACGGTGAGGCCGAAGACCTCGCCGATGACCTGCTGGACGCGGTAACCGGGTACGTCGTTCGTCGTCACGACCAGGACGTCCGACTGGGGTCCCTGGCCGCCGCCGTATTCATCGATGCCCATGGCTCACAGCTTTGTCCCAGTGAACCCACAGTGCATCCTGGAGACACCGGTGGAACCTGGGGCCGACACATTGCGTTGGTAGCTTTGTGCGGCCGTACCAGGACGCCGAATCTTCCTCCACCCCTTCAGGAGCCCGGAACCGTGACGACGCTTGCCCTTGGTCCAAGCTGGCTGGATCCGAACTCGCTCCTGGACAACTTCGGCCTCTGGGGCCTGCTGCTCGTCGTCTTCGCCGAGTCCGGCCTGCTCATCGGCTTCTTCCTGCCGGGCGACTCGCTGCTGTTCACCTGCGGCCTGCTGATCACGTCGCACCAGCTGGACTTCCCGCTGTGGGCGGCCGTCGCCCTGATCTGCGTCGCCGCGATCCTCGGCGACCAGGCGGGCTATCTCTTCGGCAAGAAGGTCGGCCCCTCGCTCTTCACCCGCCCGGACTCCCGCCTCTTCAAGCAGGAGAACGTGGTCAAGGCCCACGAGTTCTTCGAGAAGTACGGGCCCAAGTCGCTGGTCCTGGCCCGCTTCGTGCCCATCGTGCGCACGTTCACGCCGATCATCGCCGGCGTCAGCGGCATGAAGTACCGCTCGTTCATCACCTTCAACATCATCGGTGGCGTCCTGTGGGGCGCGGGCGTCACCCTGCTCGGCTCCTGGCTGGGCAACATCGACTTCGTCCACAAGAACATCGAAGCGATCCTGATCTTGATCGTCCTCGTCTCGGTGGTCCCGATCATGATCGAGTTCCTGCGCGCCCGCTCCAAGGCCAAGAAGAACCCGCCGCAGGAGCCCGCCTCCCCGGCGCACACCGCCGCGGCCCGGGCTCAGGCCGCGCCCCCGGCCATGGACGACGCGACGACCCAACTGCGCCGCGTACCTCCGGTCCACCAGGACCAGCAGCCGTACGGCCACCAGGACCAGCAGCCGTACGGCCACCAGGACCAGCAGCCGTACGGCCACCAGGACCAGGGCTACCCGCCCCAGCAGCAGTACCAGGAGCCGTACCCGCAGCAGCAGTACCAGGACCCGTACCAGCAGCCGTACGGCTACGGCCAGGGCCAGTACCCCCAGGACCACCAGCAGCAGCCGTACGCGGGAGACCAGGGTTACTACGACCAGGGCTACCCGCAGAACCGAGGCTGAGCGAGGCGCCCCGACAGGGGCGCGGAGCTGCGACCGGCCACGAGGGACCCGCGGTCGCCGCGTGACAGCAAGCCCCGAGCCGTCAGGCGCCCTGCGCTCAGAACCCGCGCGTCCGCTTGGCGGCCCGCCGCCCCGCCGCGGACGCCCCCGGCACCCGCAGGAACAGCCGGGAGATCTCCGACCCCAGGTTCACGCCGATGGCGATGGCCATGGCCAGCGCCGCAGCCTTCGTCAGGGAGACCAGCCCCTTGTCGACCTCGTTCTGCGCGATCGACAACAGCCCGAAATAGGTGGCCGACCCTGGCAACAGGGGCCCGATCGCCGCGGTGGTGTAGGGCAGCGCCGAAGCGAACCGGTAGCGCGACAGCAGCTGCCCGAACAGCCCCACCAGCCCCGCGGCGACGGCCGTGGAGGCGACCGGCGAGATGCCACCGGCGTAGTGCATCGCCCCGTAGACGGACCAGGCCACGCCCCCGTTCAGCGTCACCGCGAGCACGGTGGACCGTTCCTGCTGGAGCAGGATCGCGAAGGTGAGCGACAGCAGCATGGACGCGGCGATCTGGAGCACGGGCCGCTCGGAGATGCTCAGGGCCTGGTCCGGATTGAGCTCGGCGCCCAATTTCACGCCGAAATAGAGCACCACCAGGACACCGGCGACGATGCCCACGAAGAAGTACATGACTTCGAGCAGACGCGCGGACGCGGTGATGTAGAAGCCGGTCAGCCCGTCCTGCACGCCCGCGACGAGCGCCCGCCCGGGCAGCAGCGCGAACAGCCCACCGGTGATCACGGCGGACGCCTTCACGTCGACGTTCGCGAGCTGCAGCGCGACGCCGATCGCGGCGGCGGGCATCGCGGCCACCGTGAACTGGTAGAACTCCGGCAGCCCGCGGCCCGCGCACAGCCATGCCAGCCGGTCGCCCAGCATCGCGCCGAGCGCCGCGGCGACGAACACGATCGCGTCACCGCCGACGAGCACCGAGGCCGCGCCCGCGAGCAGGCCGCCCGCGGCGGTCAGCCCCCAGCCGGGGTAGGGGTGCCGGTTGCGCCGGATCTCGGCGAGACGCCGGTAGGCCTCCTCCAGGGAGATCTCGTTCTCCGGGGCGCTCAGATCGTCGACGAGCCGGTAGACGGCAGCGAGGCGCGTGTAGTCGGTGCCCCGGCGGCGTACCGTCCGCGACGCCGTCACGGGATCGTCCACCAGGGACGGCTGGTGCGAGATGGAGAGCAGCGTGAAGGTGACGTTCGGCTCGCAGCGGTCGAGCCCGTACGAGCGGCAGACGGCGAACATCGCCGCCTCCACGTCCTCGGCGCCCTCACCGCCCGCGAGCAGCAGCTCGCCGATACGCAGCGTCAGGTCGAGCACACGCGGGACGGCGGGCCCCGACTCGTCCACCTTCCGCACCAGTTCGGGCGCGGGCCGCTCGGTCACCGGCATCCGCAGCATGGTGCGCATCCGGTCCTGCCAGGGCGCGTCCTTGGCCAGGCTGACCACGGGGATGCCGGCCGGCGGGGTGAAGGCGGGCGGAGCGTGCTTCGCGCTGTAGGTGTGCGGGGTGCTGAACGCCGAACCCTCCGCCTCGGCGCCGGGCGACTGCGGCACGTCGAGCCCCTTGGGGAGCGCGAACTCGGACGTCGTCGACGACTCTTCGTCCGCCGTGGGAGGCGCGGGCGTCGCCACACCGGCGGGCTGGGCGAAGGCGCTCCTCGCCTCGTCCGACTGCGGCTTGCGGTCTTCCGCCTCCGGGTCCGCCACCAGCTCGTGCCTTGCCTTTCGCGCGCGGGCGTCTGTTTCGTCTGTACAGATGTCCTGTTGCCGTACAGGCCTTACGTATGCCTCAGTACTTCTGTATGCCTCAGTATGCGTACGGACAAGCGAACGGGCCGCGCGACCCCTTGAGGATCGCGCGGCCCGGACGGAAGCGGGGGAGGGTCAGTGACCGCCCGACTCCTTGAAGCGCTTGTAGGAACGCTCGATCTCGGCCTCGGCCTCGGTGCGGCCCACCCAGTTGGCGCCCTCGACGGACTTGCCCGGCTCCAGGTCCTTGTAGACCTCGAAGAAGTGCTGGATCTCCAGGCGGTCGAACTCCGACACGTGGTGGATGTCGCGCAGGTGCTCCACACGCGGGTCGTGCGCCGGGACGCACAGCAGCTTGTCGTCGCCGCCGGCCTCGTCGGTCATACGGAACATGCCGATCGTGCGGCACTGGATGAGGCAGCCGGGGAAGGTCGGCTCGTCCAGGATGACCAGCGCGTCCAGCGGGTCGCCGTCCTCGCCGAGGGTGTTCTCGACGAAGCCGTAGTCGGCCGGGTAGCTGGTCGAGGTGAAGAGTCGACGGTCCAGGCGGATCCGACCGGTCTCGTGGTCCACCTCGTACTTGTTCCGTGAACCCTTCGGAATCTCGATCGTGACGTCGAACTCCACCGGTGGCTCCTCCATGATCAACACATAGTTCTGGTGATTAAGTGTCCCTCACGCAGGTGTGTGATCGCGAAAGGGGCTGGTGGTCGTGCCAGAGCTGAGGGCTTGGCGGGCCGCGAGACCGCATGTGGTGCGGGTCGCGCGGACGGTGAAACCGCATGTGGCGCGGGCCACCCAAGCCGTGCGGCCGCGGACCGTGCAGTTCACGACCCCGCAGCTCACGGCCGTCGCCGCCACCGTGGGCCTGGCGCTCGCGGCCGGGGCGGTGACCGCGGCCGGTCCCTGGGACTCCTCCGGTCAGCGTACGGCCGAGCGTGACTGGGCCGCATCGCGGGAGGGCGAGGGTGGCGCAGATCACGGGCGTACGTCCGATACGTCCACGACGCCCCGGCCCGCGCCCAGCGCCGCCTCCGTCCTCGCCGGGCTCGGCGGTTCCACGGGCACGGTGCCCGCGCCGGCCGGGAAGGCCCTCGCGGACGTCCTCGACCCGCTGCTGAACAACGCCGTCCTGGGCGCGCGGCGCACCGCCGTCGTCGTCGACGTGGCGACCGGCAAGCGGCTGTACGGCAAGGGCGCCGACGAGGTCCAGACCCCGGCCTCCACCACGAAGATCGCCACCGCCGTCGCGGCGCTCACGGCGCCGGGCCCCGACCACCGCATCGAGACGCGTACGGTCCTGGAGCCCGACACCAAGGAGGTCGTGCTCGTCGGCGGCGGCGACCCGACGCTGACCGCCAAGAAGAAGACGGCCGGCTGGGCCGGCCTGCGCACCCTCGCCGAGGAGACCGCGAGCGCCCTGAAGGCCCGTCACCTGGACCAGGTGACGCTCTCGTACGACACCTCGCTGTACGCGGGGCCCACGCTGCACCCCATCGGTACCAACGACAACCTCGCCCCGGTCACCGCTCTGATGGTCGACGAGGCGCGCCCCGACGACTCGACCAGCGGGCCGGTCACGCGCAGCCTGGACCCGGCGCGGGACGCGGCCGAGAAGTTCGCGGACCTCCTCCACGACCAGGGCATCGAGACCTCGTCCCCCGGCCCCTCGAAGGCGACCGGCCGCTCCCAGTCCCTCGCCTCGGTCTCCTCGCCGCCCCTGTCCACCCTGGTCGAACGGATGCTGACCAACAGCGACAACGACATCGCCGAGGCCCTGGCCCGCCAGGTCGCCCTCGCCTCCGGCGAGGAGCCCAGCTTCGACGGCGACGCGAAGGCGATCCACACGCAGCTGGCGAAGCTCGGACTCCCGCTGTCCGGCGCGGACTTCGAGGACGGCAGCGGCCTCGACCGCGCCGACCGGCTCTCCGCCGACCTGCTCACCGCCCTGCTGGCCAAGTCCGGCGACCCGGCCCACCCCGAACTCCGCACGGTCCTGACCGGCCTCCCCATCGCGGGCTTCACCGGCACCCTCAGCACCCGCTACACCGACGCCCCCACCGCCACCGGCGTGGTCCGCGCCAAAACCGGCACCCTCACCGGCGTCAACACCCTCGCCGGCACGGTCGTCGACACCGACGGCCGCCTGCTGGCCTTCGCCTTCCTGACCTCCGACGAGGCCAGCCCCCCGAACGCCCTGGAGGCCCGAGCAGCCCTGGACCACACGGCCACGGCGCTGGCGGCCTGCGGCTGCAGATAGGCGCTCGGTCACTGCTGCCACTGCCGTGGGCAGTCGTCCAAGGAGGGAGACGGGGGTCCGCGCCCCTGCCGACCCAGGGGCACCGATGGCACCGCCGGCCCGAGGCGAGGGGCGCCCGGCACCCCGTACCTCTAACCGCAGCCGGACACGCTCACGTACGGTTGACGCATGACGAGCATCGGTGGTGCCGAGATGGTCGACTGGAATCTCGCGGTCGCGACCGCGACCCGGCTCGTGCGGCCGGGCCCCGAAGTGAGCCGCGACGAGGCGAGGTCCGTCGTCGCGGAACTGCGCCGGCACGCGAAGGCCTCGGAGGAGCACGTCCGGGG
The DNA here is from genome assembly GCF_042881985.1 of Streptomyces sp. NPDC058246. Taxonomy (NCBI): domain Bacteria; kingdom Bacillati; phylum Actinomycetota; class Actinomycetes; order Kitasatosporales; family Streptomycetaceae; genus Streptomyces; species Streptomyces sp. NPDC058246. The sequence continues at coordinate 75,702 of NZ_JBHVWZ010000010.1, read as the reverse complement.
CTTTACTCGTATGGGCGACGAGATCGTGCACGACACCCCCGTACTCGTCGTCGACCGCCCCGGCTGGGTGCGGGCGAACGTCGCCGGGTTCCGGGAGATCCTCAAGCCGCTCCTGGACAAGATGCAGGAGCGCCGGGGGAGCACCCCGGGCGGAGCCGTCCTCGGCGCCGTCGGCGGCAAGGTCACCGGCGTGGAACTGGGCATGCTGCTCTCGTTCCTGTCGTCGCGGGTCCTCGGCCAGTACGAGACCTTCGCCCCCGCGAGCCGCGAACTGCCCGCCGGTGAGAACGGCGGCGGCAGGCTCCTCCTCGTCGCGCCGAACATCGTGCACGTGGAGCGCGAACTCGACGTGGAACCCCACGACTTCCGCCTGTGGGTGTGTCTGCACGAGGAGACCCATCGCACCCAGTTCACGGCCGTGCCCTGGCTGCGCGACCACCTGGAGGGCGAAATCCAGTCGTTCTTGGCAGAGACCGAGATCGACCCCATGACCGTCCTGGAGCGCATCAGGGAAGCGGCCCAGTCGCTCGCCGGCTCGCGCCCCGACACCGAGGAGGACGACGGCGGCCGCTCGCTGGTGGAAATCGTGCAGACGCCCGCCCAGCGCGAGATCCTCGGCCGGCTGACCGCCGTGATGTCCCTCCTGGAGGGCCACGCGGACTTCGTCATGGACGGCGTGGGCCCGGCCGTGGTCCCGTCCGTGGGCGAGATCCGCGAGAAGTTCCAGCAGCGCCGTGCCAAGGGAGCCTCCCGGCTCGATCTGGCGCTGCGCAGGCTGCTCGGTCTGGACGCCAAACTGAGGCAGTACAGGGACGGAGAGCGGTTCGTCCGGGCGGTCGTCGACGAGGTCGGCATGGACGGGTTCAACCGCGTCTGGACCTCCCCGAACACCCTCCCGACCAAGACGGAGATCGCCAAACCGGCGGACTGGGTCGCGCGGGTGCACCGCAGGGCAGAGTCGTGAACCCTACGGCAAGGTCGTGAAACGAATCCGGCCGACGGCAGGCAAACGCCCCTCCAATCACCCGTCCGAGGGACCGTGGGGCATGGACAGGCGTGCAATGCTCGGGGAACGGCCCGGTTCTGTCACCATCTACACACTCTGAGTGACCGAACCCGGGCTCACCCCCCGAAAACTTCATGAAGGGAACCGGACATGGGTCCCCATCCTGCGGTCGCGGCGATACGCCTGGCGGTCCGCCGCGTACTCCACGACATCCTTACCGAGCACCCGCCCGCCTCCGACACCCGGCGCGCGCCCTTCACCGGTGCCGCGCGCCCTGCCGCTCCCGACGCGGAGCGCGTACCCGCCCCCGGTACGCGCGCCCCCGAAGGCGAGCGCGTGCCCGCCCCCGGCACGCGGCGCACGATCACCCGCGCCCAGAACCCCCCGCACGAGCGGCCTACGGCGCCGCTCGTGCTCGTCGCGTGCTCCGGCGGCGCCGACTCCATGGCGCTCGCCTCCGCCCTCGCCTTCGAAGCCCCCAAACTCGGCATCCGCGCCGGTGGCATCACCGTCGACCACGGTCTGCAGGCCGGCTCCGACCTGCGCGCCGACGAAGTCGTGCTGCGCCTCACCGAGCTGGGACTGAGCCCGGCCGAGTCCATCGCCGTCAGCGTCGGCCGCGACGGCGGACCCGAGGCCGCCGCCCGCGACGCCCGGTACGCCGCCCTGGACGCCGCCGCCGAGCGGCACGGCGCCGTCGCGATCCTGCTCGGCCACACCCGCGACGACCAAGCCGAAACCGTCCTGCTCGGCCTCGCCCGCGGCTCCGGCATCCGCTCCCTGTCCGGAATGGCCGCGGTCTCGGGGGCCGACGGCCGTTACCGCCGCCCGTTCCTGCACCTCGACCGGCAGACCGCGCGCAAGGCCTGCATGGTCCAGTCGCTGCCCGTCTGGGACGACCCGCACAACGCCGACCCGGCCTACACCCGCTCCCGGCTGCGTCACGAGGGCCTGCCCGCCCTGGAGAAGGCGCTCGGCAAGGGCGTCGTCGAGGCCCTCGCCCGTACGGCCCAGCTCTCCCGCGACGACGCCGACGCCCTCGACACCTGGGCCCGCCAGGCCGAGGCCTCCGTACGCGACGCCGCGGGCCTGCTGGAGTGCGCCAAGCTCTACGCCCTCCCGCCCGCCGTACGCCGCCGCATCCTGCGCCGCGCCGCCATCGAGGCGGGCGCCCCGGCCGGTTCCCTGTTCGCCCGCCACATCGAAGAAGTCGACCGGCTGATCACCGGCTGGCGCGGCCAGGGAGTCATCAATCTCCCGGGCAAAGTCGTCGCCCAGCGGCAGGGTGGCAGACTGGTGATTCGGCAAGGCTGAATCCCACCCCCCCTCCGGGGAGGGGTCGGGCAGCCGGTGGGACGACCGAAAGTGATGCGGGTGGACGCGAAAGACATGGGCACCGACCTCAAGTCGGTGCTCATCACCAAGGAAGAGATCGACGCGAAGCTGGCCGAGCTGGCCGCGAAGATCGACGCGGAGTACGCGGGCAAGGACCTGCTGATCGTCGGGGTGCTCAAGGGTGCCGTGATGGTCATGGCGGACCTCGCGCGTGCGCTGTCCACCCCCGTCACCATGGACTGGATGGCGGTGTCCTCGTACGGCGCGGGCACCCAGTCCTCGGGTGTGGTGCGGATCCTCAAGGACCTCGACACCGACATCAAGGGCAAGCACGTCCTCATCGTCGAGGACATCATCGACTCCGGGCTGACCCTGTCCTGGCTGATCTCCAACCTCGGCTCCCGCGAGCCCGCCTCCCTCAAGGTGTGCACGCTGCTGCGCAAGCCGGAGGCGGCGAAGGTGGCGATCGACGTGGAGTGGGTCGGCTTCGACATCCCGAACGAGTTCGTGATCGGCTACGGCCTCGACTACGCGGAGAAGTACCGCAACCTCCCGTTCGTCGGTACGCTCGCGCCGCACGTCTACGGCGGCTGAGCACCCGCCCTTTTCGAGGGCGGCTCGGACCCGTTAGGACGTTCGGGAACCCCAGCGGGTTTCGCGCCGTTGGAGCATGCGTAGGCGGGATTGCCAGCAGTCCCCTGCGGCTTCGGGTGACAATGCTGGGGTACCGTCCGAAGAACAGTCTTTATCAAACTCACTATGGCAGGAGGGACGGGGCGACACCGCTCCGTATGGATGGACGTGAAGCGATACTTCCGTGGGCCGGTCATGTGGATCGTGCTGGCCGTCCTTGCCGTGGTCGTGTTGATGCAGGTCGTCGGCTCGTCCGGCGGCTACAAGACGGTGGACACCGGCCAGGTCGTCCAGGCGATCAATGACAACAAGGTCCAGCAGGCCAAGATCACCACCGGCGACGAGCAGACCATCAAGGTCCAGCTCAAGGACGGCTCGAAGGTCGATGGCAGCTCGAAGATCCAGGCGAGCTACATCGGCGACCAGGGCGTGAACCTGGCCAACACCCTGCAGGACAAGTACCAGAACAAGCAGATCCCGGACGGTTACACCGTCTCGCCGACCAAGCAGAACGCGTTCGTCGGGATCCTGCTCTCGCTGCTCCCCTTCGTCCTCATCGTCGTCGTCTTCCTGTTCCTGATGAACCAGATGCAGGGCGGCGGCTCCCGGGTCATGAACTTCGGGAAGTCCAAGGCGAAGCTCATCACCAAGGACACCCCGAAGACGACGTTCTCGGACGTCGCGGGCTCGGACGAGGCGGTCGAGGAGCTCCAGGAGATCAAGGAGTTCCTCCAGGAGCCGGCGAAGTTCCAGGCCGTCGGGGCGAAGATCCCCAAGGGCGTGCTCCTGTACGGGCCTCCTGGTACGGGTAAGACGCTGCTCGCGCGCGCTGTCGCGGGCGAGGCCGGCGTCCCCTTCTACTCGATCTCCGGTTCCGACTTCGTCGAGATGTTCGTCGGTGTCGGTGCCTCCCGAGTCCGTGACCTGTTCGAGCAGGCCAAGGCGAACGCTCCGGCGATCGTCTTCGTCGACGAGATCGACGCGGTCGGCCGCCATCGCGGCGCCGGCCTCGGCGGTGGTCACGACGAGCGCGAGCAGACGCTCAACCAGCTGCTCGTCGAGATGGACGGCTTCGACGTGAAGGGCGGCGTCATCCTGATCGCCGCCACGAACCGGCCCGACATCCTCGACCCGGCCCTCCTGCGCCCCGGCCGCTTCGACCGCCAGATCGCGGTCGACCGTCCGGACATGCAGGGCCGTCTGGAGATCCTCAAGGTCCACCAGAAGGGCAAGCCGGTCGCTCCGGACGTCGACCTGTCGGCGGTCGCGCGGCGTACGCCGGGCTTCACCGGTGCCGACCTGTCGAACGTGCTGAACGAAGCGGCGCTGCTCACCGCGCGCAGCAACCAGAAGCTCATCGACAACAACATGCTCGACGAGGCGATCGACCGTGTGGTCGCGGGCCCGCAGAAGCGGACCCGCATCATGTCGGACAAGGAGAAGAAGATCACCGCGTACCACGAGGGCGGCCACGCCCTGGTCGCGGCGGCGTCTCCGAACTCCGACCCGGTCCACAAGATCACGATCCTGTCGCGCGGCCGTGCCCTCGGCTACACGATGGTCCTGCCGGACGAGGACAAGTACTCCACGACGCGCAACGAGATGCTGGACCAGCTCGCTTACATGCTGGGCGGCCGCGCGGCCGAGGAGCTCGTCTTCCACGACCCGACCACCGGCGCTGCGAACGACATCGAGAAGGCCACCGCCACGGCCCGCGCGATGGTCACGCAGTACGGCATGACCGAGCGTCTCGGCGCGATCAAGTTCGGCGGCGACAACACCGAGCCCTTCCTGGGCCGGGAGATGTCGCACCCGCGCGACTACTCGGAAGAGGTCGCCGCGCTCGTCGACGAAGAGGTCAAGAAGCTCATCGAGAACGCGCACAACGAGGCCTGGGAGATCCTGGTCGAGAACCGCGACGTCCTCGACGCGCTGGTACTCCAGCTGCTGGAGAAGGAGACGCTGAGCAAGGAGCAGATCGCCGAGGTCTTCGCTCCCATCGTCAAGCGTCCGGCCCGCCCCGCGTGGACCGGCTCCTCCCGCCGCACCCCGTCCACCCGCCCGCCGGTGCTCTCCCCCAAGGAGCTGTCACTGACGAACGGGGCGAACGGCTCGACGCCGGCCATCGCCACCGCGACGGAGTCCGTCCCGGCGACGGAGGCCGTCCCGGAGGACCGCACCGAGAGCTGACCGACCGGCTCCCGGTGGCTTGACCAGCCCCGGAATGAATGCCACACCCCCCAGGTTTTAGCCTGGGGGGTGTGGCATCTCTGTATGCCCGTACGTTTGGGACGCGTCGACCGGCACGCGCAGGATCCACAGGAACGAGGACCAGATGACCGACCCCGTGACGCTGGACGGCGAGGGCGTGATCGGCGAGTTCGACGAGAAGCGCGCGGAGAACGCCGTACGGGAGCTCCTCATCGCGGTCGGCGAGGACCCGGACCGCGAGGGCCTGCGCGAGACGCCGGGCCGGGTGGCGCGGGCGTACCGGGAGATATTCGCGGGCCTGTGGCAGCAGCCGGAGGACGTGCTGACGACGACGTTCGACCTGGGGCACGACGAGATGGTCCTGGTGAAGGACATCGAGGTTTTCAGCACTTGTGAGCACCACCTGGTGCCGTTCAGGGGGGTCGCGCACGTCGGCTACATTCCGGCCACCAGCGGCAAGATCACCGGCCTGTCCAAGCTGGCCCGGCTCGTCGATGTCTTTGCCCGTCGCCCGCAGGTGCAGGAGCGGCTGACGACTCAGATCGCCGATTCCCTGATGGAGATCCTGGAGCCGCGCGGCGTGATCGTGGTCGTCGAGTGCGAGCACATGTGCATGTCGATGCGCGGTATCCGCAAGCCCGGCGCGAAGACCATCACGTCGGCGGTGCGCGGACAGCTGCGGGACGCGGCCACGCGCAATGAGGCGATGAGCCTCATCATGGCGCGCTAGCTGCTGTCAGCAGCGCGGCCGTCAGGACCTCCTGCCGGCCGCGCCCGTCGGGCGCTTTGGAGTTACGCCGCCCGAGCCGCGCCGCCGTGGTTCTCGTCGTCGTCCTCCGGGAGCTTGCAGACGCGCTCCAGGAAGAAGGCGGACGCTATGACGCCGATGCCGGCCAGGACGGAGAAGCCGGCGTAGATGGCCTGGTCGCGGCGGGCGGGGATGTCGAGGGATTCCAGAAGGAAGGCGCCCGTGCCGCCGTACATACCGGCGACCAGGGCGGCGACCAGGGCGCTTGCCTGGCCGAAGACGACCGCGCGGGCCGCCATCAGCGGGTCGACGCCCTTGGCGCCGGGGCGGCGCTCGCGCTGGGCCTTGAGGCGGGCGCGCAGCGAGAGCGCCGTGGCGAGCAGGACGACGGCGATGAGGGCCAGGACGATGGGGGCGGCGAGGGGGACCCGGGGGAGGGTGCCCACCGCGTTCCACAGGCGGGCGCCCGCCCAGGACAGGACGCCGGCCACGACGAACACGGCGACCAGCGTCCTGATGCGCAGCTCTTTCACTTTGCCCCTATCGGTCGTCCGTGGCCTGGTGGTCGTCTTGACCTTAACGACTACTCGGGCAGCCGGAGTTCCAGGTCGGCGCGGGGCGCGACGCCGTCGTGGGTGACCGTCGCGAGGAGCTGGGCGACGGGGCCGCGGCCGGGCAGCTGGGCCGCGGGGTCCACATCGTGCCAGGGTGCCAGCACGAACGCCCTTTCGTGGGCGCGCGGGTGAGGGAGGGTCAGGACCGGGTCGTCGGAGACGACTTCGGCGTAGGCAACGATGTCCACGTCGATCGTGCGCGGGCCCCAGCGCTCGTCCCGTACGCGGTGGAAGGCCTCCTCGACCGCGTGCGCCCGCTCCAGGAGCGAGGACGGGGGGAGAGTGGTCTTGAGGACCACGACCGCGTTGAAGTATGTCGGCTGGGTGCCCGGTTCGACGCCCCAGGGCTCCGTCTCGTAGACGGGGGAGACCGCTTTGACGCGGACGCCGGGGGTGTCCTCCAGGGCGTCGATCGCGCCTTGGAGCGTCTCCAGGCGGTTGCCCAGGTTCGAGCCGAGGGAGATCACCGCGCGCCTGGGGTTCTGCAGCGTCGTGTCGGCGGCGTCCACCTGCTCCACCACGGAGGCGGGCACCGGCTGTACGGTCGGGTCGCTCTGACCCTCGGTGTAGAAGGCGGTCATACTCGGCTCCGGGTGATCGTGACGGTCACGTCGTCGAAGGGGACCGTGATCGGCGCGTCCGGTTTGTGGACGCAGACCTCGACCTCCTGGACCGCGTCGTGCTTCAGACACGCCTGGGCGATGCGCTCGGCGAGCGTCTCGATGAGGTCGACGGGTTCGCCCTCGACGACGGCGGCGACCTCTTCCGCCACGATGCCGTAGTGCACGGTCTTCGCCAGGTCGTCGTCGGCGGCGGCCGGTCGGGTGTCAAGGCCCAGCGTCAGGTCCACGATGAAGGTCTGGCCCTCCTCGCGTTCCTTCTGGAAGACGCCGTGGTGCCCGCGGGCCTTGAGGCCGCGCAGCGCGACACGATCCACGCGAATCACTCCTGCAATCGTCGGTAGCGGCCGTCGTGAACCGAGTGCGGTCGGCGCACCAGCCTGAATCGAATCTACCTGCGGGCACTGACAGCGCTCGCCCATGGGGGCGTGTGCCCGGGCGAATGCCAGGAGGCTTCACCGGGCGTTTCCCCTGGGGAACACGGCGGCTCACGGGTTGGTAGCCGCCCCTACCCGGAGGTACGTGATTCCAACCACTTCTTGGTTCCTGTGAGCCGCCTACCCACTCAACCGGGTGTGTCCTCGTCCTCTTCCTCGCCGGATTCGGCCAAGACGGGGGACGCGTGGTGGGTCCAGAGCTTCCAGCCGTCGGCGGTGCGGCGGAACACGTTCGTGGCCACGACCAGCTGGCCGACGAGGGGTCCGAGCTCGTCGCTGTCGTCGGGGGCGGGGCCGCCGCTGAGGATGTTCTCGGTGCAGGTCACCAGGGCCGTGTCGGCGGCCACGGAGACGTGCACGTCGGTGAGGAAGAACTGGATGTACTCGGTGTTCGCCATGATCAGCGCGTACGAGCGGAGCACCTCGCCGCGGCCGTTGAGGACGGGCCAGCCGGGGTGGACGCAGGAGATCACCGCGCCCTCGCCCTCGATGTCGTCGTCGGCGGTGTCCAGCGGGGCCAGCCACAGCGAGGAGAGTGCCTCGAAGTCGCCCCGTTCCATCGCCTCGTAGAAGGCGGTGTTGGCGAGTTCGACCTGTTCGACGTCGGTGCGGGGGGTGCTCACCGGGCTCCCTCTGCCGCCTGGGAGCCCGGGGCGTGCGCTCCCGCGGCGCGGGCGCCCTCGACGGCGCGGGCGACGCGTACGGCGTCTGCGGTGGCCCGTACCTCGTGGACGCGGACCGCCCACGCGCCCTGGTGGGCGGCGAGCGCGGAGACGGCGGCGGTGGCGGCGTCCCGCTCCCGCGCGGGCGGCGGGGCGCTCTGTGGGCCGGCCAGGACGCGGCCCAGGAACCGCTTGCGGGACGCGGCGACGAGCAGCGGGTGGCCGAGATCACGCAGCCGGTCGAGATGGGCGAGGAGCGCCAGGTCGTGCTCGGGGTCCTTGGAGAAGCCGAGGCCCGGGTCGACGACGATGCGGTCGGGGGCGATGCCGCCCGCCAGAACGGCCGCCACGCGCGCGTGCAGCTCGTCGACGACTTCGGAGACGACGTTCTCGTACGTCCCCCGCACGTTGCCGCCCTCGAGGAAGCCGCGCCAGTGCATGACGACGAAGGGCGCGCCGGCCGCGGCGACGGCGGGGATCATCGCGGGGTCCGCGAGACCGCCGCTGACGTCGTTGACGAGGGCGGCGCCCGCGGCGAGCGACCGCTCGGCGACCGAGGCGCGCATGGTGTCCACGGAGACGGTGACGCCCTCGGAGGCGAGGCCGCGGACGACGGGGATGACGCGCTTGAGCTCCTCCGCCTCGTCGACGCGGGTGGCGCCGGGGCGGGTGGACTCGCCGCCGACGTCCACCAGGTCGGCGCCCTCGGCGACCAGGTCCAGGCCGTGCTTGACCGCGGCCGTCGTGTCGAACCAGCGGCCGCCGTCGGAGAAGGAATCGGGGGTGACGTTCACGACCCCCATGACCGCGCAGCGGTCCCATGTCGGCAGTCCCGCGACTCGGCCGCGCCCGCGCTCTGTGCTCATACGTCCAGCCTAGGCCTCCGGCGGGGGGCCGAATCTCCCCCGGGGGGAGTCGCCCGGTGTGCGAGGGCGGCCCGTATTTCCGGGGGGTGGCCTGAGCGAGGGCCCAGGGCTGGGCGGTTCGGCCCCTCGCTCAGGCCTGTCCACGACGCCTACGCCGCCCTGACCCCGTGCTCCGCCACCGCGTGCGCGCACGGGCGCGGAGCCGGCGTGCGGCGGCGCAGCAGCCGGGGCAGTGCCAGGTTCACGAAGCCCTCCGCCTGCATGGCGGCGAAGCCGATGCGCGGGAGGTCGCGGGAGGAGCCGTAGACGACGAAGCGGGGCTCCCAGCGCGGGCGGAACTTGGCGTTGAACTTGTACAGGGACTCGATCTGGAACCAGCGGGAGAGAAAGACCAGCAGGCCCCGCCAGGCGCGCAGCACGGGCCCCGCGCCGATCTTCTCGCCCCGGGCGAGCGCCGAGCGGAACATCGCGAAGTTGAGCGAGATCCGCTCGATGCCGAGGCGGGGTGAGGCCTGGAGGGCGGCCACGATGAGGAGTTCGTTCATGCCGGGGTCGGCCGAGCGGTCGCGTCGCATGAGGTCGAGCGAGACGCCGTCGGTGCCCCAGGGGACGAAGTGCAGGACGGCCTTCAGGTCGCCGTACGGGCCGGGCTGGTCGTCGGTCTTGTGGGCGGTGGCGATCAGGCAGTCGCCGTCGGCCGGGTCGCCGATGCGGCCGAGCGCCATGGAGAAGCCGCGTTCGGTGTCGGTGCCGCGCCAGGCCTCCGCCGCGCGACGTATGCGGTCCAGCTCCCCCTCGCCGAGGTCACGGATGCGCCGTACCCGTGTCTCGTATCCAGCCCTTTCGATCCTTTTCACCATCTGGCGCACATTTCGCATCGCGCGCCCGGCCAGGGAGAAATCCGCGACATCCACCACCGCCTCGTCGCCCAGTTCGAGGGCGTCCAGGCCGGTCTCGCGGGTCCACACCTCGCCGCCCGTCTCGGAGCAGCCCATGACGGCGGGTGTCCAGGAGTGCGCCTTGGCCTCGTCCATGAAGCGCTCGATCGCGCCGGGCCAGGCCTCGACGTCGCCGATGGGGTCCCCGCTGGCGAGCATCACTCCGGAGACGACGCGGTAGGTGACGGCGGCCTTGCCGCTGGGCGAGAAGACGACGGCCTTGTCGCGGCGGAGCGCGAAGTGGCCGAGCGAGTCGCGGGCACCGTGCTTCACCAGGAGGGCGCGCAGCCGGGTCTCGTCGTCCTCGGTGAGGCGGGCGGCGGGGTGTTCGGGGCGGAAGGCGAGGTAGATGGTGGTGACGGCGGTCAGCCAGCCGAGGGCGCCGAGGGAGAAGGCGACCGTCCAGGACGTGGGTCCGGTGTAGTCGACGGGGCCTTCGAAGCCGAACAGGCCGTACAGGACGTGGGTGATGCGGTCGGCCAGGCTGGGGTCGCCGACCATGTGGTTCTCGTGGACGCTGACGATGACGAGTCCGAGGACCAGTGAACCGGCGCCCATGAGCACGAAGTTGGCGAGCGCGCGCCAGCGGCTGCGCGGATCGGGCAGGGCGGCGAACTCGTCGCGGTGGCGCAGCAGCGGGGCCAGCAGTGCCGCGGAGATGACGACACCGATGATCGAGTGACGGTACGCGAACTGCGCGACGGCGCCGGCCGGCAGCAGGACGACGGCGGCCCGCCAGGCCCGGCGCTTGCGGCGGCGCAGCCCGTGAGCCAGCAGCAGGAGGAGCACTCCGGCGCTGAGCGACAGCGCGGCGGCGAACGGGCCGAGCGCGCCGGGCAGTACCTCGGCGATGGCGTGCATACGACTGCGCCGGAAGCGCGGGAAGACACCCGCGGCGATGTCCAGGAGTCCCACGAGTGTGCAGGCCCTGGCGACGAGGGCGGGGACGGCCTCGGGGCGCGGACCGCGGAGTATCTGCCGCGTCCGGCCTGTTCGACCCGGAACCTCGCCCGACATTTCCCCATCTATCCTGACAGACATCGCATCCCGTAGTTCTGCGAGAGACCTTGAATCCGGTGCCATTCCGGCATCCGGCGACATTGCGCCCTCTAGGACGGTGTCTTGGGGAGACAGGTTCACTCCCCTTCGGAAAGCCGGTTCAAAAGGCAAGGAAAGTCCGGGGCAAGCGCACGCGAAGGAGCTGCGCAGGCCGAGGACGGAAAGCGCGGGCAGGAACAGCTCATGGGTCTCACGAGCAACAAGGTGCTGGTGCTGGCGGTCTTGTTCGCCGTGCTGCTGTTCGTCGGCACGGTGTGGTGGTGGCCGCGGCTGGCACGGCGCAACTGGCGGGCCGTCATCGGACGGGTCGGCCTGTTGCTGGCCACCCAGGTGGCGATCTTCGCCTCGATCGGATTTGCCGCGAACCAGGCCTTCGGGTTCTACGCCAGCTGGGCGGACCTCTTCGGCCAGGAGAGCGGCCAGGGCGTGGTCGTCGACCACAACGGCACGGGCGGCACGGCCGGCGGCCCCCTCCAAGTGGTCGACACCCAGCCGGTGAACGTCTCCGGCGGTTCCCGTCCGCAGATCGGCGGCCAGATCCAGAAGGTCTCCATCGTCGGCCGTACGACACACATCGCCACACCGGCGTACATCTATCTGCCTCCGGAGTACTTCCAGCCGCAGTACCGCACCCGCACCTTCCCGGCCACCACCGTCCTCACCGGCTATCCGGGCACCGCCGAGGCGCTCATCAAGGGCCTGCACTACCCGCAGACGGCCCACGAGCTGGCCAAGACCGGCAAGGTGCAGCCGATGATCCTCGTGATGATGCGGCCCACCGTCGCGCCGCCGCGGGACACCGAGTGCGTGGACATCCCCGGCGGCCCGCAGACCGAGACGTTCTTCGCCAAGGACCTCACCGACGCCGTGGCGGCCCACTACAGGGTGGGCAAAAAACCCGGCAGCTGGGGGATCGTCGGGGACTCGACGGGCGGCTACTGCGCGCTGAAGCTCGCCATCCACCACCCCGAGGCGTACGCCGCCGGCGCGGGCCTGTCGCCCTACTACAAGGCGCCGATCGACCCCACCACGGGCGACCTCTTCCGCGGCGACAAGGCGCTGCAGAACAGCGCCGACCTGCACTGGTACCTGAAGAACAGGCCCGCGCCCGACACCTCACTGCTCGTCAGCAGCAGCAAGGTGGGCGAGGCCAACTACAAGTCCACGCTCGACTTCATCGACCTCGTGAGGTCCAAGCAGCTCACCCGCATCTCGTCGATCATCCTCGACAGCGGCGGCCACAACTTCAACACCTGGCGGCGGGAGATCCCGGCGACGCTGCAGTGGATGAGCGGTCGGCTGAGCGACCGCTGAACCGCCCACCGGGGCCGGTCAAGAGCTGCTGACGGTCTCCAACTCGACGTCCGCGCGCGCGATGTCCCGCGCGTCCGCGGCCGTCGAGCGGCGCAGCGCCTCGTGCAGCCGGGCGGGGGTGAGTACGCCCAGAAAGCGGCCCTCGCTCTCCTGGTCGATGACGGCGATCCAGCCCGCGTCGTGCTGGAGCATCGTCGAGAACGCCTGCTTCAGGGACGCCCCGACGGGCAGCCAGGCCTCCATGCGGCGAGCGTGCTCGCGGACCGTGCCGGTCCCCACGCGCGCGTGCTCGGCGGAGATCCAGCCGTGCAGATCGCCGCGCGCGTCCAGGACGACCGCCCAGTGGCCGTCGAGCTTCTGGGGCAGCGGGTCGTCGAGGCGCACCACGGGAGGCTGTTCCAGGTCGCTCTCCTCGATGGGCGTCACGGACAGCCGCTTCAGGCCGCGGTCCGCGCCGACGAAGTCGGCCACGTAGTCGGTGGCGGGCGCGCCGAGGACGGCCGACGGGGTGTCGAACTGTTCGATACGGCCCTGTCCGTACACGGCGATGCGGTCGCCGAGTCGTACGGCCTCCTCGATGTCGTGCGTGACGAACAGCACCGTCTTGCGCACCGACTGCTGGAGCCTCAGGAACTCGTTCTGGAGACGCTCGCGCACCACCGGGTCGACCGCGCCGAACGGCTCGTCCATCAGCAGCACGGGCGGGTCGGCGGCCAGCGCGCGGGCCACCCCGACGCGCTGGCGCTGGCCGCCGGAGAGCTGCTCGGGATAGCGGTCGCCGTACACCGAGGGATCCAGGCCGACGAGGTCGAGGAGTTCGGCGGCGCGCTCACGGGCCTTCGCGCGCCGGACGCCGAGGAGATGCGGCACGGTCGCGGTGTTGTCGAGCACCGTCTTGTGCGGGAAGAGGCCGACCTGCTGGATGACGTAGCCGATACGACGGCGGAGCCGGACGGGGTCGATGGCCGCTATGTCGTCGCCGTCCAGGAATATCCGGCCGGTCGACGGTTCGATGAGCCGGTTCACCATCTTCATCGTGGTCGTCTTGCCGCAGCCCGAGGGACCGACCAGCGTGACCAGTTCGCCCTCGGCGACCTCGAAGGACAGGTCGTCGACGGCCGTGGTGCCGTCCGCGTACCGCTTGGTGACGTTCTCGAACCGGATCATGACTCCCCATTGTGGCCGCGCGCGCCGGAAGTTGTGTGAAGGCAATGTTTCGGCCTCCCGGCGACTCTCGGCCATTGTCAGTGGCGGGGGCTAGGGTCGCCAGCAGGTCGTCCTTCCGTGCGGCCGGGACGCGATTCGGGGACATCGGGGGAGGTGGGGCGGGGTGAGCGGGCAGAGCTGTCTGGTGGCCAACGACTGGATCTGCGGTGAGTACGTCCGCTCCCGCGGCCAGGAGTTGACCGACGCGACCGTGCAGCACGTGTGGATCACGGCGGCCTCGGTGGCCATCGGGGTGGTCGTGGCCTTCCCGCTCGCGCTGCTCGCCCGGCGGTACCGCGGCGTCGCGGGCCCGATCCTCGGTCTGACCACCGTCCTCTACTCGATTCCCTCGCTCGCGATGTTCTCGCTGCTGCTGCCGCTCTTCGGACTCTCCGCCTCGCTGGTCATCACCGGCCTGGTGCTGTACTCACTGACGATCCTGGTCCGCAACATCCTCGCGGGACTGCACGCCGTCCCCGAAGAGGCCCGCGAGGCCGCGCGCGGTATGGGGTACGGGCCGCTGCGGCTGCTCTGGGAGGTCGAACTGCCGCTCGCGCTGCCCTCCGTGCTCGCCGGCGTGCGCATCGCCACGGTCTCCACCGTCGCCCTGACGACCGTGGGGTACATCGTGGACTACGGCGGTCTCGGCACCCTGATCATCAGCGGACTGCACAGCGACTTCAAGGCGCAGGTGCTCACCGCGTCCGTGATCTGCGTGCTGCTCGCCCTGGTCGCCGACCTGCTGCTGCTCGCCCTCCAGCGCCTGCTCACCCCCTGGGCGCGCGCGGGCCGCACTCCCCGAAGAGGGCTCATACGCCGAATACGGCGTTCGGGCCCCGCGAAGGTGGCTGAAGCGGCATGAACGCGATATCGGGGGCGTACGACTGGCTGACGACCGGTGCCAACTGGCAGGGAGAGAAGGGGGTCTGGCACCGGCTCGCGGAGCACCTGTACTTCAGCGGGGTCACGCTCGCCGTCTCCTGCCTGATCGCGCTGCCCCTCGCGCTGTGGCTCGGGCACATCGGCAAGGGGGGCGGGCTCGCCGTCAACCTCTCCAACGTCGGGCGGGCGGTGCCCACGCTGGCCGTGCTCGTGCTGCTCACGCTGACGCCGCTCGGTGAGCACGGCGATCTGCCGACGCTCATCGCTCTGGTGCTGTTCGCGGTGCCGCCGCTGCTGACCAACGCCTACATCGGGATGAGCGAGGTGGACCGGTCGGTCCTGGAGGCCGCGCGCGGCATGGGGATGAGCGGCGGCCAGGTGTTCCGCCAGGTCGAACTGCCGCTCGCATATCCGCTGATCATGACCGGGGTGCGGTCCGCCACGGTGCAGATCATCGCCACGGCGACGCTCGCCGCGTCGGCGGGCGAAGGGGGGCTCGGCCGGATCATCACCGCCGGGTTCAGCCTGCAGAACACGCCCCAGGTGGTCGCGGGCGCCTTACTGGTGGCGGTGCTCGCCCTGCTGGTGGAGGGCGTGCTGGTGATGGCCGGGCGGCTCTTCGACCCCATGCGTGGGCGTGCGGGTGCCACGCGCTGACGTGCGGGTCCTCCTTTGACGCCCTGGTGACGCCCTGGCGTGCGGGTCCTCTTTCAACGCTCTGACGCGCAGAACTTCTTTCAACTCTCGATAGGTGGACGACCATGAACAGCAGAACGCGTCGAATGGCGGTCGCGGCGGTCGCCGCCGGCGCACTGACCGCCGGGCTCTCCGCGTGCGGCGGGGACAGCCTGGAGAACAACGGCTCCGACAAGGCATCGGGCGGGGGCAAGGGCGAACTCGTCGTGGGAGCCGCCGGATTCACCGAGGCGAAGGTGCTCGGCGAGCTCTACCGGCAGGTGCTCACCAACGCCGGGTACAGCGTGACGGTCAGGACCGTCGAGAACCGCGAGATCTATGAACCCCAGCTGGAGAAGGGGGCCATCGACGTCGTCCCCGAATACGCGGCGACGCTCGCGGAATTCCTCAACCTCAAGAAGAACGGTGCGAACGCGAAGGCCGTCGCCTCCAGCGATGTCGACGCCACCGTCTCCGCGTTGAAGAAGCTGGCCGAGCCGAAGGGGCTGAAGGTGCTGCCGGCCGGCGAGGCGGTCGACCAGAACGCGTTCGCGGTGAGCGCCGAATTCGCCAAGAAGCACAACCTCAAGACGCTTTCCGATCTCGGGAAGTCGGGTCTCAAGGTCAAGATCGCGGCCGGGGACGAATGCGAGACGCGGCCCTTCTGCGCGCCGGGTCTGAAGAAGACGTACGGAATCGACGTCTCCGGAATCGACCCCAAGGGTGTCGGTACGACGCAGGCCAAGCAGGCGGTCAAGAACGGCACGGACCAGTTGGTGCTGACGACCACCACGGACGCGACGCTGAAGAACTTCGGCCTGGTGCTCCTGAAGGACGACAAGGGTCTGCAGAATGCGGACAACGTCCTTCCGGTGGTGAACGCGAAGGACGCCGGCAGCCAGGAGATAGCCGACGCACTCGCGAAGCTCACCGACACACTCAGCACCGATGATCTTGTGGAACTCAACCGCAAGGTCGACGCGGAGCGTCAGAAGGAGGCCGATGTGGCCAAGGAGTATCTGCGGGCGAAGGGGCTGATCAAGAAGTAGGCGATGGGTTTGGCCGAGCGGTGGCCGAGGAGGGCCGAGGGTTTGGCTGAACGGCTTGGCCGAAGGGGCTGATTGAGAAGTAAAGGGACAAGTGTGGGCCCTATGGACGGCCGGGGCGGTGTGAAGGCTTCGGGGTGGCTGTGTTTTTACCGGGCGGGCCACCATGATTCGCCTACGCGCGGTAAGTTTCTGGCCATGCCACGTGGACGTCACCGCCATTCCCCGCCCTTGCACAGGCTGCTGCCTCCTTCGGCGATCGCAGGCGTCTCGCTCGTCTGCGCCGTGGGGCCCTGGCTGTTCACGGAGCCGCTGGTGCTCCGTGGGCTGGCCGCGGGTGCCGCGGCGACGGCGGTCGTCGGCGCGGTCGTCATGCGCCGCTGGGACACGGCGGCGGGCAAGCGCGTCGCGGACCTCACGCGCGCGCGGGCGAGCGACGAGTGGCGTCACGAGGAGCGCGTCGCCGAGTTGGAGACCGACCTCGACGAGTCGCGCGAGCTGCGCACCAAGCTGGAGCACAAGCTGCGCGCCAAGCGTGCCGAGTTGGCGGGCCTGCGCAACGAACACGCGGCGCTGCTCCGGCGGTACGCCACGGCCGAGACGGAGCGGGCGAGCGCCCTGGAAGGGCGCCGCCGGCTCGAGATAGAGGCGACGGCTCCGGCACGCGCGCTCCCGGCGGCCCGGACGGCACCGGGGGAGTCGGAGACTCCGGGGTCCGAGGGGTCTCAGGACGCGGTGACTTCCCCCGCGGTGGCTGCGGGTGCCGCGGGTGCTGCGGGTGCTGCGGCTTCCGGGGATGCGGTGGCTTCCGAGAGTGTGGTGGCTTCCGAGAGTGCGGTGGCTCCCGAGGCCGACGTGGCTTCCGGGGACGAGGTGGCTCCCGACGTGTTCTCTCCCTCCGGGTCGTCGCTCTTCCTGCGGGCCAACGCGGCGCTGAACCGGATCGCGAGCGGCGCTCCGGCGACGGAGGAGCGCCCGGCACCGGCCGGGCCGGTCGAGTCCGGCTCGACGAAGTCCGATTCGACCAAGACCGACTCGGTGCACTCTGAGCTGGCGCAGTCTGAGGCGGTGCGCTCGGAGGCGGCGAGCTCTGAGCCGGTGGGCTCTGAGGCGGTGCGCCCTACGGCGGTGCGCTCTGAGGCGGTGAACGGCGAGCCTCCGAAAGGCGGTTCCGCCGAGGCGGGTCCGTCCTCGGACGCCATAGCGGAGGAGGGCGACGCCGAGGGGAAGCCCGAGGCGGTCGGCGGGCACGAGCGCGCGACCGCCGAGGCGAAGCCGCCCCAGTCGACCCCGGCCGCGAGGGCGCCCCAGGCGGCGAAGCCCGTGAAGCCCTCCGGGCACTTCACTGTGCCGACCGCGGTGGCCGTCGTACCGGCGGCGCCCGTGCGGCGCCCGTCGGTCGAGGGCGGCTTCGACTTCTTCGGTACGCAGAAGGAGTCGTCGGCACAGGCGCTGGAGGCCGTGCAGAACGAGGATCTCGCGGACGTCGTCGGCCAGGAGGCGCTCGCCCTGCACAAGGCCGAGGCCGAGGCCGGGTTCAAGCCCGCGGACGAGGGGGCCCGCGGCGTCGGCCAGGTCATCGACCTGACCGCCCACGACGAAACAGAACAAATCAACATGTCAGGCCTCCGCAGCGCGGCCTCCTGACGATCATCCGTAATCCGTAATCCGTAATCCGTAATCCGTAATCCGTCATCGTCATAGCTGCGGGCAATCGTGCCGCTGGGGCGGCACGGGTGGGCGCAGCGGCACCCTGCAAGCGCCGGCAAGCGCACCCACTTCGGACGCCCGCCCCCACCCGGGGTGCCCATGAACCAGGCGCGACGGAAAAGCCGACGTGACGCAGGCGTCAAGGCCCGGCCGACGTCAGGGAAAGGCCGGCGTCACGGGAAAGCCGACGTCATGGAAAGCCGGCGTCACGGAAGGGCCGACGTCACGGAAAGGCCGGCGTCACGCCATCCACCGATCCGGCCGAGCCTCCCGCCGCCCCGTACGGGACCGATCGGCCTGCGCCTCAAGCAGCTCCGCCGCCTCCCCGGCCCCCCGCAGCCGCGCCGTCACCGTCTTGCCGGCCCCCGTGTCGACATGCACGTCGGCGAGCCCCTTGAACCGTTCCCACGGCCCCTGAGTCACCCGCACGCTCTGCACCTTCGCGTGCGGCACGAGCGAGAGGCTGCGGCGCAACAGCCCGTGCCGCGCAGCGAACACGGTGTCGGTGACGGCGAGCCCGTACCCCCGCCACCAGAACGGCACGCACCACCCGGCCCGCCGCGGCGACCGGGACAAGGACGACGGCAACGCCGACGACAGAGAGGCCGACAACGCCGGCGCCGAAGCCGACAAGGGCGACGCCGAAGCCGACAAGGGCGACGCGGAAGAAGACAAGGGCGACGCCGAAGAAGACAGCGGCGGCGGCACCGTCACCACCGCCAGCACCCCCGCGATCACCGACTCGGCAACCTCGCGCGGAGCGACGGGCACGAGCACGGAGTTCGACGACCCGGCCACGTCCAGCTCGACGCGCACCCACCCGCGCCGCCGCCACAGCAAGGGCTCCACGATCCGTACGGTCTGCACGCGCCCGGGCGGCACCGTCTCGTGGGTACGGTCGAGGAGTCCGTGGTCGATGCGGAGGCCGTCCGGCGATTCGCCCACCGTCCAGTCGTACTCGCCGACGAACCGCCCCACGCTGCTCGCGCCCGCCGCGCCGAGCAGCGGCACCCCGGTCGCGAGGACCGTCCACACGCTGTGGGTGGCGAACCACAGCAGCGGCGGTACGACGAGCGCGGCGGCCAGCGAGCCCCAGGTGGCGCCGGTGAGCACCAGGGAAACGGCCAGCACGCGCGCGGGGACGTGCAGCAGCTGCCGTACCGGAGCCTCGCCGACCTCGTGCGCGGTCTCCGGCGCGAAACCGGCCGCGCGGGCGAGGAGTTCGGCGCGCAGTGCGCGGGCCTCGCCCTCACCCAAGTACGCCAGTTCGTCCTTCTTGTCGGTCCCGACGACGTCGAGTTTGAGCTTGGCGACGCCCGCGACGCGGGCCAGCAGGGGCTGGGTGATGTCGACGGCCTGGAGCCGTTCGAGCCGGATGTGCGCGGTGCGCCGGAACAACAGCCCAGTACGGATGCGCAGTTCGGTGTCGGTCACCGCGAAGTGCGTGAACCACCAGCCCAGAAAGCCGTAGAGGGCCGCTCCGGGGACGATCACGGCGAGCCCGAGGAGCAGCGCGGTCGTCGTGAGTCTGGTCAGCTGCTCCTGCGCCTGGTTGGGGTCGTGGACGGCCCAGCCGGCGATCACCGCGACCGGTGCCCAGGCGCGCCGGAACGGCGTCACGGGGTGCAGCCGCCGCTCGACCAGCGGCTTCTCCTGCCGTACGGCGTCCTCCGTACCCGGCATCGGCGTCGTCACAGCCCCGCCGATCGTGCCTCGCCCAGCTCCGTCAGCCGGTCCCGCAGCCGCTCGGCCTCGGCCGGGTCGAGGCCCGGGATGCACGCGTCGGTCGCCGCGGCCGCCGTGTGCAGCTGCACGCTCGCGAGCCCGAAGTGCCGCTCCACGGGCCCGGAGGTCACCTCGACCAGCTGCATCCGCCCGTACGGCACCACCGTCTCCTCGCGCCACAGCACACCGCGGCTGATCAGCAGGTCGTCCGCGCGCTCGGCGTACCGCCAGGATCGCCAGTTGCGCCCCAGCATGCGCCAGCCCCAGACCGTCAGGGCGAGCGGCAGCAGCGCGAAGGCCGCCCAGACCGGCCCGGCGAGCAGCCCGAGCAGCAGCCCCACCGCGATCGTCAGCAGCCCCAGCCACACCACCAGCAACATCCGTCGCATCCGCAACAGCCCCGGAGGCAGCCCGGTCCAGACCGGCTCCGCCTCGGCGTTCTGCGTGGTCCCCGTCTCCATGTCGCAAGCGTACGTACGACAGACTGTTCCCATGACTCCTACGACGGAGACCATGGTCGGTATCGGCGGCGCCGCGGAGAGCACCGACATGGTGCTCAACATCGGGCCCCAGCACCCGTCCACGCACGGCGTGCTGCGGCTGCGGCTCGTGCTCGACGGCGAGCGGATCCAGCACGCGGAGCCGGTCATCGGCTATATGCACCGCGGCGCGGAGAAGCTCTTCGAGGCGCGCGACTACCGCCAGATCATCATGCTCGCCAACCGCCACGACTGGCTGTCCGCGTTCTCGAACGAGCTGGGCGTGGTCCTCGGCGTCGAGCGGATGCTCGGCATGGAGGTCCCCGAGCGCGCGGTGTGGATGCGCACGCTGCTCGCGGAGCTCAACCGCGTCCTGAACCATCTGATGTTCCTGGGCTCGTACCCCCTGGAGCTGGGCGGGATCACGCCGATCTTCTACGCCTTCACCGAGCGCGAGGAACTCCAGCACGTCATGGAGGAGATCTCCGGCGGGCGTATGCACTACATGTTCAACCGCGTCGGCGGGCTCAAGGAGGACCTTCCGGCCGGATGGACCACGCGTGCGCGTGCCTCCGTCGCCGCGCTCCGCTCACGGATGGCCGTGTACGACGACCTGGTGCTCGGCAACGAGATCTTCCGGGGGCGTACGCGGGGCGTGGGGGCGCTCACGCCGGAGGCCGTGCACGCGTACGGCGTGAGCGGGCCGATCGCGCGCGCCTCCGGAGTCGACTTCGACCTGCGCCGGGACGAGCCGTACCTCGCCTACGGGGAGCTCCAGGACACCCTGAAGGTGGTCACCCGCCAGGCGGGCGACTGCCTGGCACGCTTCGAGTGCCTCCTGGAGCAGACGCACAACTCGCTCGACCTCGCCGACGCCTGCCTCGACCGGCTCGCCGAACTGCCGCCGGGGCCGATCAACCAGCGGCTGCCCAAGGTCCTGAAAGCGCCCGAGGGGCACACGTACGCCTGGACCGAGAACCCCCTCGGCATCAACGGCTACTACCTGGTCAGCAAGGGCGAGAAGACCCCGTACCGGCTGAAGCTGCGCTCGGCCTCGTTCAACAACATCCAGGCGCTCACCGAGCTGCTGCCTGGCACGCTGGTCGCGGACATGGTGGCGATCCTGGGGTCACTGTTCTTCGTGGTCGGCGACATCGACAAGTAGCTCCCCAAGAGGAGCGTGTGGAATTCCCACCGGCTGGAGCAGCCAGCCGAAGTCGCCGAGACCGCCGGGAGCGGTGAGCTCCGCGCCCGCGCCCGCGCTCGCGAGGGCACGTACGTATGCCGTGGGGTCCGTGGAGGCCAGCGCGAGCGGGGGGCGTGCGCCGCTCACGCCCAGCGCGCGAAGTGCCGCGCGCTGGGTGATCACGCGCCCCCCGCGGCCTCCGCGCGCCGCACACGCGTCGAGCGCCACGTGCGCCGTGATGTCGCACGAACCGTCCGGCACCGGCGCCGTCTCCCGCCCCTCCCGGAAGCCGGTGAGCGTCCCGAAGGGCGGTCGGGTGGCGGTGCGGTGCGCGTAGTCGACGGCGACGGCGAGACCCCGGCCGACGGTGGACACGGCGGAGGCCCAGGCGGTGTCCCGGGGGAGACCGATCTCGGCGCGGGTTCCTTCGCAGGACAGTGGGTCGCGGGCCGACGTCTCGGTGCTCAGCGTCTCGGTGTCCGGCGCTTCGGGAGCCGCCGGTCCGGACGGCAGCGGCCACCACTTCCGCAGCCATTCCGAGTCCGCGCCCCTCACGGGCTCCCCGAGGCGTTCGGTCCCGTCCCGGCGTACGAGAACCAGGCGTCGTACGCCGTCGGAGTCCGCCTCGGCGACGTCCACGGGCACGTTGTCCAGCCACTCGTTGGCGAACAGCAGCCCGGTGATCCCCTTCGGGGGCTCGGGGAGCCACTCGATCCGGTGGTCGAGGCCGGCGGGGCGCGCGGCGCGCTCGACCGCGTACGCCCGCGTGCGGGATGCCACGTGCGCGGGGAGCGCGCCGAGCACACCGATCGCCAGCTCGCCGTGGCCCGCCGCCATGTCCACGAACGCGAGCGAGGCGGGGTGGCCGAGCGCCTCGTCGACCCGGCACAGCAGCTCGGCCACGGCCCGCGCGAAGAGCGGGGAGGCGTGCACCGAGGTGCGGAAGTGTCCGGCGGGCCCCTCGGGCCTGCGATAGAAGCCGGAAGGCCCGTACAGCGCCTCCTCCGTCGCCTCGCGCCAGCCCCGCCATTCGCCTGTCGCCTCACGTCTCACGGGGTCAGGCTAAGCGTCAGGGATCGGGGAGCCTCCACCTTGGGGAGTACGAAGGTCGGTTACGGATCGGTCCTCCGGTTGACCCCTGCACACTGCACGCTTCCCTACTCTGGGTTACGTGCAGCGCCTCTATGACTTCCTCCGCAGGCACCCGACGTGGGTCGACAGCTTCTGGGCCGTCGCCCTGCTCGGGATCACCGGCGTGAACATCACGAGTGTCAACGGGGCTCCGGATCACCACGGGACGCTCGCCGCGGCGCTCCCGATCGCCGTCGTCCTGTGCGTGGTGGTCGCGCTGCGCCGCCGTATGCCCGAGAAGATGCTCGTCCTGACCGCGGTGATGGGCCTCGCTCAGCTGATCCTCGACGTCGAGATCATGTCGGCCGACTTCGCGATGCTGGTGATCATCTACACCGTCGCCGCGGACGGCGCACGCTGGGCCTCCCGGCTCGCGCTGATCGGCGGCCTCTGCGCGGGGCCCCTCGCGCAGATCCGCTGGCCCGACGGGCAGGCAGGCGCGCTGGGCAGCGTCCTGATAGCGGTCTTCCAGACCGTCCCGTTCGCGCTCGCCTGGGTCCTTGGCGACTCCATCCGCACCCGCCGCGCCTACCTCGCCCAGCTGGAGGAGCGCGCCGCCCGCCTGGAGAAGGAGCGCGAGGCGCAGTCCAAGGTCGCGGTCGCCGCCGAGCGCGCCCGGATCGCCCGCGAGCTGCACGACGTGGTCGCGCACAACGTCTCGGTGATGGTGGTCCAGGCGGACGGTGCCGCGTACGTTCTGGACACCGCCCCCGAGCAGGCCAGGAAGGCCCTGGAGACCATCTCCGGAACCGGCCGCCAGGCCCTCGCCGAGATGCGCCGCCTGCTCGGCGTCCTGCGCACCGGCGAGCACCAGGAGAGCGGCGAGTATGTGCCGCAGCCCGACGTCGAGCAGCTCGACGACCTCATCGAGCAGTGCCGCACCTCGGGCCTCCCCGTCGACTTCAAGGTGGAGGGCACCCCGCGCCCCCTCCCCAGCGGCGTAGAACTCACGGCGTACCGGATCGTGCAGGAGGCGCTCACCAACACGCGCAAGCACGGGGGCCCGAACACGGGAGCGAGCGTGCGCCTGGTCTACTTCGACGACGGCCTCGGCCTGCTCGTGGAGGACGACGGCAAGGGCGCACCCCACGAGCTGTACGAGGAGGGGGGCGCCGACGGCCAGGGCCACGGCCTGATCGGCATGCGGGAACGCGTCGGAATGGTCGGCGGAACCCTGGACGCGGGGCCGCGGCCCGGCGGAGGCTTCCGTATCAGCGCCCTGCTCCCGCTCAAGCCCGCACACTGACACCTGTCCGTCACTGACACCTGTACATATCCGTCATTGACACCTGTACATACCTGAAAGGACCCCGATGGCGATCCGCGTGATGCTCGTCGACGACCAGGTGCTGCTGCGCACCGGTTTCCGGATGGTGCTCGACGCCCAGCCGGACATGGAGGTCGTGGCCGAGGCGGGCGACGGCGTCGAGGCCCTTCAGGTGCTGCGCGCCACCGCGGTCGACGTGGTGCTGATGGACGTCCGCATGCCGAAGCTCGACGGCGTCGAGACGACCCGCCGCATCTGCTCCGAGTCCAACCCGCCGAAGGTGCTGATCCTCACCACCTTCGACCTCGACGAGTACGCCTTCTCCGGGCTGAAGGCGGGCGCCTCCGGCTTCATGCTCAAGGACGTGCCGCCCGGTGAGCTGCTGGCCGCCATCCGCTCCGTGCACAGCGGTGACGCCGTGGTCGCGCCCTCCACCACGCGGCGCCTGCTGGACCGTTTCGCGCCGATGCTGCCCAACGCCGGCAAGGAGCCGCAGCACAAGGAGCTGGAGCGGCTCACCGACCGCGAGCGCGAGGTCATGGTGCTGGTCGCGCAGGGCCTGTCGAACGGGGAGATCGCGGCACGCCTCGTCCTGTCCGAGGCGACCGTGAAGACGCACGTCGGACGCATCCTGACCAAGCTGGGGCTGCGGGATCGGGTGCAGGTGGTCGTGCTCGCGTACGAGACGGGGCTGGTCCGGGCGGGCGGGCACGGCTGACGGCCCGGCACGTCCCACGGCCCGGGCGGGCGGGCAGGCATGGCTGACGACTGTGCTCGGCTCACGGCCCGGGCGGGCAGGCATGGCTGACGACTGTGCTCGGCTCACGGCCCGGGCGGGCAGGCATGGCTGACGACTGTGCTCGGCTCACGGCTCCGGCCGCCGGGGGGCGTGACCGGCGCGTGACCGGCGCCCACTAGGGTCTGCGCATGCTCCTGTGGATCAACGGCCCCTTCGGGGGCGGCAAGACACAGACCGCACACGAGATCCAACGACGGCTGCCCGGCAGCGTCGTCTGCGACCCGGAACACGCCGGCTTCGGCCTTCGGCACATGATGCCGGCCGAACTGCGGGGTGATTTCCAGGACTTGGCGTCCTGGCGACAGGGCGTGGTCGAGGTGCTCGACCTCGCTCTCGGCAAGCACGACGGCGTGGTCATCGTCCCCATGACGGTCACGAATCCCCGTTACTTCGAGGAGACCGTCGGGCGGCTGCGCGAACTGGGCCACGACGTACGGCATTTCGCGCTCCTCGCCGAGCGCGAGACCGTGCTGAAGCGGCTGCGCGAGCGCGGTTTCGGACACCTCCTGCGGTACGTCGCCGGCAAGGACGCCCCGCTGCGGCACGAGAGTTGGGCCGTGGCGCAACTCGACCACTGCCTGGAGCGGCTGCGCGAGCCGGAGTTCGCCGAGCACCTGTGGACCGACCACACCACGGTCGCCAAGACGGCCGACCGCATCGCCGTGCTGGCGGGGCTGACGCTCACGCCGAATCGGGACGGGGCGGTACGGGGACGGCTGCGGAGGGCTTGGGTCGGGGCCAAGCACATCCGCTTCGACTGAGCCCCGGGGCACCGGGGGTCTCGAAGACACCGGCGTCAGCGCAGGATGCCCTCCAAGAAGTCAGCGCAGGATGCCCTCCAAGAAGTCGCTCCCCAGCCGGGCCACCACGGTGACGTCCAGCTGGTGCAGCACATACCGTCCCCGGCGTCTCGTCGTGATCAGCCCCGCCTTCTTCAGCACGCTCAGGTGCCGGGATATCTCGGGCGCCGTCATCCCGTGCACCTGTGCCAGCTCGCCCGTGGTGTACGCGCTGCGGGCCAGATGGCGGCAGATCCGCATCCGGACCGGGTGGGAGAGCGCGGTCATCCGCAGGGTGAGCTGCTCGACGGAGGGCGGGGTGGCGAGCTCGGGGGAGTTGACGGGGTAGTGCAGCACCGGCTGCCAGCGGTGGCGGTGGAGCACCATCAGGTGCGGCCGGCCGAGGCTGGTGGGGACGAGGAGCAGGCCGCCGTCCGCCGTGACCGTGTGACCCTCGGTCAGCTTGTCGACGGTGAGCCGGCCGGCCCTCTCGTCCATCGACACCGCGGAAGAGACCGAGGTCAGCGCCTCGGTCAGGCTCTTGCGCCGGAGCAGGTCCGTCTTGTGGCGGGCCTCCGCGGCCAGCTGGTGGCGCAGCCGGGACCAGGTCTCGGCGAAGAACGCTTCGTCGCAGTCCTGCAGGAACTGCCTCAGCCAGGCTCGCACGCTCGGCGGGTCCGCCAGCAGCCGCTCGGTGAACCTTGTCTGCTGCGGCCCGCGCGAGGCGGCCAGGTCGACGGCCCGGCGGCGCAGGCCCGGGTCGCTGAGCGCGCTCGGCCCTTCCGAGCCGTACGTCAGCGCGCACGTGAACTCCAGGGCCGCGTCCACGAACTGCTCGTCGGTGAGCTTGTCCAGCAGGTCCAGGTCCTCGGCGAGCGTCGCGCCCGGCAGCGTGGTCCCGCCGGGGATGCCCGCGCAGGGCAGGAACAGGTCTGAGAACGTCGTACGCCACAGGAAGTCCGCCTCGCACATGCGGTCCGCGAGGTGCGCGTCGAGCCGGGCGGTCACCCCTGTCGCCCAGCCCTGCAGTCCGGGGTGGTGCGCCGGCTCGGCCAGGGCATGCAGCGCCATCCCGAGCTCGGCCAGCGGTGACGGCACGACGGCGATCCGCTCCGCTCGCAGCCCGTTGATGTCGATGCGCACGCTCATGTCCCCATGGTGCACCCCGCCACTGACAACGCCGCCGTCGATTGACGGTGACCGTCAATCGGGGCGACAGGCGCCGTGAGCAGGGTCATTCTGGAGCGACCAACGACCGGGGCAGTCCGCGCGGGGCCTTCCGATCCCCTCCCTCGTCCCTGGAGACGATCCGCCATGAGCATCACCCAGCAGTACCTTCTCGACAGCTACCGGGCCCGACAGCATGGCGAGCCCACCCCTCCGGCGCCCGGCACGCACGACGTGCGGGTCGCGCGCGAGCTGCGCGGCTACCGGCAGTTCCGGGCCGTCGTGGCCGGGCACCCGGCACACGGGCGGATACGGGAGGCGCTGAGCCGGTGGCTGCACGGCCGCCGCGTCAGCTGCTGACGCGGAGCCCGTGCGGCCACTCGACCGTCGGTCGTGCAGCCACTCGACCGTCGGTCGTGCAGCCACTCGACCGTCGGCCGTGCAGCCGCTCCACCGTCGGCCGGACAGCCGTGCCACGGTGGTGGGGCGTCCGATGACGGTCAGCGGGGGCAGCCGGTGGCGGTCCCAGCGGGGAAGCCGTGTCGGTCAGCCAGGGCAGTCGATGACGGTCAGCGCAGGAGCTTTGTCGGTCAGCAGGGGGGCAGGTGACGGTCGGCCGGGGGGAACCGGCGACCCGCCGGCCCGAGGGGGCCGGTGACGGTCAGTGGGGGAGCCGCTCCACGAAGTCCCGCACGGCCGCCTTGACGTCGTCCGCCGTCCACTCCAGCCCCTCGGCCCGCACGGACACCTCCGTGACCGCCAGGCCGGGCCCGCGCGCGTCCCAGTGGTCGGAGAACAGGAAGGTCTTCGTCTCCTCGGCCTGCTCGACCGACGCGTCCGCGAGCACCTCGGCGTCGTACGGCAGCCAGACCTGGAACTCGTGGGTGTGCGGCTCCTCGGGGTGGACGCGCGCCCAGGGCACGCCGGCCGCCGCGAAACCCTCGCGCAGCGCCGCGGCGACCACGCGCGCGTGGGACACGTACTCCGGCAGCCGTGGCAGCTCCCGCTCCAGCCCGGCGAGCGCCGACAGGACGGCCGGGAACTGGTGGATGACCATGCCCCCGTACCGATGGCGCCAGGTCTTCGCCTCGTCGACTAGCGTCTTGGGACCCGCTAGCGCCGCGCCGCTGTAGCCGCCGAGCGACTTGTAGAACGACACGTAGACGCTGTCCGCGAGGCCGGCGATCTCCTCCAGGGGGCGGCCGAAGTGCGGTGTGCACTCCCACAGGCGTGCCCCGTCGAAGTGGACCACCGCGTCCCGCTCCCGGGCGGCTTCCACGACCTCGGAGAGTTCCTCCCAGGAGGGCAGCACGAAACCGGCGTCCCTGAGAGGCAGTTCGAGCATCAGCGCCCCGAAGGGCTCCTCGAAGTCCCGGACCTCGTCGGCGGTAGGCAGCCGGGGCTCGCTCGTCACACGGACCGGGCGCAGCCCGCTGACCGTGCTGAGCGCGTTGCGTTCGTGCACCTCGGGATGGCTCAGACCGTGCAGGGCGACGGTCGCGTTGCCGGTGCGGCCCGCCCAGCAGCGCAGCGCCACCTGCTGGGCCATCGTGCCCGTGGGGAAGAAGGCGGCGGCCTCCACGCCGAGCAGACTGGCGACCCGCTCCTCCAGGGCCTCGACGATGCGGTTCCCGTAGATGTCCACGGGTTCGTCCAGGTCGTACAGGTGCGCGGCCTCGTCCAGGACCGCGAGGCGTTCGCGGAGTGTGGCCCGGTGCCCGGGGCGCGCCAGGATGCGCCGGGCTCCCCGGTAGGCGGCCGTCCGCCGCTCCCGTCGCTGCTCCGCCTCGTCCGCCTCGGCCTGTTCCTCGCCTTGATCCGCCGAGGTCGTCCCGGCCCGTTCCTCGCCCTGTTCGACCGAGGTCGTCCCGGTCCGTTCCTCGCGCTGTTCCGCCGAGTCCGCCACGACCCGTTCTTCGCCCTGCGCCGCCGTATCGCTCATCCCCGGATCATCCCGTGGGCGGCCCCGCCCCGGCACCCGGATTTCCGCACCGCCGCGACCTGCGGAAACCCACAGCCTGTGGACAACGGAAACGGCCCTCGAACCAATCGCGTTAACATGACGAGAAATCGTCCGGTACCCCGAGCGGACTGGAACGGAAGGCCGCCGTCGAGTGAGTACATCCCCACAGCAAGACCCCAGGGACCGCCCCGCGCGGCTCACCGTCGGCGTCGTCGGCGCCGGTCGTGTCGGCCCCGCGCTCGCCGCGGCCCTCCAACTCGCCGGGCACCGCCCGGTGGCCGTTTCCGGGGTCTCCGACGCCTCCAGGCGTCGGGCGGCGCAGCTGCTGCCCGACGTGCCGCTGGTGTCCCCGGCACAGGTCCTGGAGCGCGCGGACCTGGTGCTGCTGACCGTCCCGGACGACGCCCTGCCGGGGCTCGTCGAGGGGCTCGCCGAGACGGGGGCCGTGCGCCCCGGACAGCTGCTCGTGCACACCTCCGGGCGGTACGGCGCGCGGGTGCTCGACCCGGCGCTCAGGGCGGGCGCGCTGCCGCTCGCGCTGCACCCCGCCATGACGTTCACCGGCACCTCCGTGGACGTGCAGCGTCTGGTCGGCTGCTCCTTCGGGGTCACCGCCCCCGAGGAGCTGCGGCTGGCCGCCGAGGCCCTGGTGATCGAGATGGGCGGCGAGCCCGAGTGGATCGCCGAGGAGAACCGGCCGCTCTACCACGCGGCCCTCGCGCTCGGCGCCAACCACCTGGTGACCCTGGTCGCCGAGTCCATGGAGCTGCTGCGTGCCGCGGGCGTCGAGGCCCCCGACCGGATGCTGGGCCCGCTGCTCGGCGCGGCCCTGGACAACGCACTGCGCTCGGGCGACGCGGCCCTCACCGGACCCGTCGCACGCG
The DNA here is from genome assembly GCF_042881985.1 of Streptomyces sp. NPDC058246. NCBI lineage: Bacteria > Bacillati > Actinomycetota > Actinomycetes > Kitasatosporales > Streptomycetaceae > Streptomyces > Streptomyces sp. NPDC058246. The sequence continues at coordinate 46,360 of NZ_JBHVWZ010000010.1, read as the reverse complement.
GGGACGCGGGCACGGTCGCCGCGCACGTCGCCGAGCTGCGCAGGCACGCCCCGCAGACCGTCGCCGGCTATCTCGCGATGGCCCGCGCGACCGCGGACCGCGCGCTCGCCCACGGGCTGCTCAAGCCGGAACTCGCCGAGGACCTCCTGGGCGTGCTCGCCAACGACGGGACCGACGGGACCGAAGGGACCGAGGGGGACGCCCGATGACCACAGCCCTGCTGCGCACCGCCGAGGAACTGCACGCACGCGCGCGTGCGGGCCGCCGCGTCGTCGTGATGACCATGGGCGCGCTCCACGAGGGTCACGCCACGCTGATCCGCACCGCTCGCCAGATCGCCGGAGACCGGGGTGAGGTCGTCGTGACGGTCTTCGTGAACCCGCTTCAGTTCGGCGCCGGCGAGGACCTGGACCGCTACCCGCGCACTCTCGACGCCGACCTCAAGATCGCCGAACAGTCGGGCGCGGACGTCGTGTTCGCCCCCTCCGTGGACGAGGTCTACCCGGGCGGCGAGCCCCAGGTCCGTGTCAGCGCGGGCCCGATGGGCGAGCGTCTGGAGGGGGCCGTGCGCCCCGGCCACTTCGACGGGATGCTCACCGTCGTCGCCAAGCTCCTGCACCTCACCCGCCCCGACGTGGCGCTGTACGGGCAGAAGGACGCCCAGCAGCTCGCCCTGATCCGTCGCATGGCGCGTGATCTGAACTTCGGCGTGGAGATCGTCGGCGTGCCCACCGTGCGGGAGGAGGACGGGCTCGCCCTCTCCAGCCGCAACCGTTACCTCTCGACCGAGGAGCGGCGCACCGCCCTCGCCCTCTCGCAGGCCCTGTTCGCGGGCCGCGACCGGCATGCCGCGCAGGAGGCCCTGCGCGCGCGGGCCCGCGAAGTGCCCGCCACGCGCGCGCGTGCCGAAGCCCTCAGCGCCATAGGTGAATCCCGCGCCGCGGCCGACGCGCACGCCGTGGCCAAGGCCGCCCCCGGCGGCCCCGCGGGCGTCCGCGCGGCCGCCCGGCTGGTCCTCGACGAGGCGGCCCGTATGCAGCCGCCGCTGGCGCTGGACTACCTGGCCCTGGTCGACCCCTCCGACTTCACAGAGGTCGGGGACGACTTCACCGGCGAGGCGGTCCTCGCCGTCGCCGCCCGGGTCGGGACGACCCGGCTGATCGACAACATCCCCCTCACCTTCGGAGCCGCCTCGTGACCGGCAAAGGCACAGGTACTGGTACTGGTATCGCCACGGGTACGGATACCGCCACAGGTACCGGCATACGACTGCACGCGCCCGCCCCCGGCTGGGCTCTGACCGCGGACGTCGTGGTCGTCGGCTCCGGCGTCGCCGGCCTCACCGCGGCCCTGCGCTGCGAGGCGGCCGGCCTGAACACCGTCGTGGTCACCAAGGCCCGCCTCGACGACGGCTCCACGCGCTGGGCGCAGGGCGGCATCGCCGCGGCCCTCGGCGACGGCGACACCCCCGAGCAGCACCTCGACGACACGCTGGTGGCGGGCGCGGGCCTGTGCGACGAGGAGGCCGTACGCATCCTGGTCACCGAGGGCCCCGACGCCGTACGCCGTCTGATGGCGACCGGCGCCCACTTCGACGAGTCCACCGAGGGCGAGCTGGAACTCACCCGCGAGGGCGGCCACCACCGCCGCCGCATCGCGCACGCGGGCGGCGACGCGACCGGCGCCGAGATCTCCCGGGCACTCGTCGAGGCGGTACGCGCGCGTGGCCTGCGTACGGTCGAGAACGCGCTCGTCCTTGACCTCCTCACGGACGCCGACGGCCGCACCGCGGGTGTCACCCTGCACGTCATGGGAGAGGGCCAGCACGACGGCGTGGGAGCCGTGCACGCCCCCGCCGTGGTCCTCGCGACCGGCGGCATGGGCCAGGTCTACTCGGCGACCACCAACCCGTCGGTCTCCACGGGCGACGGCGTGGCCCTCGCCCTGCGCGCGGGCGCCGAGGTCTCCGACCTCGAGTTCGTGCAGTTCCACCCCACGGTGCTCTTCCTGGGCCCGGACGCCGAGGGCCAGCAGCCGCTGGTGTCGGAAGCGGTACGCGGCGAGGGCGCCCACCTGGTCGACGCCGACGGCGTGCGCTTCATGGTGGGCCAGCATGAGCTGGCCGAGCTGGCGCCCCGGGACATCGTCGCCAAGGGCATCATGCGGCGCATGCAGGAGCGGGACGCCGAGCACATGTTCCTCGACGCCCGGCACTTCGGCGCCGACATGTGGGAGCACCGCTTCCCGACCATCCTGGCCGCCTGCCGGGCGCACGGCATCGACCCGGTCACCGAGCCCGTCCCGGTCGCCCCGGCCGCCCACTACGCCTCCGGAGGCATCCGCACGGACGCCCGGGGCCGCACCACGGTGCCGGGCCTGTACGCGTGCGGCGAGGTCGCATGCACCGGCGTGCACGGCGCCAACCGGCTCGCCTCCAACTCCCTCCTGGAAGGGCTCGTCTACGCCGAGCGCATCGCCGCCGACATCGCGGCGGGCCGGTCGGAGAACGGGCTCCACGCGCGCGTGCCCGCACCGGTCCCGCACCCCGAGAAGCCCGCGCACCCGCTGCTCGCCCCGGAGGCCCGGTTCGCGATCCAGCGGATCATGACGGAGGGCGCCGGCGTGCTGCGCTCGGCCGAGTCCCTGACCCAGGCCGCCGACCAGCTCCAGCACCTCCACACCGAGGCCCGTGACGCACTCGACGAGAACGGCAAGACCTCCGAGCCCGGCGTCGACACCTGGGAGGCCACCAACCTCCTGTGCGTGGCCAGGGTCCTGGTCGCCGCCGCCCGCCTCCGCGAGGAGACCCGGGGCTGCCACTGGCGCGAGGACCACGCCGACCGGGACGACACCGACTGGCGCCGCCACATCGTCGTACGACTGAATCCCGACCGGACGCTGGCCGTACGGACCACGGACACCGCAGACTTCCCCCCGACCCTCCCCCAAGCGCCCGGTCTCGCCCGGGCAGGGGGAACCCCCATGCCCCAGCCGGCGCCCCGTCCCCAGGAGCAGTGACAGCAGTGAGCACCCCCGACCTTCCCCTCGCCCAGAGCGGCGGCTGCGGCGACGGCTGCGGCTGTGGCGCCGAAGCGGACGAGGCATACCTGGAGTGCGGTCTCGACCCCGCGCTCGCCCAGCTCCTCGCCGACGCCGGTCTCGACCCCCTGGAGGTCGAGGACATCGCCAACGTGGCCATCCAGGAGGACCTCGACCACGGCGTGGACGTGACGACCGTCGCGACCATCTCCGAGGACGCCGTCTCCACCGGCGACTTCACCGCGCGGGACGCGGGCGTCGTCGCGGGCCTGCGGGTGGCCGAGGCGGTCATCTCCGTGGTCTGCACCGACGAGTTCGCGGTCGAGCGGCACGTCGAGGACGGCGACCGCGTCGAGGCCGGCCAGAAGCTCCTGAGCGTGACGACCCGCACCCGTGACCTGCTGACGGCCGAGCGCAGCGCGCTGAACCTGCTCTGCCGCCTCTCCGGCATCGCGACCGCCACGCGCGCGTGGGCGGACGCCCTGGAGGGCACGGACACCCGCGTGCGCGACACCCGCAAGACGACGCCGGGGCTGCGCGCCCTGGAGAAGTTCGCGGTGCGCTGCGGCGGCGGCGTCAACCACCGCATGTCGCTCTCCGACGCGGCCCTCGTGAAGGACAACCACGTGGTCGCCGCCGGGGGCGTGGCGCAGGCCTTCAAGGCCGTACGGGAGGCCTTCCCGGAGGTCCCGATCGAGGTCGAGGTCGACACCCTGCACCAGCTGCGCGAGGTCGTGGACGCGGGCGCCGACCTGATCCTTCTGGACAACTTCACGCCCGTCGAGTGCGAGGAGGCCGTCGCCCTCGTGGGCGGCCGTGCCCTCCTGGAGGCCTCGGGCCGGCTCACCCTGGGCAACGCGGCGGCGTACGCCGCGACGGGCGTCGACTACCTGGCGGTGGGCGCGCTGACGCACTCGTCGCCGATCCTGGACATCGGCCTCGACCTGCGCGAGGCCGCGGCGGACGAGGCGTCGGCGGACCAGCCGTCGGCGGACCAGGTGCCGACGGACGAGGCGGAGCAGGGCTGATGCTCCTCACGATCGACGTCGGCAACACGCACACCGTCCTCGGCCTCTTCGACGGCGAGGAGATCGTCGAGCACTGGCGCATCTCCACGGACGCCCGTCGCACGGCCGACGAGCTCGCCGTGCTCCTCCAGGGCCTCATGGGCATGCATCCGCTGCTCGGGGAGGAACTCGGCGACGGCATCGACGGCATCGCCATCTGCTCGACGGTTCCGTCCGTCCTGCACGAGCTGCGCGAGGTCACCCGGCGCTACTACGGCGACGTACCCGCCGTGCTCGTCGAACCCGGTATCAAGACCGGCGTACCGATCTTGATGGACAACCCCAAGGAGGTCGGCGCCGACCGGATCATCAACGCGGTGGCCGCCGTCGAGCTGTACGGCGGGCCGGCCATCGTCGTCGACTTCGGTACGGCGACGACGTTCGACGCGGTGTCCGCGCGCGGGGAGTACACGGGGGGTGTGATCGCTCCGGGTATCGAGATCTCCGTGGAGGCGCTCGGTGTGCGGGGGGCGCAGCTCCGGAAGATCGAGTTGGCCCGGCCGCGGGCGGTGATCGGGAAGAACACGGTCGAGGCGATGCAGGCCGGGATCGTGTACGGGTTCGCGGGGCAGGTGGACGGGGTCGTGAACCGGATGGCCCGCGAGCTTGCCGACGACCCCGACGACGTCACCGTCATCGCCACCGGCGGCCTGGCCCCCATGGTCCTCGGCGAGGCGTCCGTGATCGACGAACACGAGCCGTGGCTCACGCTGATCGGGCTGCGGCTGGTGTACGAGCGGAACGTGTCGCGTACGTAAGGGTTCTTCGCCCCCGGCCGCCCCGGCCACCCCTGATCGTCCCGTGTCGGGAGGCCACGGCCCCCTGATGCCCCTGAACCTCCTGGCGCCTTCCCCTGACCCCCTGGCGCCTTCCCCTGACCCCCTGGCCTCCCCCTGACCCCCTGCTTGCCGCTCGGACGCCCCGGCTTTCCGGCCTGGACGGTCTCGCCCTCCAAGGCCGGAGGGGCTGAAACTCAGCCCCTCCGGAGAGGACGCGCCGCAGGTCGGTGCTATGCGGATTTTGTCTGATTAGCGCGTATCGTCGGGCCATGCCCACGCCATACGGATCCCGGGGCGGCATGGCGTTCGGTGCGGAGGAGCTGCGTGTGCTCCGTCGCGCTCTCGCCCTCGCCCTGCACCCCAGCCCCGCCTCGGCCGAGGACGTCCAGGACTGCCTCCGTCTCGCCGAGTCCGTCGACGAGGCGGCCCGTGAGGGAGCCAGGCTCAGGGCCTTCCTGCTTGCCGACCTGGCTCGCTACCGGGCCGCCCTGCCGGGCACCGCCGGCGGCTACCTCGCCCTCCTGGAGGAGGTCCTCGGTACCGGCTACCGGCCGGACCCCGACGACCTCGCCGCGCTCCGCGCCCTGCGCGGCGACCCCACCGCGGCCGCCCTCCTGGACCGCTGCCGGACCCTCGCGGAGCAGGACGTACGCGCCCGGCTGGCCGGGCGCACGGTCACCGTGGTCCCGCAGTCCCGGACGCGCCTGCTGGCCCTCCCCGGGGGCCGGGGCTCCGAGGAGCCCGCCAAGAAGCCGGCGGACAAGCCCGCCGAGCCGAAGCCGCAGCAGCAGCCTCCGGTCAGGTCCCCGCGCCCGGACCGGCCCATCCCGACACCGGGCGAGGTGTTCCCGCCGAAGCGCAAGCCCGGACCGCCAACGGCGAACCCCCCTCAGCAGCTCGCGGCGGGCTAGCTACTCTGGAGGCATGGACTACGTCTCCGCGCTCGTGCCCCCCGTAGTGATGGCCGTGTTCTTCATCGGGCTGATCGTGACGATCGTGAAGACCCAGGGCGGGGCCAACAAGTCCAAGGAGGACGCGTTCGTCGACGCCGCCCTCGCGCGCGCGGAGAACGCCCGCCAGGCCGACCGGGACACCGAGGCCTGATCCCACACCGACGTACAACACCCTCATCGGCGTACGACTCATACGTTTTTCGAGTCGTACGCCCTTTTTGTTGCCGATCTCCCACTATTGTTCTGAACTGTGCCTCGCCCATTGGGAGAACTCGAAGACGCGGTGATGACGCGGGTGTGGAAGTGGAACCGCCCGGTGACCGTTCGAGAAGTCCTGGAAGACCTTCAGCAGGAACGGTCCATCGCGTACACCACGGTGATGACCGTTTTGGACAATCTCCATCAGAAGGGCTGGGTCCGCCGTGAAGCAGAAGGCCGGGCCTATCGATATGAGGCCGTCTCCACACGGGCCGCCTACGCCGCCGCGCTGATGAACGACGCCTGGTCGCAGAGCGACAACCCCGCCGCCGCTCTCGTCGCCTTCTTCGGCATGATGTCCCCGGAACAGCGCGAAGCCCTGCGCGATGCCGTGCGTATGGTCCAGGGACCGGAAACCCCCGCGCCGGAAACCGCAGCGCCGGAAACCCCCGCGCCGGAGAACCCGGTGAACCCGGTCGGGAAGCCGGAGGGGAACCCGGAGGACGAGAACCCCGCCGCCGCCGAGGGCGGCGCCGGGCGATAGCGTCCGTTCATGCCAGCAGAGCATCCCGCAGAGGTTCCGGCGGAGCATCCGGCAGACCATCGCGAAGCCACCGCGAAAGCCATCACCGTCCGGCGGGCCAGGACCGGCGATGTCGCGGCCGTACGCCGTCTCCTTGACGCGAACGTCCGCCGCCGCATCCTGCTCGACAAAGCGACGGTGACGCTTTACGAGGACATCCAGGAGTTCTGGGTCGCGGAACGCGGTACCGGCTCAAGTGCCGAGGTGGTCGGCTGCGGTGCGCTGCACGTGATGTGGGAAGACCTCGCGGAAGTCCGCACTCTCGCGGTGAACCCCGTGGTCAAGGGCCATGGAGTCGGACATCAGTTGCTGGAGAAGTTGCTGGAGACCGCCCGCTGGCTCGGCGTTCGACGGGTTTTCTGTCTGACCTTCGAAGTCGAGTTCTTCGCGAAGCACGGCTTCGTGGAGATCGGCGAGACACCCGTTGACACCGATGTCTACGCCGAGCTCCTGCGTTCCTATGACGAGGGTGTGGCGGAGTTCCTCGGTCTCGAACGAGTGAAACCGAACACCTTGGGCAACAGCCGGATGCTTCTGCATCTGTGATCGCCGCCGACTATTCCGGCGGACCGCCTTGCCCAGGTGCCCTATGTCCGAAACGCGCACGTTTCCGGTCTGCCGGTGCCCTGTCGGTCTCCCCCAGGGGTTTGTGTTTTTCCAGCAAAAGCGGTTTGCTTTCCGACGTACTGCAGTACTGCATATAACAGGGGACCGCGAAACGGCGGATGCCGCTGACCCCCGGCCCTGAAGTTATCGATGAAAGGAAATCCGGTGGCACAGAAGGTTCAGGTCCTTCTTGTCGACGACCTCGACGGTGGCGAGGCGGACGAGACCGTGACGTTCGCGCTGGACGGCAAGACGTACGAAATCGATCTCACGACCGCCAATGCGGACAAGCTCCGTGGCCTTCTCGAGCCCTACGTGAAGGGTGGTCGTCGCACCGGGGGCCGTGCTTCGGGTGGACGCGGAAAGGCGCGCGTCGCTTCCGGCGGTAGCCAGGACACCGCGCAGATCCGCGCGTGGGCGAAGGAGAACGGCTTCGAGGTCAACGACCGTGGCCGAGTTCCCGCGACCATTCGTGAGGCCTACGAGAAGGCCAACGGCTGAGCGCACGCGCGCCGCAGCCTTACTCGATGGCACTGCGTCGCCATCGTGTCCACGAGTCGTACGAGATCGGGGGCGCCCCCACCGCCCCCCACGGCCGACAGTGTCGGCAGCGAGGGTTCGACCTCGCGCCCCATTTCGGGGGGCCGCAGCCACACGGCGGCCCCCTGTGAATTTTCCGGGACCCTCGACCGCGAGGGCATTCCCGATGAGCGCAGAGCCCCGGCCGTACCCGGTGGCAGCGGGGCCTCGATGCTCCGGTCCGCGCCGATCGCCGTGAGATCCAGATCCGGCGCGAGGGCGCCCCACTCCAGCCAGTCGAGCAGCCCCGGCAGCTCGTCCGCGCTGCCCGCGGCCACCAGAAGCCGCATCCGGTCCCCCCGCAAGGCCACCGGAGACCCCGGGCCCAGGTGCCGCAGTGCCGCGAATCCCGCCTCGGCGGGGGCCTCCAGCACGTCGAAGCGCAGGCCCGTGACGAGGTGTACCGGCGGGCCGGGCACGGTCGCCCAGCCCAGTTCGTTCTCGTACCACCGCCGCACTGGATCGCTCGAGTTGAGCGGCCGACGCGGGAGAGGGACGGTGGGAACTGTGGGAACCATGCCAGGAGCAACAGCCGGAAGACCCCCAGGGTTACGCTGGGTGTTCCGGCATGCGCACAGAGTGCCGGAAAGGGGGGCGTGCGGAGGCGTTGAGCGGCGCAAGGATGTTCGCCCATAGCTGAGGGAACCGGTGCGCGCCGCATGGAGTGTCAGTGCGTACGGGTAAGACATCCCTAGTGGGAGGGGCGACACGCATGGTTCGGGCATCTCACGTTCGCCATCGGCGTACAGATGGTGAGGGTATCTGCCTGGCCTGCGGGAACATCGTCTCGCACCATCAGGTTGGAGCAGATGTCGGCGTTCGGGGTCAGGAGGCCAAGGACGGTGTCGGCAGTTGGAATGAGCGGTCCCCGCTTGCGGGACTAAGCTGCGGAAGGACAGGGAGGGGAGCGTCCCCTTACTGCCTGACCGCTCTGAGGAGCGATTAACGATGTTCGAGAGGTTCACCGACCGCGCGCGGCGGGTTGTCGTCCTGGCTCAGGAAGAAGCCCGGATGCTCAACCACAACTACATCGGCACCGAGCACATCCTCCTGGGCCTGATCCACGAGGGTGAGGGTGTCGCCGCTAAGGCCCTGGAGAGCCTCGGGATTTCGCTCGAGGCGGTCCGCCAGCAGGTGGAGGAGATCATCGGCCAGGGCCAGCAGGCGCCCTCGGGCCACATTCCCTTCACCCCCCGTGCCAAGAAGGTCCTGGAGCTGTCGCTCCGAGAGGCTCTTCAGCTGGGCCACAACTACATCGGCACGGAGCACATCCTGCTCGGCCTGATCCGAGAGGGCGAGGGCGTCGCCGCCCAGGTCCTGGTCAAGCTGGGCGCCGATCTCAACCGGGTGCGGCAGCAGGTGATCCAGCTGCTCTCCGGATACCAGGGCAAGGAGACCGCCACTGCCGGTGGTCCTGCCGAGGGCACCCCCTCCACGTCCCTGGTCCTCGACCAGTTCGGCCGGAATCTCACCCAGGCCGCTCGTGAGTCCAAGCTCGACCCGGTCATCGGGCGCGAGAAGGAGATCGAGCGGGTCATGCAGGTGCTGTCCCGCCGTACGAAGAACAACCCGGTCCTGATCGGTGAGCCCGGCGTCGGCAAGACCGCCGTCGTCGAGGGCCTCGCCCAGGCCATCGTCAAGGGCGAGGTGCCCGAGACCCTCAAGGACAAGCACCTCTACACCCTGGACCTCGGCGCCCTGGTCGCCGGCTCCCGCTACCGCGGTGACTTCGAGGAGCGCCTGAAGAAGGTGCTCAAGGAGATCCGCACCCGCGGCGACATCATCCTGTTCATCGACGAGCTCCACACGCTGGTCGGTGCGGGTGCCGCCGAGGGCGCCATCGACGCGGCTTCGATCCTGAAGCCGATGCTGGCCCGCGGCGAGCTGCAGACCATCGGTGCGACGACCCTCGACGAGTACCGCAAGCACCTCGAGAAGGACGCGGCCCTCGAGCGCCGCTTCCAGCCGATCCAGGTGGCGGAGCCTTCCCTCCCCCACACGATCGAGATCCTCAAGGGCCTGCGCGACCGCTACGAGGCTCACCACCGCGTCTCCATCACGGACGAGGCGCTGGTCCAGGCCGCGACGCTCGCGGACCGCTACATCTCCGACCGGTTCCTGCCCGACAAGGCGATCGACCTGATCGACGAGGCGGGCTCCCGGATGCGCATCCGCCGGATGACCGCTCCGCCGGACCTCCGCGAGTTCGACGAGAAGATCGCGGGCGTGCGCCGCGACAAGGAGTCGGCGATCGACTCCCAGGACTTCGAGAAGGCGGCCTCTCTCCGCGACAAGGAGAAGCAGCTGCTGGCGGCGAAGGCCAAGCGCGAGAAGGAGTGGAAGGCCGGCGACATGGACGTCGTCGCCGAGGTCGACGGCGAGCTGATCGCCGAGGTCCTGGCCACGGCCACGGGCATCCCGGTCTTCAAGCTGACCGAGGAGGAGTCCTCGCGTCTGCTGCGCATGGAGGACGAGCTCCACAAGCGGGTCATCGGCCAGAAGGACGCCATCAAGGCGCTCTCGCAGGCGATCCGTCGTACGCGAGCGGGTCTGAAGGACCCGAAGCGTCCCGGTGGTTCCTTCATCTTCGCCGGCCCCTCGGGTGTCGGTAAGACGGAGCTGTCGAAGACCCTCGCGGAGTTCCTCTTCGGTGACGAGGACGCGCTGATCGCTCTCGACATGTCGGAGTTCAGCGAGAAGCACACGGTCTCGCGTCTCTTCGGTTCGCCCCCCGGCTACGTGGGCTACGAAGAGGGCGGGCAGCTGACGGAGAAGGTGCGGCGCAAGCCGTTCTCGGTGGTCCTCTTCGACGAGGTCGAGAAGGCCCACCCGGACATCTTCAACTCGCTGCTGCAGATCCTGGAGGACGGTCGCCTGACCGACTCCCAGGGCCGGGTCGTGGACTTCAAGAACACGGTCATCATCATGACGACCAACCTCGGCACCCGGGACATCTCCAAGGGCTTCAACCTCGGCTTCGCGGCCTCGGGTGACGTCAAGACCAACTACGAGCGCATGAAGACCAAGGTCAACGACGAGCTGAAGCAGCACTTCCGCCCGGAGTTCCTGAACCGTGTCGACGACACGGTGGTCTTCCACCAGCTCACCGAGGAAGACATCATCCAGATCGTCGACCTCATGATCGCCAAGGTGGACGAGCGGCTGAAGGACCGGGACATGGGCATCGAGCTCAGCCCGTCCGCCAAGTCGCTCCTCGCGAAAAAGGGTTACGACCCCGTCATGGGCGCCCGGCCGCTGCGCCGGACCATCCAGCGCGAGGTCGAGGACATCCTCTCCGAGAAGATCCTCTTCGGCGAGCTGCGTCCCGGCCACATCGTGGTCGTCGACACGGAGGGCGAGGGCGATGCCAAGGCCTTCACCTTCCGGGGTGAGGAGAAGTCGGCCCTCCCCGACGTCCCGCCGATCGAGCAGGCGGCCGGCGGCGCCGGGCCCAACCTGAGCAAGGAGGCGTAGGCGCTTCGGCGCTCGCCTGAACAGGGGCTGCCCCGGGACTTCGGTCCCGGGGCAGCCCCTTTCGTGTGCTCGGATCACGCCCTCGGTCCGCTCGATGACGGGAGTGCCCAGGAAGAACGCCAAGAGGTGTTCCGGTACGTCGGTCGTGTCGGTCACGTCGGGCGCTACTCCAGCGGCAGCCCCCGGGGAAGTGCCGAGTCGACGGAGTCGCCGTGCAGCGCGCGATGCCGACGTCGAGCATGCGCAGGACGCGGGACGACGAGAGCGGCGCCAGGGCACCCGGCTTCTCGAGGCCCGGCAGGGAATCGACCGAAAGCCATCTCAGGGGCGCCGGTCGCGGAGCAGGGCGCAGATCAGGCCGCACGTCAGGGGGTTGGTGGGGAGGCGCCCGAGGTCGGGCTCGGTCCGGACGGCGTCGAGGAGGGAGCGTTCGTAGCCGACCTCCCCCATGAGCCCTGACAGCCCTGATCCCCTACCGCTGACGCAGGGCAGCAGGCGTAGCCGCCGTCACATTCTCGGGGGCCTTGATCTTGTCGCGCGGTGACATGACGCACACGCGTTTTGTCCGTTACTAGGGGGAATAGTGGAGAGTCGAAAGTGGTCAAAAGGGACCTTTGGCCCGGGACGCGGAGGGTGGGTCGCGCATCGAGGGGTGTGGTCGCCGAGATAGGGGATTCCGTTGGGGCGTGACCTTCTCAAGTGGGTCTAAACCGAGTTTCCCGCGATAAATCCGGAAGATCCCTGACAGGGGTTCGGGCGCTGTCAAGGATCGTTAAGTTTTGCGATGAAGTACGACCGGACGTCGTAGATGACGGGTTTGGGCGCCCGTGGGGTTCGGGGTTACCAAGGGATGCCCCCACCGGTGGACGACAGTGCGCCGGGTGGTGGTGTCCCCGTCCCCGTCCCCGCGAGGTACCCATGTCGAAGCGCGTCACGTCCCGTCACTCCCACACGTCCCGTATCCGCACTCGGGCGGCCGTCCTGGCCGTCGGACTCGGCGCCTCGGTCGTACTGGGCGCCGGGGTAGCGGGCGCCGCCGACACCCTCAGCAGCGGCAAGGCCGTCACGGCGGCGAACGCCGTGCAGGCGCAGGCCGCCGCGCAGGCCAAGGCCGCCACCACGGCGAAGACCGCGGCCGCCGCCAAGGCCGCCGAGGGTGCCCCGCAGGCCGCCGCCAAGGGCGCCGCCGGCTGGGTCGACCCGGTGAAGAAGTACACCCTGTCCGCCGGCTTCAACCAGGCCGGCGCCATGTGGCAGTCCACCCACTCCGGTCAGGACTTCGCCGTGGCCAGCGGCACCGAGGTCGTCGCCGCGCACGGCGGCACCGTCGTCAAGGCCGGCGGCAACGGCGCCGGTGACGGTCCCGCGTACGGCAACGCCATCGTCGTCAAGCACGCCAACGGGACCTACTCGCAGTACGCCCACCTGTCCCGGATCGACGTGAAGATCGGCCAGGTCGTCGCCACCGGCCAGCACATCGCGCTGTCCGGCAACACCGGCAACTCCAGCGGGCCGCACCTGCACTTCGAGATCCGCACGACCCCCAACTACGGCTCCGCCATCGACCCCGTCGCCTTCCTGCGCGGCAAGGGCGTCACCGTCTGACGCATCAGGTGCTCAGGCGCCGCCGTGCGCCTGCGTCACCAAATCGATCGCGACCTCCAGGACCGCCTTGCGCTTGTCCTCGGGGTCGCCTTCGACGTCCTTGAGGACGAACATCCCGGCGTGCATCGTAAAGAGCGCGCTGATGCAGCGGACCTGGTCGGTCAGCGGCGCCTGGGGTTCCTTGATGATCTCGAGCATGCTGATCATGCGGTCCTTGAAGGTCTCGCCGATGCTCAGCTCCCGGACCGTCGCCTGGTTCTCCTGCATGAAGCGGAAGAGCGGTGACGCGCCGCCGAGGGCCTCGCTGTAGCGGCGCAGCACCTCCTGCTTGGTCTCCAGGGTGTGCGGCTGCCGCCCGCCCCACTCGATCAGCTCGTCGAGCGGCCTCGTCAGGTCCTCGAAGAGACTGATGAGGATCTCTTCCTTGGTCTTGAAGTGGTAGTAGAGCGCCGCTTTGGTGACGTCGAGGTGCTCGGCGATCTCGCGCAGCGAGGTCTTCTCGTAGCCCTGCTCGGAGAAGAGTTCGAGGGCCACGTCCTGGATGCGCTGGCGGGTGTCCCCGCGGCGCTGTCGCTTGGTGCCGTCCATGGTGCCGCCCATCCTCGTACTCCTCGCGCTCCCTGAAAACTTACTTGACGCCCGGCTAGTTACCGGTCTACCTTCCCGAGTGTAGTCAACTAGCCGGGCGGCAAGTAAGTGGCCGGCCGCGGCAGCGGTACCTAGGGGAGTGGAAACGATGGCGGACAACACCGAAACGGTCGCGCAGACCGCTGAGCAGCCAGGGGCGCCGGGGGAGAAACAACCGCGCAGCGTACGGGTCGTGCTCTTCGCGCTCATGATCGCGATGCTTCTCGCGATGCTCGACAACATGATCGTGGGCACCGCGATGCCGACGATCGTCGGCGAACTGGGCGGGCTCCAGCACCTGTCCTGGGTCGTCACCGCGTACACGCTCGCGACGGCCGCCTCGACTCCCATCTGGGGCAAGCTCGGCGACATGTACGGGCGCAAGGGCGCCTTCATGACCTCGATCGTGATCTTCCTGCTCGGCTCCGCGCTCAGCGGCATGGCCCAGGACATGGGGCAGCTCATCGGCTTCCGTGCCGTTCAGGGCCTCGGCGCCGGCGGTCTGATGGTCGGCGTCATGGCGATCATCGGCGACCTGATTCCGCCGCGGGAGCGCGGCAAGTACCAGGGCATGATGGCCGGCGTGATGGCCTTCGCCATGATCCTCGGACCGCTGGTCGGCGGCACCATCACCGACCACTGGGGCTGGCGCTGGTCCTTCTACATCAACCTGCCGCTCGGCGTCGTCGCGCTGATCGCCGTCAGCATCGTCCTGCACCTGCCGAAGAAGCGGGTCGAGGCGAAGATCGACTACCTCGGTGCCGGGCTGCTGGCCCTCGGTATCTCGTCCATCGTGCTGGTCACCACCTGGGGCGGCTCCGAGTACGCCTGGGGCTCCGCCCGGATCATGGAGCTGATCGGGATCGGTGTCGCCGCGCTGGTCGGCTTCGTCTTCTGGCAGACCAAGGCCGCCGCGCCGGTCGTGCCGCTGCACATCTTCAAGAGCCGCAACTTCACGCTGATGTCGATCATCGGATTCATCACCGGCTTCGTGATGTTCGGCGCGGTGCTCTTCCTGCCGCTGTACCAGCAGTCCGTGCAGGGTGCGTCCGCCACCAACTCCGGGCTGCTGCTCCTGCCGATGCTCGGCGCGATGCTCGTCGTCTCGATGATCGCCGGACGGGTCACCACCAACAGCGGCCGCTACAAGGTCTTCCCGCTCGTCGGCAGCGTGCTGATGATCGTGGGGCTGTTCCTGCTCGCGCAGATGGACACCGGCACGACGCGTCTCACGTCCGGGCTCTACATGGCGGTGCTCGGCGCGGGCATGGGCTGCCTGATGCAGATCACCATGCTGGTCGCCCAGAACAGCGTCGAGATGAAGGACATGGGCGTCGCGTCCTCGTCCACCACTCTCTTCCGTACGCTCGGCTCGTCCTTCGGCGTCGCCATCATGGGCGCGCTGTTCAACCACCGGGTGCAGGACGTCATGACCCAGCGGGCCGGGGCGATCGGGTCCAAGGTGACCGAGCAGTCCGCGCAGCTCGACGCGGCCAGCCTGGCGAAGCTGCCTGCGGTGGCCCGGGAGGCCTACCAGCACGCGGTGTCCGCCGGTACGCACTCCGCGTTCCTGCTCGGATCCATCGTGGCCGTCGTCGCGCTGGTCGCGGCGGTGTTCGTGAAGGAGGTTCCGCTGAAGGGAGCGGGACCGGGGGCGGATGCGCCCTCGGACGACGTGCTGTCGAAGGCGACCGTGGTCGAGGTGGTCTGACCCCTCCTGGTTCGAAGGCCCCCGGCGTTGTCCGCCCCGGGGGCCTTCTTCCGTGCATGGGGTGGAGTCCTCGGTGCTACTTCTTCCGTGCATGGGGTGGAAACCGCGGTGCCATTCCCCCGTGCACGGGGTGGAATCCGCGGTGCCATTCCCCCGTGCACGGGGTGGAATCCGCGGTGCATTCCCCTGTGCACAGGGTGGAGTCCTTGGCGCCATTGCTCCGTGCACAGGGTGGAACCCTCGGGGCTACTTCCCCGTCGTCGGCGGCAGTATCGGATAGCTTCCCGTGTTCGTCGGAGCGTGCTCCGGCAGCCACAGGACCGCGACCGCGCCCTCGGCGGGTACGTCGTGCGGTGCCCCGGCGGGGCGTACGTTGCGGAAGGTCAGGCGGGCGCCCAGCACCCGGGCCTGGCCGGCGGCGATGGTGAGGCCCAGGCCGTGGCCGTGGCCCGCCCGGTCGGTGCTGCCCGTGCGGAAGCGGCTCGGGCCCTCGGCGAGCAGCGCCTCGGGGAAGCCGGGCCCGTGGTCGCGGACGCGGATGACGCGGCCCTCGACGGTGACCTCGATGGGCGGTTTGCCGTGCCGGGAGGCGTTCGCGAGGAGGTTGAACAGGACGCGTTCCAGGCGGCGCGGGTCGGTCGTGACCTCCGACTCGTGCACCACGCGCACCTCGACGTCCGGGTCCTTGGCCGCCACCCGCCGGGTCACGAACTCGCCGAGCATGATGTCCTGCAACTCGGCCCGCTCGGAGGCGCCGTCGAGCCGGGCGACCTCCAGGACGTCCTCGACGAGGGTGCGCATGGCCTGCGCCCGGTCCCGGACGAGCTCGGTGGGCCGCCCCGGCGGCAGCAGCTCCGCCGCCGTCAGCAGCCCGGTCACCGGCGTCCGCAGCTCGTGCGCGATGTCCGCCGTCACCCGGCGTTCGGCCTCGATGCGCTGCTGGAGCGCGTCCGCCATGGCGTCCACGGCCCGCGCGAGGTCGTCGGTCTCGTCACGCACGACCCCGCCGATCGCATCCCGTACGCGGACCTCGGTCTCGCCCTTGGCGACCTGGTTCGCGGCGGACGCGGCCTTGCGCAGCCGGCGCGACAGCTGGCCGCCGATGAGCACACCGAGCGCGCTGCCGCCGAAGACGACCGCGATGGAGCCGATCACGAGGGCCTGGTCGAGGTCCTTCATGACCTTCGTGTTGCGGTCGGTGAACCGCTCGTGCCAGGACAGCACCCGACCGTCCCGCAGCGGTACGGCGGCCCAGATGTCCGGCACACCGTTCGCGCCCTCCGAGACGTAGGTCGCCCGACGTCCCGCCGAGACCTTCGCGAGCAGGTCCGGGGGGATGGCAGGGTCGTCGATCTTGGCCCCGAAAGGGGGCGGCCGGCCGGGCCCGTACATGCGTTGCGCGAGCTGGATGCGCTCGTCCGCCAGGTCGCGCGAGTTGTCGAGCATCGAGACGCGCGCCGCATTGTGCACGACCAGGCTCAACGCGATCGCGACGAGCGCGCCGACCATGGCGATCGCGGCGCTGAGCTTCCACCGGATGCCGGTGCGCAGGCTCATACCGTCACCCGTGGGTCTGTCCGGGCCGCCGGCGGCACCGCCCCGGTCCGGTCGCTGAAATATCCCCCGCATACTCCCGCTCAGGCCTTCAACTTGTAGCCGAAGCCGCGGACCGTCTCGATCCGGTCCTGGCCGATCTTCGTGCGGAGCCGCTGCACGTGGACGTCGACGACGCGGGTGTCCCCGCCCCAGCCGTAGTCCCACACACGTTCGAGCAGCTTGTCGCGGCTCAGCACCGTACCCGGAGCGGACGAGAACTCCAGGAGCAGCCGCATCTCGGTGGGCGTCAGCGCCACCGGCGTACCGCCCTTGAGGACCTCCATGCCCTCGGTGTCGATCTCCAGATCGCCGAAGGCGAGCACCCCGCCGTCGACGGACGAGGCGCCCTCGGTTGTCTGGGCGCCGCCGTTCGCATGCCCGAAGCGCCGCAGCACCGCGCGGATCCGGGCCACCAGGACCGCACCGTCGAACGGCTTGGTCACGTAGTCGTCGGCGCCGGCCTCCAGCCCCAGCACGACGTCGATCGAGTCGGCGCGGGCGGACAGCATGATCACGGGCACGGTCGACTCGTCCCGGATACGGCGGCACAGCGAGACTCCGTCGAGCCCGGGCACCATGACGTCCAGCAGGGCGATGTCGGGGCGGTCGGCGCGGAAGGCCTCCAGGCCGGACAGTCCGTCGGGCATGGCCGTGACCGCGAAGCCGTCGCGCTCCAGGGCGAGCTGCGTGGCCTCGCGGATGACGTCGTCGTCCTCGACGAACAGGACGTGGGTCTGCTCTGCCATCCGGCTGCTCTCCGTGTGCTCTCGGTTCGAGGGGGCGGGGGTGTCGGTCGGTTCGAGGGGGCGGGGGGTGTCGGTCGCTTCGAGGGGGCCGAGTGTGATCAGTTCGAGGGGGCGGGCGTTTCGGTGCCGCCCACCGCGTTGCTGTAGTCGTTGTGGATCCGCGACTCCTCGGTGAACCGGGTCGCGGACCAGCCGTAGGTGATCACTTCTTCGCTGGAGGGATACGACACCGGGTCGCCCTTCTTGTACAGCTGCTGTGTGACCACCAGATCGCCCCGGTCGATCTCGGCGTAGACCGGCGGCTCCTCGGCCTTGAAGACATTCTGGTACCTGCCGCCCTCCCTGCGGTACACGTACGAGCCGACGCCGACGGCATCGCCGCAGGTCATCACGTTGATCACGACGTCGTCCGAGGAGCCTCCCGTCAGGTCTCCGTACGACACGTCGACCGGGTACTCGTCGGCGACGCACGGCTTCAGATCGCGCTTGACCGACGTGCTGACCTCGGGGTCGTCCTTGACGAGCTGGACCGCGTCCACCCGCGTGGGCGGCTTGCCGGGCGAGGCGGAGGGGGACGTGGTGGCGCCCTTGGCCACCGCCTCACTGCCCGCCGGACCCTCGTCGCGGGCGCCCGTACCGCCGGTGGCGCAGGCGGTAAGGAAAAGGCCGAGGGCGGCGAGCACGGCCGCCGCCGCACTCCCCGCCTTCAGGACCTGCCTGGCCCGAGTTCCTAGGCCGCGCAACGCTCCCGCTCCTCACCCGGTTCGAGCGCGCGGGCGCCGCGCTCCTCGTGGTCCCGGCTCTCCAGCTCCTCGCGGAGCCGGGCCAGCGCCCGGTGCAGTGTGCTCTTGACCGTTCCGGCCGACATGCCGAGCGCGGCGGCCGTCTCCTCAGTGGACATCTGCTCCCAGTGTCGCAGCACCACGACGCTGCGCTGCTTGGGAGCCAGCACCTTCATGATGTCCATCAGCAGCGCCCGGTCCGCGTGCTGCTCGGTGGAGTCGTCGACGGACGCGTCCGGCAGCTGCTCGGTCGGGACCTCCTCCAGCTTCCGGGCCCGCCACCACTCGGTACGCGTATTGATCATCACCCGGCGCAGGTAGGCGTCGGCCAGCCGCTTGTCCGCGATGCCGTCCCAGCGTCCGTACGTCCGCACGAGCGCGGTCTGCAGCAGGTCCTGGGCGTCGACCGGGTCGGGGACCAGACGGCGGGCACTGCGCAGCAGCGCGTCCTGTCGAGTGCGGACGTACTCCTCGAATTCGAGCACCTCGCCGTGCGCCATGATCAACCGCCTCCATCCCCGTTTCCGACCTGCCTGCTGCCGGTTGTCCGTTACCTCTGCGCCGCCCTGTGTGCGGTACGCAAATGAAGCTACGGAGCTGTTGTCACGGGGGTGTCCGAGCCAGCCTGCGGCAAGCAATCGGCTGTCCGTCGGTTGTGTAACGGATGTAGGTGCGGGGTAAGGCAAGGTGATTTTATGTCCGGTCCGGGCTGGATTTATCACCCCTGTCGCGCCAACGGCTATGTCAGCGGGAGGCGATACAGACCGCCGGGAAGCGGTTCCACGAGTCCGTCGGCGACCAGGCCGTCGAGAGCGCGGGCCCGCTGTACCGGTTCGTCCCATACGCGGTCCAGGGCCTCCTGCGGAACCGGCGCGGCGTTGTCCCTGAGAACGGCGAGGAGCCTCCCGCGGACCTGCCTGTCCGTGCCCGCGTACGTCTGACCGCGCCGCGGCGGTCCCTCGTGCTCCGGCTTGCCCGCCAGCCGCCACGCGCACTGCGCGGCGATCGGGCAGCGCCGGCAGTCCTCGTTCTTCGCGGTGCAGACGAGCGCGCCGAGCTCCATGGAGGCGGCGGCCCAGCGGGAGGCCGTGCGCTCGCTGTCGGGGAGCAGCGCGCGGGCGAGCTTGCGCTCGGCGGCTGTGGTGGCGTTCGGCGGGTACCGCACACCGGTCACCGCGCGGGCGAAGACCCGCCGGACGTTCGTGTCGAGCACGGCGTGCCGCTGCCCGTACGCGAACGACGCGACCGCGGCCGCCGTGTACTCCCCGATCCCGGGCAGCGCGAGCAACTGCGCGTGCTCGGTGGGTACGTCGCCGCCGTGCCGTTCCGTTATGGCCACCGCGGCGCCGTGCAGCCGCAGCGCGCGCCGGGGGTAGCCGAGCCGGCCCCAGGCGCGGACGGCCTCGCCCGAGGCCTCCTTCGCCAGGTCGGCGGGGCGGGGCCAGCGGGCCAGCCACTGCTCGTACACCGGCAGCACACGGTTCACCGGCGTCTGCTGGAGCATGAACTCGCTGACCATCACTCCCCACGGTCCGGCGTCGGGACGCCGCCACGGGAGATCACGGGCGTGCTCGTCGAACCAGGCGATGACGGGGGTGTGCAGGGTCTCGCCGGGGGCGTTCTGGGGGAGCTTGGTGGGTGCAGTCATCGGGGTCGATCCTGCCATGTATGGAGGTGGGGGGCGCGTGGTGGCGGCCGGTGGCTGGGGTGTTTCTCGCCCTCTCCGCCCCTACCCGTCCCATCCCGGGGCTGCGCCCAGACGCCCTGGGTGGTCCTTCGGCCGCGGGTGGTGGGGGCTTGTCGCGCGGTTCCCCGCGCTGCTTCAGGGCGCGGTCCAGGGTGAACAACCCTCTGTCTCCGGGATGATGATCCGGAAAAGTTGACGCCGGGGCGGCGGGTGGGGCGAGCGCCCGGGCGGATCTCTCGTACAGTTTGCGCCGTGGGATCACTGCGCAATCCGGTCGGGCCGCTTCCCTCCACCATCTACTGGCGTAGGAGGGCCGTTCTGCTGTCCGCGGTCGCCCTGTTGGCGCTGCTCATCGTCTGGGTGGTCGGCTCCGGCGGTGGAGGCGGCAAGAACAACTCGGACGGCTCGAACGGCAAGAATCCCGCGCCCACGATCACTCCGGGCCCCTCCGGCTCGGGCCCGGCGATCAGCCAACACCCGGGCGGACGCGACGAGTCGAGCGGTGGCGGCACCGGTAGCGGCGGAAGCGGCGGCGGATCGGGATCCGGTTCCGGGGGCTCCGGCGGCACGTCGGCCGGCGGTTCCGGCGACGGGTCCAACGCCACCGGCGGGACGGACGGACAACTCCCAGCCGGTTCCAGCCTCCCCAACTGCACCGCAGGCGCGGTCAAGTTGACCCTGCGCAGCGTCCACAACGCGTACGCCCCCGGCGAGAAGCCCACGTTCCGGCTCATCGCCAAGAACTCCTCCGGCAGCGACTGCAAGGTCGATCTCGGCCCGAAGAACGCCGTGTTGACGATCACTCAGGCGAGCAGCGACGCCGACTTCTGGTCCTCGGACGACTGCCCGAAGAGCGCCGGGAGCCTGCTCTTCCGCGTCCCGGCCGACGACCAGGTGGTCTACACGGTGGAGTGGGACCGGACGGCGAGCGCCCCCCGGTGCGCCACGCCTCCGGCGGGTTCCGCGTCCGCGGGCACGTACTTGCTGGAGGCGAAGGCGCCCGGCCTGACGAAGGCCCAGACGTCGTTCGTCCTGTCCAAGGACTGACGGGCGCCGGGGCACCGGCAGGAACTACGGGCGCTACGGCGCCGGGTCACGGACAGGCGCTACGGGCGACGGGGCACCGACAGGCGCTACGGGCGCCGGGCCGACAGGAGTTGGTGAGTCCGTCCTGTGGCTCCGTCCGCGGCGCTGGCACGAGGGCCCCTCCGCGGCGCCTGAGCCAGGGCCACTCCGCGGCGCCAGGCGCCAGAACCCCTCCGCAGTGCTCGGCGTCGGCCACGTGGCTCCGGCGCCGGGCGCCAGACCGGGACAACGTTGCCCTGGGTCGCCGCTGGAAGCCGCAGAGGCTAGACGTACCGCTCCAGAATCGACGACTCCGCCAGTCGCGACAGGCCCTCGCGGACGCTGCGCGCCCGTGCCTCGCCCACGCCGTCGACCGTCTGAAGGTCGTCCACGCTGGCGGCGAGCAGCTTCTGCAGACCGCCGAAGTGCTCCACGAGCCGGTCGATGATCGCGCCGGGCAGCCGGGGCACCTTGGCGAGGAGCCGGAAGCCCCGCGGAGAGACGGCGGAGTCGAGGGCCTCGGGGGAGCCGGTGTAGCCCAGCGCCCGTGCCACGGTGGACAGTTCGAGCAGCTCCGCGTGGCTGAGCGCGTCCAGCTCGGCGAGTGCCTCGTCGACCGTGCGGGAGCGCTTGGCGGTCGGCTCGGGCACGTAGTCACGGACCACGAGTTCGCGCTCGGGCTCCACACCCGCGATCAACTCGTCCAGCTGGAGCGCGAGAAGCCGCCCGTCGGTGCCCAGTTCGACCACGTACTCGGCGATCTCGGTGGCGATGCGGCGCACCATCTCCAGGCGCTGGGCGACCGCCGAGACGTCCCGGACGGTGACCAGGTCCTCGATCTCCAGCGCCGACAGCGTGCCCGCGACCTCGTCGAGGCGGAGCTTGTAGCGCTCCAGGGTCGCGAGGGCCTGGTTGGCGCGGGAGAGGATCGCGGCGGAGTCCTCCAGGACGCGGCGCTGACCGTCGACGTACAGGGCGATCAGGCGCATCGACTGGGAGACCGAGACGACGGGGAAGCCCACCTGCTTGCTCACCCGGTCCGCGGTGCGGTGCCGGGTGCCGGTCTCCTCCGTCGGGATGGTCGGGTCGGGCACCAGCTGCACGCCCGCCCGCAGGATCTTGGTGATGTCCTTGTCGAGCACGATGCCGCCGTCGAGCTTGCACAGCTCGCGCAGCCGGGTCGCGGTGAACTCGACATCCAGCACGAAACCGCCCGTACACATCGCTTCGACGGTTTTGTCGGAGCCGAGCACGATGAGTCCGCCCGTGTTGCCGCGGAGGATCCGCTCGAGCCCGTCGCGCAGCGCTGTGCCGGGTGCCACGGCGCTCAGCGAGGCGCGCATCAGGCCATCGGCACCGGAGCTCCCACCGGACTTTCCGGGAGCTGCTGCCCGGTCGTTGGCTGCCACTGCACTCCTCCGGTCGCGGGTTTCCGGTCGCCCTCGGTTCGTACGGACGGGCGAGACCAGGGCAAAGTCTACCGGCGGTCCTCGTCCTCCCGTGGGGCCTCTCTGCGACGGGAGCGTGGAAGGACACGCAGCGCGTCGCCCATGTCCGCGACTTCCAGGACCTTCATGCCGGGAGGGATCTTGCCCGGGTCGGTCGGGACAAGGGCGTGCGTGAAGCCGAGGCGGTGCGCTTCGGCTAGCCGGCGCTGGACGCCCGTGACCCGTCTGACCTCGCCCGCGAGCCCGACTTCGCCGATCGCCACGAGGTTCTTGGGGAGCGGGGTGTCACTCGCGGCGGAGGCGAGGGCGAGCGCGATGGCGAGGTCCGCGGCCGGCTCGGAGAGCTTCACACCGCCGACCGTCGCCGAGTAGATGTCCCGCTTCCCGAGGGCGGTGATCCGTCCGCGCTGCTCCAGGACGGCGAGCATCATCGAGACGCGGGAGGTCTCCAGACCGGAGGTGGTGCGGCGGGGGGAGGGAATCTGCGAGTCGACGGTCAGCGCCTGGACCTCTGCGACCAGGGGGCGGCGGCCTTCCAGGGTGACGGTCAGGCAGGTGCCGGGGACCGGCTCGGCACGGCGGGTGAGGAACAGACCGCTCGGGTCGGTCAGGCCGGTGATGCCCTCGTCGTGCAGCTCGAAGCAGCCGACCTCGTCCGTCGTCCCGTAACGGTTCTTGACCCCTCGGACGAGACGGAGGCGCGCGTGCCGGTCGCCCTCGAAGGAGAGCACCACGTCCACGAGGTGTTCGAGAAGCCGCGGGCCGGCGATCGCGCCGTCCTTGGTGACATGGCCCACGAGGAGGGTGGACATGCCACGCTCCTTCGAGGCCCGGATGAGCGCGCCCGCGACCTCCCGCACCTGCGCCATGCCACCGGGCGCGCCGTCGATCTCCGGGGAGGCGACCGTCTGGACCGAGTCCAGGATGAGCAGGGACGGCTTCACCGCGTCCAAGTGGCCGAGGACGGCGGCCAGATCGGTCTCCGCGGCGAGATAGAGGTGGTCGTGGATCGCCTTGATGCGGTCCGCGCGGAGGCGGACCTGGCCGGCCGACTCCTCACCCGTCACATAGAGCGTGCGGTGCTCGTCGCTCGCCGACTTCGCCGCCACGTCCAGCAGGAGCGTGGACTTGCCGACCCCCGGCTCACCGGCGACGAGGACGACCGCGCCGGGGACCAGGCCGCCGCCCAGGACGCGGTCCAGCTCGGGCACGCCGGTGCTGCGAGCCGTGGCCTGACGGCCGTCGACCTGCCCGATGGGCACGGCGGACGTGGTGACGCGGCCGGGTGTGGTCGTGCGGACCGCGGGCGTGCCGTACTCCTCGACCGTCCCCCAGGCCTGGCACTCGGGGCAGCGGCCGAGCCACTTGGCCGTCTGCCAGCCGCACTCGGTGCAGCGGTAGGACGGCCGGTCCTTCGCGGTTTTCGTACGGGCAGCCATGCACGGAACCGTAGCCGAGGCCACTGACAGCGCGGGGCCGGCCGTGTGAGGCGGGCCCGAGACCGGTCGTACGAGCGTGGGAGACCGGTTTCCCGGGGCGGCCTGGGCGGTCCGGTTGGGGGAGGCCGGTTTCCCGGGGCGGCGCTGGGCGGTCCGGTTGGGGGAGGCCGGTTTCCCGGGGCGGCGCTGGGCGGTCCGGTTGGGGAGACCGGCATCCGGGGTGGCGCTGGTCGGTCCGGCTCGGGATCACCCCGTCACGGCACCCTCGACCCCGACCCCCTCGACCCCCTCGTCCATCGCCGCCTCGGGCTCCCGCGCCGTACCGCCGCGCAGGGCGAGCAGCACCAGCAGCGCCGCGAACAGGGCTGCCGAGCCGCACACCACGAAACCGATCGAGTAGCCGTGGCCGAGCGCATCGAGGGCGTACGCGCGGGCGGCGCCCGGTGGGGAGCTCGCGGGGACGGAGTTGAGGGCGAGGGGGCCGCCCTCCTTGAGGACCTCGTGGGCCGCGGCCTGGGACGCGGGGGCCAGCTGCGAACCGGCGAGCGACTTCGTGACCTGGGAGGCGGCCTGGCTCAGGGCGACCGCGCCGATGACGGCGGGGCCGAGGGTGAAGCCGAAGTCGCGCAGCAGGTTCGTGGAGGCGCTGGCCATGCCCGCGAGAGGCACCGGCACGGTGTTCACGGCCGTCGCCGTGATCGACGAGACGGTGAACGCGAAGCCGACGCCGACCAGTCCGAGGGGAAGGATCAGCGACGTCAGCGCCCGGTCGTCGACCGCGAGCGTGGCCGCCAGGAAGTCACCGGCCGCGATCAGCAGCAGGCCGGCCGTGAGCAGCCTGCGCGCGGACACGCGGGCGAGGAGGCGTGAGGTGAGCGGGGTCAGGAAGGGGGTGATGCCGTTGAGGAGCAGGAACGCGAAGGCCGTACGCATCGGGCTCTGGTGCTGGATCGGGCCGAGCCGGATGCTCGCCCCGTAGGCCGTGCCGAGGAAGCTGAACATGCCCACGACGGCCACGACGGACGCCACCGCGAACGAGCGGTTGCGGAACAGGTCGAGCCGCAGGAGCGGGGAGGCGGCGCGCCGCTCGGCGGTGACGAACAGGACGAGGAAGGCCGCCGCGACGACGAACGCGACGACCACCGGTGCCGACCCCCAGCCGTCGGTCGGCCCCTGGATGACCGCGTACAGCAGCGCGAAGAGTCCCACCCCGATGGTGATCTGACCGCCGATGTCCAGCGAACGCCCCTCCGGGGAGCGGGAGTCGGTGGCGAGCAGGACGCTCACCAGCGCGCTGACCGCGGCGACGATCGCCACCACCACGAAGGACCAGCGCCACGATCCGTATGTGCCCGTGATCCCGCCGAGAAGCGGTGCGAGGAAACCGCCCGCGGAGAGGCTGGACGCCCACACGGCGATCGCCCGGGCCCGCTGGGCGTGTGTGTGCGTGCCCGCGGCGATCATCGCGAGCGAGGTCGGGAAGAGCGCCGCCGCGCCCAGCCCGGCCAGCGCCTGTCCCATCCACAACTGGTGGACGCCGGAGCTCGCGGCCGCGACGACCTCGCCGGCGCCGAGCAGGACCGCGCCGCCGACCAGCAGACGCTTGCGGCCGAAGAGGTCGCCGAGGACCCCGAAGGACAGCTCGAGGACGGTGACCGGGAGGAGAAAGGCGTCGGATATCCACGTCAACTGCGAGCCGACCGGGTGCAGATGCTCCTGGAAGAGGCCGTTGAGGGTGGCC
The DNA here is from genome assembly GCF_042881985.1 of Streptomyces sp. NPDC058246. Lineage (NCBI taxonomy): Bacteria > Bacillati > Actinomycetota > Actinomycetes > Kitasatosporales > Streptomycetaceae > Streptomyces > Streptomyces sp. NPDC058246. Next base: position 20,635 of record NZ_JBHVWZ010000010.1, on the reverse strand, counting down.
GGGATCGCGATCCCGATCTGTGCCAGACACACGGCGAGGCAACCGGCGATCAGGGTGCCAAGAGGCAGACGGGGTGAGGGTGATGGAGGCATGGGGAGTCCCTAGGTCGCTGAGGCGAGATCTTTCGGCCAGTCCGGCGTTTATGACGAGGCCGTCCAGGCCGCCGATACGGAGGGCTGGGGGCGGAGCTCCCCAGGTACGGGACGGGCAGGGGCGGAGGGGCGAGGACCAGGGGTGGAGGGGGCGAGGACATGCCCGCGCTCAGCGCCCCACCGTCAACTCCCCCGGCCGGTAAGGGACGTACGCCGCCCCGTCCAGTCCGAGACCGAGCGCCGCCTGCTGAAGGGCGGCCGGGGTGGCGGCGTCGCCCCAGCGGCCGGTGGTCACGCGGTGTTCGACGGCGTGCAGGGCCGCGACCGTCTCGGCCGCGGTGAACGCACAGTGGCCCTGTCGTTCGACGTACGCCTGGCGCAGCAGCGCGCCGTCGCCGGACGCCCGTACCCGGTCCGCGAACCGTTCCTCCTGCTCCACCGGGACGAGGTTGTCGGCCGTGGTGTGGACGTCGAGGAGCGGGACGGCGAGCCCCTGACCGGCGGAGGAGGTGCGCTGAGCCGTGCTTACGGCCGCCGGGTCCGCCGTGATGTCGGCGCCTCGGGTGAGGGCCTTGAGGTCCGCGTGCAGGTCGAGTCCCGCCGCCCGGTACAGCGCGCGGACCTGCGGAGCGTGGACGGATCGCGCGAGGAGACGCCCGTAGTCGACGCCCCGGTTCCAGGAGTTGTTGCCGCCGACGGACTGCTCGACGGCGTACCGGCCGCCCTCGATGAAGGACAGCAGGCCCTGCGCGAGCCACGCGTACTGCTGCTCCTCCTGCCCCGCCCAGTCGTCGTCCGCGGGGCGGTCTCGGCCCGGGGCCCAGGTGGGGAGGTTGAGGAAGGCGGCGGCCAGGGCGACGCGGGCCCGGCCCTGGGCGGACGCCTGCGCGGCGGTGACGGCCGCGGTGAGGCGGTCGGCGGTCGCGGACGCCTCCGCCGCCGAATCGGGGTTCACCAGCTTCAGGTCCTCGGCGGGCAGCAGGAGGAGGGCGATCGCGTACTCGGCGTCCAGCTGGTAGTTGTCCAGGTCGGTACCGCCTGCGACCAGGCCGCACAGGCCGAGCGCGCCGTCCACGCGACCCGCGCCGTCCCGGGCGATCCGCGCGTTGACCAGGCCGCCCATGGACTGCCCGACGGAGTACGTGCGCCTGGGTGTGCCGATCTCCGCCTTGACGGCACCGAGGGTGGCGAACTGGTCGCGTTCGGCGCTCTCCAACGCCCACATGGACCCCTTCGGGTCGTACGAGGAACCGGCCAGCGCGTAGCCCTCGGCGAGCAGTTCGCTGCGGGCGGCGTCCGACGGCGCGTCCTGGGCGACGGTCGGGCCGAAGCCGTGGCTGAAGAGGAGGAGGGTGCCGTTCCACTCGGCCGGGACGTCGGCGATCCAGGTGGCGCCGTCGGCGAGAGTGCCGGTCAGGTGCCGGGGGGTGGTCGTCTCCGCGTGCGCGGCGGGCGCGGTGACGGAGAGGGCTACTGCCGTGCCCAGGGCGGCTGTTGTGCGGGCCAGGCGGACGCGTGCGGGCATGTTCCGGGGCTCCGATCTGCAGGCAGGGAGTGCGGGGAGCGCTGTGCGGGGGATGCTCAGTGCACTGAATGCTTGGAATGTAGGGCTGTTATCTGACTGCCGTCAATGGAATGCACAACATCATCGGTGAGGGAGGTGCGGAGGTGCGCGAGGCCAGGACGTGGCGAGGTACGGCGTCGGTTCGTGAAGGGTGAGGGGTGACGGGTGAGGGGGCGGGGCTGGTTCGTGAGGGGGTGCGGCGGACGTGGCCCGGTAAGTCGAGGCCTACGCCTCCGTCGGCACCGTCTCCAGCACCCGTCGCGCCGCCTCCCGCGCGGGCGCGTCCAGGTGCGCGTGCACCACGCGGAACGTCTCCTCCGCCGGGCCGGCGGGCCAGTCGGCGGGCAGGTGCTGCACGGGCAGGCGGGGGTCGCTGCGGATGACCTGAAGCCACTCCGCCGACAGCCGCAGCCGCTGGGCGAGGGCGTCGTCCGGCCGCGCCTCGGGCCGCTCCCTGAACGGGCGCCAGGCGCGGTCGAACGCCCGGTAGTGGTCGGCGAGTTCGGCCAGATCCCAGGTGTCGTTGATCATCTCGGCGATGTCCATGCCGATGTCGGCCCGCGCGCGGAACACCTTGACGTGTGCCGCGAGCCCGAGTTCCGCGACGATCCCGGAGACGTCGACCTCGCCCGGAGCGATCCACAGACCGCTGAACAGCGGCCCGAAACCGGCCCAGGTCAGCTGCGCGCGCAGATCGTGCCGCTGCCGCTGCCACGACTCGGGCAGCGAGAAGCCGAGCAGCGACCAGGTGCCGTCCCAGTCGCGGTTGACCGCGCCGGTCTTCCAGATGCGCCGCTCGCCGTCGCGCAGGATCGCCTCGGAACGTTCCGTGAGCCCGAAGTACATGCGGCGGCCCTCGCGCCGGCGACGCAGCAGGCCGCGGTTCACCATCCGGGTCAGCGTCGAGCGCGTCGCGTGTTCGCCGACCCCGGCCCGCGCGAACACCTCGATGACGCTCCCCGAGTACACGCACACACCCCGGCCCAGCACCTGATCGCCGAGAAACGACAGCATCAGGGACTGCGGGCGCGGGGCGTTGTCCATGGGCACGGAGGTACGGTACGACGCCGGCGCCCGGCGGGGGACCGCCGGTAGACCACGAGACGGTACGAGACGGCACGAGGCGAACGCGGGGCCGACGTAGCGAAGCCGACGCGGCGAATCCGATCCAGCGAAGCCGACGTAGCGAAGCCGACGCGGCGAATCCGATCCAGCGAAGCCGACACGGCGAATCCGCCGCAACGGAGCCGAGGCATCGGAGTCGCCCCAGCGAAGCCGAGGCATCGGAGTCGCCCCAGCGAAGCCGAGGCATCGGAGTCGCCCCAGCGAAGCCGCCATACGTCGTCCCGGAGCCGCAGACGCGATCCCGGCGCCGTGTCATATGCCATGGACTGCCATTGCCGCCCGTGACGGCCCAGGCCACGGCATCGGGGGTTCCTGTCCCCTTATGAGGGATCGTTTCACCCGTACGGATTAAATGTGCTCAAGGTGGAAGAAGGGGCCACCCCCGGGCACCTACGGTCGCACGGGTGATGAGCAGCAGTCCGGAGACCTCCACGCACAGCACCGGCGCACACCGGGCGCACGGAGACGCGCGCAAGCGGGTGGCCGCGCCCCATGGCGCGAACCCCCGCACGATGGCTCAGCGCCCTCCCGCGCGCTACGAGCCCTATCTGGACGGCCTGTTCACCTACTGCCTGTCCGTGCTCTGCGACCACGACGCGGCCACCGCCGCGCTCGGGGACGCGCTCGCGCTCGCCGAGCGCCGGGGCGTGCGTGCCCCGGAGGCCGCGGACGACCGCAGGGCCTGGCTGTACGCGCTCGCCCGCTGGGCCTGCCTGCGCAAACTCGCCGAGGCCCGGCGCAGGCGCCAGGCGGCGCACGCCTCCGGGCGCCGCGCGAGCCCCAAGGACCACAAGGGCGCCGCCGACCGGCGCGCGGCCGAGGCGCTGAGCGTCCCCGTCTCCGAAGAGGCCCAGGCGCAGCGCCGGCGCGAACTCGCCCTGCTGGCCTGGCCGGAGGCCGCCGGCACCACCCCGGAGCAGCGCGAGGCGCTCGAACTCGCCGTGCGCCATCAGCTCGCCGCCCACGAGGTCGCCGCCGTCCTGGGCATGGACCTCGCCCGGGCGCGCGAGCTGCTCGCCTCCGCCGCCTGCGAGGTCGAACGCACCCGCGCCGCGCTCGCCGTCGTGGAGACCGGAACCTGTCCGAGTGTCGCCCGCCTGACCGGCGACAACCAGCTCGTCCTGAGCGCCACCCTGCGCCGTGAGCTGGTCCGGCACGTCGACGACTGCCCGCGCTGCCGCCGTACCGCCGAGCGCGCGGTCCCCGGCGCCTGGCCCGGCACCAGCGTCACCCCGGCCGCGCTCCCCGTCCTGGAAGCCCCGCGCGCCGCCCTGCACATCGCCATCGGGCACGCCCCGCGCGCGCGGGGCAGCGCTCCGCGCTTCGACCGGCGCGGTTTCCCGATGGACCCCAAGGACCACGCCGCGCGAAGGGACCGTCTCCGCGCGCGTGCCGTCACGACCACGGTCGTCGCCACGGTCGTCGCCGCGCCCGTGCTCGCCCTCTGGGCGGCTTATCGTGGCGCGCCCCTCACCGGCGAGGGCACCGACGGCCGTCCCGTCACCGCGAGCGAGGCGCACGGCCCCGACGGCATGAACGGCGAGGAAGCGGGCGGCGGCTACGAGAACGCCGGCAACGCCAGCACCAGACCCGACGGCCGTTTCACCAAGGGCAGCCGCTCGCCCGACGTCTCCGTGGAGGTCATCAGCGCCCCCGGAAGCACCGCGGCCCCGGGTGGCGGACATCTCTCGGTGGCGGCGGGCAGCAGCGGCGACACGACCCTCGTCAGGCTGACCGCGTCCGGCAGTTCACCGGTGCACTGGTCCGCGCACACCGGAGCGCCCTGGCTCTACCTGAGCCAGTCGTCGGGAACGCTCGAACCCGGCGAATCGTTGACGATCAAGGTGTACGTCGATCATCTTCGCGAGCCGGTGGGCCCCTGGAGCGCGCGGGTGTCGATCGCCCCGGCGGGCGCCGTGGTCACGATCGACGGGTATGGCAACGCGGGCCCGTCCGCCCCGGGCAGCCACGACCCCGACCCGACGCCCAGCGCCCCGGGCACCCCCACCGACCCGGATCCCACCCCGAGCGATCCGACCCCGACGCCCAGCGACCCGACCCCGTCCGACCCTCAGCCGACCCCCACGGACTCGGCCCCCTCCGACCCAGGGGGCTCGACGCCACCGCCCAGCGACAGCGGCGACCCGAGCCCGTCCACCTCGTAAACCCCGGCGAAGCAGCTCCGTCAGTCCCAACGAAATAGTTCTCATCAGTCCCGGCGAGATAGTTCCCGTCAGTCCCGTCGAAGCAGTTCCCGTCCAGTCCCGTCCAAGTGTTCCCGTCGAGCGTCAGGTGACCGGGTCCGCCGGATGCGGTGCCAGCAGCGGCAGCTGCGAGGCCAGCCGCTCCTCGCAGAGCTCGACCAGGCGGTCGTACCCCTCCTTGCCCATGAGCTCGATCAGCTCTGGGCGGTACGAGACGTACACCGGGTCGCCCGCACCGTGCGCGGAGGTCGCCGAGGTGCACCACCAGTGCAGGTCGTGGCCGCCGGGACCCCAGCCGCGACGGTCGTACTCGCCGATGGAGACCTGGAGGACCCGGGTGTCGTCGGGCCGGTCGATCCACTCGTACGTCCGCCGCACGGGCAGCTGCCAGCAGACGTCCGGCTTGGTCTCCAGCGGCTCGCGGCCCTCCCTCAGGGCGAGGATGTGCAGCGAACAGCCCGCTCCGCCGGCGAAGCCGGGCCGGTTCTGGAAGATGCACGAGCCCTGGTACGGGCGGGTCTGGCGGTCGCCGTCCTCGTCCTGCGAGACCCAGCCGGTCGCCACGCCCACGTCATGGTTCTGCCAGATCTCCGGCGTGAGCCGCGCCACATGCCCGGCCACCCGCTTCTCGTCGTCCTCGTCCGAGAAGTGGGCCCCCAGCGTGCAGCAGCCGTCGTCGGCGCGCCCTGCCTGGATGCCCTGGCAGCCGCTTCCGAAGATGCAGTTCCAGCGAGAGGTCAGCCATGTCAGATCGCACCGGAAGACCTGCTCCTCGTCGGCGGGATCCGGAAACTCCACCCATGCGCGAGCGAAGTCGAGCCCCTTCTCGTCGGACACGGACGTCTTCTTCGGGGACTTCTTGGGCTTGGTGGCCGTCGCCTGCGAAGAACCCTTGGCCGATTTGTCGGGCTTCGCCTTTTTCGTCTTTGGCACTCGTCCAGGGTAAGTCGCTTCTGCCCACTCCGGGGACGGCCGAGCGCCGCACGCGCAGTAGCGTTCCGTACATGAGACTCGGTGTCCTCGACGTGGGTTCGAACACGGTGCATCTGCTGGTGGTGGACGCCCACCCCGGCGCGCGACCGCTGCCCGCGCATTCGCACAAGGCCGAACTGCGCCTTGCCCAACTGCTCGACGCGAGCGGGGCGATCGATCCCCAGGGCGTCGACAAACTGATCCAGACGGTCCAGGACGCGCTGGAGGCCGCCGAGGACAAGGGCGTCGAGGCTCTGCTGCCGTTCGCGACCTCCGCGGTCCGGGAGGCCGGCAACGCCGACGACGTACTGGCCCGGGTGCAGGCCGAGACCGGCGTCGAGCTCCAGGTGCTGACCGGTGCGGAGGAGGCCAGGCTCACATTCCTGGCCGCCCGCCGCTGGTTCGGCTGGTCGGCGGGCAGACTGCTCGTCCTCGACATCGGCGGCGGCTCCCTGGAGATCGCGTACGGCATGGACGAGGAGCCGGACGCGGCGGTGTCGCTGCCGCTCGGCGCCGGGCGGCTGACCGCCGGCTGGCTGCCCACCGACCCCGCCGATCCCGCCGACGTCAAGGCGCTGCGCCGCCATGTGCGCGCCCAGATCGCCCGTACGGTCGGCGAGTTCACCCGCCTCGGGGCCCCCGACCACGTGGTCGCCACCTCCAAGACCTTCAAGCAGCTGGCCCGCCTGGCCGGCGCCGCCCGTTCCACGGAGGGTCTCTACGTCCAGCGTGAGCTCAAGCGCCGCACCCTGGAGGACTGGGTCCCCCGCCTCGCCTCCATGACCGCGGAGGAGCGCGCCGAACTCCCCGGCGTCTCCCCGGGCCGCTCCGGCCAGCTCCTCGCCGGCGCCCTCGTCGCCGAGGGCGCCATGGACCTCTTCGGCGTGGAGGCCGTCGAGATCTGCCCCTGGGCTCTTCGCGAGGGCGTCATCCTGCGCCGCCTGGACCAGATGGCGTCGGAGTAGCGGAAAGGGCCCCGACGGCATCGCGGTAGCGGAACACTCCCCGACGGCATCGGGATAGCGGAAAAGTCCCGATGGCATCGGGGTAGCGGGACAGTCCCCGACGGCATCGGAGTAGCGAAGAAGCCGTAGGGCCCCCGCACCCCGCGAGAGGGCCGCCGGCCCGCGCGGGGACGAGGCGAACCGCGCGACCTGCCACATCGAGCCCGGCCCGCTCACGGTGGTGAACCGCGCGACCTGCCACATCGAGCCCGGCTCGCTCACGGTGGTGAACCGCGACCGGCGAAAAGGGGCCTTGGCCGGGGTCGGCTGGGGGGCACCGGACCTCCGGGCCGACCCCCACCACCCCCGCCGAACCGCCGGAGGCACCCCGTACTCTGTCCCTCGTGGCAGAACCAGTGGTGCGCATCCCGGATGCGAAGGTCGCGCTGTCCACGGCCTCCGTGTATCCGGAGTCGACGGCGACGGCCTTCGAGATCGCCGCGCGCCTCGGCTACGACGGTGTCGAGGTCATGGTGTGGACCGACCCGGTCAGCCAGGACATCGAAGCCCTCCACCGCCTCAGCGACTACCACCAGATCCCGATCCTCGCCGTGCACGCCCCCTGCCTGCTGATCACCCAGCGCGTATGGTCCACCGACCCGTGGATCAAGCTCCAGCGCGCGCGGGCGGCGGCCGAGAAGCTGGGCGCGAGCACCGTCGTGGTGCACCCGCCGTTCCGCTGGCAGCGGCAGTACGCGCGCGACTTCGTCACCGGGATCTGGCGGATGGCGAACGAGACCGACGTACGGTTCGCCGTCGAGAACATGTACCCCTGGCGCTACCGCGACCGCGAGATGCTCGCGTACGCCCCCGACTGGGACGTGACGAAAGAGGACTACCGTCACTTCACCATCGACCTCAGCCACACCGCGACGGCCCGTACCGAGGCCCTGCACATGATCGACCGCATGGGCGACCGTCTCGGCCACGTCCACCTCGCCGACGGCAACGGCTCCAACAAGGACGAGCACCTCGTCCCCGGCCGCGGCACCCAGCCCTGCGCGGAACTCCTGGAGCGCCTCGCGACCACCGGCTTCGACGGCCACGTCGTCATCGAGGTCAACACCCGCCGCGCGATGTCCAGCGCCGAACGCGAGGCCGACCTGGCGGAGGCCCTGGCCTTCACCCGCCTCCACCTCGCCTCCGCGGTGAAGGTGCCCCGCCGGTGACGAACGCCGCCCCCCGCCGAGGCCGGGGACGCCCCTCCCGTACGCAGACGGAGGCGGGCCCCGCCACCCGCGACCGCATTCTGGAGGCGGCCCGCGAGGAGTTCTCCGAGCGGGGCTACGAGAAGACGTCGGTCCGTGGCATCGCCAAGGCCGCCGGCGTGGACTCCGCGCTCGTCCACCACTACTTCGGCACCAAGGAGCAGGTCTTCGAGGCGGCCATCGAGGTCGCCTTCGCCCCCGCCCTGGACGCCCCGGCCGCCGTCGAGGAGGGTCCCCTCGACGGCGTCGGCGAACGCCTGACCCGCTTCATCTTCGGCATCTGGGAGAACCCGGCCACCCGCACCCCGCTTCTCGCGATCGTGCGCTCCGCCGTGAACAACGAGGCCGCCGCCGCCGTCTTCCGCCGCCTCATCGCCACCCAGCTGCTGCGCCGCATCGCCGGGCAGCTCGACCTCCCGGACGCCGAGCTGCGCGCCGAGCTGGCCGCCGCCCAGCTCGTCGGGGTCGCGATGCTGCGGTACGTGATCCAGGTGGAGCCGCTGGCCTCGGCGGACCCGGAGCGGATCATCGGACGGGTCGCTCCCGTGGTCCAAGGACATCTGACGAACCCGTGAGCGACCGGGCACCCCGACGAGGTGCGGCGGATCCGCCGAAGCTCCGCTGACCAGCACGTACGCCGTCCGGAAGTGGCCGCTGGTCGAGACACGCGTCCCGTATGGCGGACGGCCTGTCCGGATCCTGGAGCACCGGCGTACGCTCGACATCAGTCATGACTCTCCTCATGCCTCCCCGAAGGAGCGAGCGACGATGCCCGAGCTGAGGTCCCGCACAGTCACCCACGGCCGCAACATGGCGGGCGCACGCGCCCTTATGCGCGCCTCCGGTGTACCGGGCGCGGACATCGGACGGAAGCCGATCATCGCGGTCGCGAACTCGTTCACGGAGTTCGTGCCCGGCCACACCCATCTCCAGCCGGTCGGCCGGATCGTGAGTGAGGCCATCACGGCCGCCGGGGGCATCGCGCGCGAGTTCAACACGATCGCGGTCGACGACGGCATCGCGATGGGCCACGGCGGCATGCTGTACTCCCTGCCGTCCCGCGACCTGATCGCGGACTCGGTCGAGTACATGGTGGAGGCCCACTGCGCCGACGCCCTGATCTGCATCTCGAACTGCGACAAGATCACGCCGGGCATGCTGATGGCGGCCCTGCGCCTGAACATCCCGACGGTCTTCGTCTCCGGCGGCCCGATGGAGTCCGGCCGGGCCACGCTGGTCGACGGCACGGTCCGTACGCTCGACCTGGTCGACGCGATCTCCGACGCCGTGAACGACAAGATCTCGGACGAGGACATCCTCCGTATCGAGGAGAACGCCTGTCCGACCTGCGGCTCCTGTTCCGGCATGTTCACCGCCAACTCGATGAACTGCCTGACCGAGGCGATCGGCCTGTCCCTGCCCGGCAACGGTTCGGTGCTCGCCACGCACACCGCCCGCAAGGGCCTGTACGAGGACGCGGCCCGCACGGTCGTCGACATCACGCGCCGCTACTACGACCAGGACGACGAGTCGGTCCTGCCGCGCAACATCGCCACGCACGCCGCCTTCGAGAACGCCATGGCCCTCGACATCGCCATGGGCGGCTCCACCAACACGATCCTGCACCTGCTGGCCGCCGCCCAGGAGGCGGGCGTCCCCTTCGGCCTGGACGAGATCAACGAGGTCTCGCGCCGCGTGCCGTGCCTCGCCAAGGTCGCCCCGAACGTGGCGAAGGACCGCACGTACTACATGGAGGACGTGCACCGCGCGGGCGGCATCCCGGCCCTGCTGGGCGAGCTGCACCGCGCCGGTCTGCTCAACGAGGACGTGCACTGCGTCCACAGCCCGTCGCTGAACGACTGGCTGAAGTCGTGGGACGTGCGCGCCGGCTCCCCGTCCCCCGAGGCCATCGAGCTGTGGCACGCGGCCCCCGGCTGCAAGCGCTCCGCCGAGGCCTTCTCCCAGTCCGAGCGCTGGGAAGCCCTCGACGAGGACGCCGAGAACGGCTGCATCCGCTCCGCCGAGCACGCGTACTCCAAGGACGGCGGCCTGGCGGTCCTCAAGGGCAACCTGGCGGTCGACGGCTGCGTCGTGAAGACGGCGGGCGTCGACGAGTCCATCTGGACCTTCGAGGGCCCGGCGGTCGTCTGCGAGTCGCAGGAGGAGGCCGTCGAGAAGATCCTGAACAAGCAGGTCACGGACGGCGACGTCGTCGTCATCCGCTACGAGGGCCCCAAGGGCGGCCCGGGTATGCAGGAGATGCTCTACCCGACCTCCTTCCTCAAGGGCCGCGGCCTCGGCAAGACCTGCGCCCTGATCACCGACGGCCGCTTCTCCGGCGGCACGTCGGGCCTCTCGATCGGTCACGCCTCCCCGGAGGCGGCCTCCGGCGGCACCATCGCGCTGGTCCAGGACGGCGACCGCATCCGCATCGACATCCCGAACCGCACCATCGAGCTCCTGGTCTCCGACGAGGAACTGGCCACCCGCCGCGACGCCCTGAACGGTGTCTACGCCCCGGCCAACCGTGACCGCAAGGTCTCCGCCGCCCTCCGCGCCTACGCCGCGATGGCGACGAGTGCGGACAAGGGCGCGGTGCGGGACGTCTCCAAGCTGGGCTGACACCTTGGAAGACGTCACCCAGCTGGGCTGGCACATTGGAAGATGTCTCCAAGCCGGGGGCTGACGCCTTGGAAGATGTCTCCAAATTGGCCTGACGCCTCGGAACGGGAATCAGGGGGCCGCTCTCTCGGGAGCGGCCCCCTTTCCGTTCACCACCCCGACGGGTCGCGGGCGTCGACTGCGAAGAGGGAGCCGTCGGGGGCGGTGGAGTAGACCTTGTTGTCGGCGGTGACCGGCGCCGGGATGGCGCTGACGAGCGAGCCCCGGTCGCTGCCCAGCCGTGGCTTCGTCTGCCCAAGCAGTGTGCCGCGATCGGTGTCGACGGCGAGGAGCCGTCCGTCCACCGCGGTGAAGTAGAGCCGATGTCCGGCCACTACCGGAGCCGAGGACTTGCTGACGGAGGTCTCCACACGCCAGAGCTGGGCCGACGTCCTGGTGTCCACGGCCACCAGCGTGCCGTCGCCGCCCAGCAGATACACGGTGTCGCCCTGTACGACGGCCTGCGCCTGCGGCAGCGCGTGACGCAGCGCGATGCGGTGAGCCGTGCGGTTCGCGGCGTCGTATCGCACGACGGAGTCCGTGTACTGGTCGACCGTGGTCGAGGTGAACCAGACCGCTCCGTCATGGGCGCCCACGAGGCTCAGTACCCCGTCCATGCGCTGCTGCCATTCCACGGCACCGGTCTGCGGGTCCACCGCGGCCACCCGGGTCTCGTCCCCGCTCGGCGTCATCGCGTAGGCGACCCCGTCCCCGTACGCGAGGAACTGGGGCAGGGCCTGCCCCGGGATCGCGTGACGCCACTTCTCCTCGCCCGTCGCCGCGTCCAGCGCGACGACCTTGGAGTCGGGACCGGTGAGCAGGACGATGCCGCCGACGTGGGCGATCCGGCCGTCGTAGCGCGCGATGTCGCGGCTCCAACGGGTCACGCCCGTGGCAGGGTCCAGCGCCGTCAGGCGCTTTCCGTTCCGACTGACGACGTGCAGGAGCCCGCCGGTCAGTACCGGCGGGGGCGTGGCGTAGGAACTCGCCCGTCCTGTGTCGCTCCGGGACCACAGCACCCGGCCGTCGGCCGGATCGACCGCGGCGGCCAGGACACCGGGCCGCACGCAGTACAACGTGCGGGGCGTGTACGTGCATTGCGGCAGACCATCGGCTCTGGCGCCGGGAGCGCTCAGGTCGACGTCCCACGGCTTGAAGTCGCTGCTCTGGGCCTGCCGCCCCTCGTGGGTCGCCGAGGCCGGGGTGTCAGCGGCGTTGAGTACGGTGAAGGCGCCGGCGGCCGCGACGAGCACGGCGGCGACGACCGCGGCGGGCAGCCGCCAACGCCGGTTCCCGGCAGCCTTCTCGGGATCCGACACCCTGGAGGCGTCCGATGCCTTGCGGGGACCTGAAGCCTCGTGGGGATCCGATGCCTCGTGGGGACCTGAAGCTTCGCGAGGGCTGGAAGCCTCGTGGGGATCCGACCCCTTGTGGGGACCGGAAGCCTTCGCGTGGGTCGCCGTCTCTCGGCGGTCCGGGCCGGACCGGTCGCGCCTCGGCTCAGGAGGACTCCCCTTCACCGCCCGCGCCGACTCCCCGTCTCCGGAGCGCTGCTCGGGTATGAACGCCTGGGTGTCGTACGAGGCCGAAACCGATCGCAGCGCGGTCATCAGCTCGTCCGGTGTGGGCCGGTCCTCGGGCTCCTTGGCGAGACAGCGGGAGACGAGATCGACCAGATCCTCCGGTACGCCTGTCAAGTCCGGCTCGTCGTGCACGACTTGATACGCGACGAGATACGGACTGTCGGAGTCGAAGGGCCCGCTCCCGGTGGCCGCGTGCACGATCACCGAGCCCAGCGCGAAGACATCGGCGGCCGGTCCGACCTGCCGTGGCCTGCGGAACTGCTCAGGAGCCATGAACGGCGGAGTGCCGATCAACTTGCCCGTCTCGGTGCGCAGTTCACTGTCCGAAGGCCGCGAGATACCGAAGTCGATGACCTTGGGGCCATCGCCGGCCAGCAGGACGTTGCTGGGCTTCAGGTCGCGGTGCACGACACCGGCCCGGTGAATGTCCCGCAGTGCCTCGGCCAGCCCCGCCATGAGATGGCGCAGCCGAGCGGGCGGCAGCGCGCCGTTCCGCTTCACGTGCTCGGCGAGGGTCGGGCCGGGGATGAACAGGGTCGCCATCCACGGGTGGTCGGCCTCGGGGTCGGCGTCCACGACGGGCGCGGTGAAGGCACCGCTCACCTTCCGGGCGGCTGCGACCTCCTGCCGGAAGCGCCCCCGGAACTCGGGGTCCTGGGCGAACTCGGCATGCACGACCTTGACGGCGAGCCGCAACCCGGAAGCGGACCGCGCGAGATGCACGATGCCCATGCCACCGGAACCGAGCTTCGCCTCCAGCAGGTACTGCCCGGCATAGCGCGGATGTTCCGCTTCCGGATCAGTACCGGCGCTGCGCTGTGGCGGCATCGCTCACCCCCGTGGGTCCGTCCGCATGCGCGACGCGCAGAGCCTAGTCGATGCTTCGTGCGAAACCTCGGCGGCTTGCTAGCCTCGGCCCGCATCACAAATTTGGCGTGAACGGTTCACGTGAACCGTTCACGTGAACCATTCGACGGGGGAGGCCAGGATGGCCACGGAAGAGATAGAGATCGCGGGCGCGGGGGAGACGGCGGCAGTTGAGCCACTGAGCGCCGAGGCGCTGCGCACGTACCCGATCGCACCGGGCTACAACGTCAATGTCCGCAGCGGCCCGGGCACCCACTTCAGCGTCGTCCGCACCCTGCCGGCCGGCTCACGCGTCCCGATCTACTGCCAGTGCCCGGGCGAGACCGTCAGCGGTCCGTACGGGACGACGAAGATCTGGGACAACATTTCCAACGGCCAGTTCGTGTCGGACGCCTACGTACAGACGGGCACCGACGGCTACGTAGCCCCGAAGTGTTCCTGACGGGCGGTGGCCGGAAACCGCCGCGGGGGGCGCCGGAACCCCCATGACGGGCGCCGGAAACCCCCGCGGCGGGCGCCGGAAGCCGCCGCGGCGGCGCCGGAGCGATAATCATCGGGTGAGCGACGAGACCCAAGCTGCGACCGGTACCCCCGCGGGGCCCCAGCCCGAGCCCCTGCGTTTCTTCGGCACGACCTGGGTGGAGCACGACGGCGGCTACACCGGCCGCCGGGTCGGCGTGGCCGTGGGCTCGCTCGCGGCCGCCGTCGCCGCCTGCTTCGTCCTGCGCTTCGCCTACCAGGGCCTGGCCATCGCGGACGTCGGCAAGCCCGTGACTCTGATGGTCGTGGTGATGTTCGCGGTGTGCAGCGCCCTGGCGTTCCGGCACACCTGGGACGCGTTCACCAAGCGCCCCGACCCCGACCGCCAGGCCTCCCTCCGCGGCCTTCTGGCCATCGGCTTCATCGGCTCCCTCCTCGCCTACGCCTTCCGCTCCCTCACCGAGGCGCCCGGCGAGAAGCTCCACCGCGAGGAGTACGAGACGGCGCGCGAACAGTACGCCCGCCGCACCAAGCGCCGCACGGGCAACCCGTCCCGGAAAAGGCGGCCTTAGCCGACCGGCGTTTGCGGACGAGGCCGTTCGGACCGATACCGCCGTCCGGGGAGCGGAGCCCCAGGGACCATGGGGGCCCCTGCTCGAGCGAAGCCGAGACCTTGGGGGAGGGCAGAGGGCAGAGGGCAGAGGGCAGAGGGCAAAAACAGAGAAGGACGAAACCTCACCCCACCCACAGCACCACCCGCCATCATGACCCCATGACCACGCGCGGCCACTCCTCCTCCCACACCACCCGGGCCCATTCCTTCAACACCGCCGCAGCCCAGTACGCCGCAAACCGTCCCTCGTATCCGCCCACCCTCTTCGACGCGATCGAAGACCTCGCCGTCCGTCCCCTCACCGGCGCGAAGGTCATCGACGTGGGCGCCGGCACCGGCATAGCGACCGCCCTCCTCCACGACAGGGGCGCGGACGTCATCGCCGTGGAGCCCGGCGCCGGCATGGCGGCGGAATTCCGCCGCACCCTCCCGCGGGTCCCGCTCGTCCGGGGCAGCGGCGACGCCCTCCCCCTGGCCACCGCCTCCGCGGACTTCCTCACGTACGCCCAGTCCTGGCACTGGACCGACCCGGCCCACTCCGTCCCGGAGGCACTGCGCGTCCTGCGCCCGGGCGGTGCCCTGGCCCTCTGGTGGAACACCCACGCCCTGGACGTCCCGTGGATCGCGGCGGCGGCCACCCGCATCGAGCGCTACCTCGGCATCGACCAGGTGGGCGAAAAGAGCGGCAGCGGCGCAAGAGCCGCCGTCACCCTCGCCGCCGACCCGAGCGGCCGACTCGCCTTCGACCGCCACCAGGTCCGCTGGAGCCGCCGCGTCCCGCTGGACACGCACCTCGCCAACATCGGCAGCCACTCGGCGTTCCTGGTCCTCGGCGAGGAGCGCGCCACGGCGTTCCTCACCGAGGAGAGAAGCCATCTCCTCCCGATCTTCCCGGACGGAATCGTGGAGGAGACCTACGTCGTCGACCTACTGGTGGCGACCCGTTCGTGATCCCGCCCGGCGGCCCACCCCTCCAGGGCCGCCGCGCACGCGTGGTCCACATGCCGCAGTCCGCCCAACTCCAGCCGTACGTCCCGGTCCTGCGGCAACGCCTCCAGGGCGTCCAGCAGCTTGGGCAGCCGCAGGAAGGTCGCGTTCCCGACCACCCTCACCACCAGCCCCGAGGCCCCCCGGTCCTCGGTCTCCACATGCACATGGCTGATGTCCCACGCGGTCTAGATGCGTGGGCGCCGAGCCGGGGGAGGGCACGGCGAACCTACGACGCGCCCACACGCCCAGGGCCCACACGCCCAGGGGCCCCCAGACCATGACACCCGGATCCATGACACCCGGACCCATGACACCGGACCCATGACACCGGACCCATGACACCGGACCCATGACACCGGACCCATGACACCGGACCCATGACACCGGACCCATGACACCTGGGCCTGCGCCCCAAGACGCACAGGCGCTCGGGCATATGACCGCGCACTGAAATCCATTGTCAGGTACGGGAGTTGATCGAGCACCCCTTCGGTGTGACCGCGGCGTGAACGCGGAAGCGCGCCACCCCACTCGCGCCGGAGTGCCCCCTTCCGATCGCGCCGATGCGCGCCTGCGCCGTCGAATGCGACCGGGCTTGACCGGCACGCCCCGCAGGAGGAATATTCATCGAGTGATGATTATAAACCCGCGCCCACCCGACCCCGCAGGCTCACCCGAGCCCGCGCAACCGGCCGCCGTCCGCGCCCAAGACCTCAGCGTCGTACGCGGCACCCGCACCGTCCTGCGCGGACTCGACTTCGCCGTTCCGCGCGGCCAGATCACCGGCCTGCTCGGCCCTTCCGGCTGCGGCAAATCAACCCTGATGCGCTCGACCGTCGGCACCCAGGCCAAGGTCACCGGCACGCTGGAAGTCCTCGGCCTCCCCGCGGGCCACGCGCACCTCCGCTCCCGCATCGGCTACGTCACCCAAGCCCCCTCCGTCTACGACGACCTGACCGTCCGCCAGAACCTCGAATACTTCGCCGCGATCCTCGACCCGGGCCGCGCCGCCGCCGAACGCCGCCGCGCCGACGTCACCCAGGCCATCGCCGACGTCGACCTCACCTCCCACGCCGACTCACTCGCCGGAAACCTCTCCGGCGGCCAGCGCAGCCGCGTCTCCCTCGCGGTCGCCCTGCTCGGCACGCCGGAACTCCTGGTCCTGGACGAACCCACCGTCGGCCTCGACCCGGTCCTGCGCCGCGACCTGTGGAACCTCTTCCACACCATCGCCACCGAACGGAGAGCGACGCTCCTGATCTCCTCCCACGTCATGGACGAGGCCGAGCGCTGCCACCGCCTCCTGCTCATGCGCGAGGGCGAGATCCTCGCCGACGACACCCCCGACGCCCTGCGCGAGCGCACCGACTCCGACACCGTCGAGGCCGCCTTCCTCCACCTGGTGGACGAGGCGATCGCGGCGGCCGACCGGACCGCGACGGGCGACGCGGCCGACCCCGACTCCCCGTCCGGCGCCTCCCGCAAGGAGACCCTCCGATGACCACCACCTCAGCCACGAGCCCCGGCACGGGTACGGGCAAGGGCGCGGACCCCAGCGCCGGCTCCGGCACGACGCCACGACCGAGGGCGCTCAGCCCCTCCCGCACCACCGCCACCGCGACCCGCGTGCTGCGCCAGCTCCACCACGACCCGCGCACCATCGCGCTGTTGATCCTCATCCCGTGCGTGATGCTCGTACTGCTCCGCTATGTGTTCGACGGCAGCGCGCGCACCTTCGACTCCATCGGCGCCTCCCTCCTCGGGATCTTCCCGCTGATCACGATGTTCCTGGTGACCTCGATCGCCACCCTCCGCGAGCGCACCTCCGGCACCCTCGAACGTCTCCTCGCCATGCCCCTCGGCAAGGGCGACCTGATCGCCGGCTACGCCCTGGCCTTCGGAGCCCTGGCCATCGTCCAGTCGGCCCTGGCCACCGGCCTGGCGGTCTGGTTCCTCGGCCTGGACGTCACGGGCTCTCCCTGGCTCCTGCTCCTGGTAGCCCTTCTCGACGCCCTGCTCGGCACCGCCCTCGGCCTCTTCGTCTCGGCCTTCGCCGCCTCCGAATTCCAGGCGGTCCAGTTCATGCCGGCCGTGATCTTCCCCCAGCTCCTCCTCTGCGGCCTCTTCACCCCCCGCCCCGACATGCACCCCGTCCTGGAGGCCATCTCCAACGTCCTCCCCATGTCCTACGCCGTCGACGGCATGAACGAAGTCCTCAAGCACACCGACATGACAGCCGGCTTCGTCCGCGACGCCCTGATCGTCGCGGGCTGCGCCCTTCTGGTCCTGACCTTGGGCGCGGCAACGCTGAGGAGGCGGACGGCGTAGAACCGACCTGGCTGCGGGCATGCGTGCCGTCAGGGGCGGCGCCCGTCCCGAAGAGAGCAGCGAAGAGAGCGGCACCTGTCCCGAAGAGAGCGGCATCCCGCCGGTGCCGGTAGGCCCACCCGCCCCGAGCCCAGCCCCGACCCCGGCCAGCTGGGCAACCGGCGTCCCGCCCAACGGACACCCCCGCCCCGCCGGCACCTCCGGTGCGAGGATGGACCCCGGACGACGCACCCCCCGGAGGGCACCCCCTGATGACCCAGAAAGTCGCAGTCCTCGGCACCGGCAAAATCGGCGAAGCGCTGCTCAGCGGAATGATCCGAGCCGGCTGGGCCCCCGCGGACCTGCTGGTCACCGCCCGCCGCCCCGAGCGGGCCAAAGAACTCCAGGAGCGCCACGGAGTCACCCCGGTCAGCAACCCGGAGGCGGCGAAGAGCGCCGACACCCTGATCCTCACGGTCAAGCCGCAGGACATGGGCACCCTCCTCGACGAACTCGCCCCACACATCCCCGCCGACCGCCTGATCATCAGCGGCGCGGCAGGCATCCCCACCTCCTTCTTCGAGGAGCGCCTGGCTCCAGGCACCCCGGTGGTCCGCGTCATGACGAACACGCCCGCCCTCGTCGACGAGGCCATGTCAGTCATCTCCGCCGGCACCCACGCCACCGCCGAGCACCTCGCGTACGCCGAGGAGATCTTCGGCGCCGTCGGCAAGACGCTCCGCGTCCCCGAGTCGCAGCAGGACGCCTGCACCGCCCTCTCCGGCTCCGGACCGGCGTACTTCTTCTACCTGGTCGAGGCCATGACGGACGCGGGCATCCTGCTCGGCCTGCCCCGCGACAAGGCCCACGACCTGATCGTCCAGTCCGCGATCGGCGCCGCCGTGATGCTTCGCGACAGCGGGGAGCACCCCGTGAAGCTCCGCGAGAACGTCACGTCCCCCGCGGGCACCACGATCAACGCGATCCGTGAGCTGGAGAACCACGGGGTGCGTGCGGCGCTCATCGCGGCGTTGGAAGCGGCCCGCGACCGGAGCCGCGAGCTCGCCTCCGGCAACAGCTGACCCCTCCCCGGGCGCCGGGCTCGCCCTTACCCGGCGCCCGGGCCGGGCCCCCTTGCACAACCCCTGCGGTGACGGCGGTCGGTTACTCCGCTGCCGGCAGCAGGCCGATCGCCTCGTACGCCGTGTTCACCCTTGGTCTTGCCATGTCACTGGCCCTCTTCGCACCGTCTCGCAGCACCCCCTCCACGTACGCAGGATCCGCGCACAACTCTTTGTGCCTGTCCTGTACGGGCCTGAGGAGTTCGACCACGGCCTCGGCGGTGTCTTTCTTCAAAGCGCCGTACGACTCATATACACCGCCCAAGGCCTCGGGGTTCCCACCCTCACAGGCCGCGAGGATCTCCAGCAGATTGGAGACTCCCGGCCGCCCCTCCGGGTCGTACTCCACATCCCGCCCGCTGTCCGTCACGGCGCGCATGATCTTCTTCCGCACGACATCCGGCTCGTCGAGCAGATAGACGACCCCGGGCCCGACGTCATCGCTCTTGCCCATCTTCGACGTCGGTTGCTGAAGATTCATGACCCGCTCCGCGACCTCCGGACGCGTGGCCCGGGGAACGACGAACGTGTGCCCGTACCGCTGGTTGAACCGCACCGCGAGATCCCGCGTCAGCTCCACATGCTGCGTCTGGTCGTCCCCCACCGGCACCTCATCGGTCCCGTACGCCAGGATGTCCGCCGCCATCAGCGCGGGATAGGTCAGCAGTGACAGCCGCACACTCCCGCCCCGCTCCCGTTCGCGCGCGGCCTTCTCCTTGTACTGGATCATCCGCCGCATCTCCCCGTCGGTCGCGACGCACTCCAGCAGATACGACAGCCGCGCGTGCTCGTCCACATGACTCTGTACGAACACGGTGCACAGCTCGGGATCGAGCCCCGACGCCAGGAACAACGTCGCCGCCTGCCTGCTGAGCCTGCGCACCCGCCCGGGATCGTGGTCCACGGTCAGCGCGTGCAGATCGACGATGCAGAACAGGGCATCGGCCCGGTGCTGATCGACGTCGGCCCACCGTCGCACGGCGCCCAGATAGTTCCCCAGCGTCAGATGCCCGGTCGGCTTGACCCCACTGAAGATCCGCGTCATCCCGCCACCTCCTGATCGAGGCCGCCGCGCCCGCCGGCCGGCGCTCCAGGAGGGAGACACGAAAACGGCCGCCGAGGCGGCGGCCGTTGAGTACATACGTGAGTACGGCCGCCGTCAGGCGGCCCACCACTGCTGGGTGCACGTATGCGTAGTCATGGGTACGAGGCTACGCCTCCGGGACGGCTCCCGGAGCGAAGTTGACACACCCCTGCCCCGTACGTAATGTTCTCCGAGCTGTCCGACGTGAGCGTCGACTCCGGTCGGTCCCCGGACAGCCATTCCGCAGCAAGCACACAACGAACGACGACTCGTCGTCAGCTCGTTTTCATGCGCGTTTGCGAAATGAGGAATCCGCGTTCGAAAGGGCGCCACCCCGATTAGCTCGGGAGCCAGGAATCCGCTAAAGTCTCACTCGTCGGAACGGCCCAACAGCCGCGAAGACAAGCCCCGCTGACTGGGAATCAGGCCCGAAAGGATCTGATAGAGTCGGAACCGCCGGAAAGGGAAACGCGAAAGCGGAAACCTGGAAAGCGCCGAGGAAATCGGAACCGGAAACGGTCTGATAGAGTCGGAAACGCAAGACCGAAGGGAAGCGCCCGGAGGAAAGCCCGAGAGGGTGAGTACAAAGGAAGCGTCCGTTCCTTGAGAACTCAACAGCGTGCCAAAAATCAACGCCAGATATGTTGATACCCCGTCTCCGGCCATTTCGGCTGGGGCGAGGTTCCTTTGAAAAAGTCCTGTCGGGCAGTGTCCGGCAGGCGCACAGCGAGGACGCTGTGAACCTTCCGATTATTCCTCG